>JAHHSR010000058.1 GCA_020025075.1 Pectinatus sp. | reverse complement strand
ATAGGTAGTTGCCGGTTTAAAAAAATGATATCAGGTTATCTTGAGATAGCCTGATATCATGAAAAATGGTGGCTATGGTGAAGCGGTTAACACGGCGGATTGTGGCTCCGTTACGCGTGGGTTCGATCCCCACTAGTCACCCCATATTATAGGGGTATAGCTCAATTGGTAGAGTAGTGGTCTCCAAAACCATTGGTTGAGGGTTCAAGTCCTTCTGCCCCTGCCATATAATTTAATACGGAGTGATACTCAAGAGGCTGAAGAGGACGGTTTGCTAAATCGTTAGATGGGTAACCATGCGAGAGTTCGAATCTCTCTCACTCCGCCATTTGAAACTTAGCACGACTTTTGGATATAATCCAAAGGTCGTTTTTTTTTCTATTTTTAGGTGTTTTTAATATATATATTGATATTCAAAATCTTTTCAATTCTAATATCAATAGATGTTACTTATATTTATAAAAAAATCATCTAAACTTATTTTTGTATAAGTATATTTTTATTTTTGACTGCAACTTTGTAAATTGTTTTAGTTAAAAATATTTTCAATTCGTATGTAAACGTATCGTTTATTTTTATCTATAATTATGATAGTATATATATGAGAAGACAGACTTATCATAGCACACAAAGTTTTGCATGATTATACAAGTTAACAAAAATATAAAAAGGATTGTGAACATGAAAAAAAGAGGCTTTGAAATAGTTACTGACTATGCTAAAAAAAGTATTACCTTGCCGGAGCGAAAAACACAAAAAAGCGCCGGCTATGATATTGCAGCCGCTGAAGATGCAGTTTTGTTGCCGGGCAAGGTAACATTAGTGCCAACGGGATTGAAAGCTTATATGCAGGAAGATGAATTTTTGGGGCTTCATATGCGCTCAAGTGTATCAATAAAAAATGCGCTTTCTTTTATTAACAGCGTGGGAATTATTGATGCAGATTATTATAATAATGAATCTAATGAAGGCCATATCATGCTTGCTATTTATAATCATTCCGATAAAGCCTTTCATGTAACAAAGGGAATGCGCCTGGCGCAGGGAATTTTTTATAAATATTTGTTAGCAGATGATGATGATGTAGCGGCTAAATCTGTTCGTCAAGGTGGTATCGGCTCGACAGGAGTATAAAATGGAAGATTTAGATCTTTTTTCCTTTGCTCAAGATACATCTTCTGCCAAAGAATTTAATGGTTTTCCGCTTGCCGTGCGCATGCGGCCGAAGGCTCTATCTGAATTTGTCGGGCAGGAAAAGGTTGTCGGCAAGGGAAAGCTCATTTGGACAATGCTGCAAAAGGATAGCCTTTTATCGATGCTCTTTTATGGTCCGCCAGGTACTGGAAAGACGACTTTGGCAAAACTCATTGCCTCTTTGACTAAGAGTGCTTTTGAGCAAGTTAATGCCGTTACGGCCGGCATTGCGGAATTGAAAAAGGTAATCGCAAAAGCGCAGGAAAAATTGCGTTTTTATAACCAAAGAACCATCGTCTTTATTGATGAAATTCATCGCTTTAATAAGGCTCAGCAAGATGTCTTATTGCCCTATGTCGAAAGTGGCCAGCTGATATTGGTGGGAGCTACGACTGAAAATCCATATTTTAGTGTCAATAGAGCGCTTCTTTCACGCGTTTGCGTCATTAAGTTAGAGCCTTTGAATAAGCGGCAAATAAAACTGCTCTTGCAGCGTGCTATTAAAGATGAAAAAAATGGCTTGGGAAATTTTCACCTCAAAGCACAAGACGAGGCATTAGAACAGATTGCCTCAATTGCTGCAGGTGATGCAAGGGCGGCACTAAATTTTTTAGAGCAGGCTGCTTTAATGGCTCTTGATAGAAATAAGTATCTCGATATGGCCCTTTTAAAAGAGCTGGCGCCAGAAAAATTACAATCTTACGACCGCGCTGGTGACAATCATTATGATGTCGTTTCCGCTTTTATCAAGAGTATGCGTGGCAGTGACCCTGATGCAGCGGTGCATTATTTGGCAAGGATGATTGCTGCCGGTGAAGATTTGCAGTTTATAGCGCGCCGCATCGTCATCTGTGCTGCAGAAGATGTTGGCAATGCCGACCCCCAGGCGCTTTGTGTGGCAAATGCGGCCATGAATAGTGCCTTGCTGGTGGGTTTTCCCGAGGCGGCAATTATTCTTTCTCAGGCGGTTACCTATATTGCCAGTGCGCCGAAGAGCAATGCTTCCTATTTGGCAATAAAAAAGGCTTTAGCAGATATCAAAAAAAAGAATTGTGGCCAAGTGCCGCCTTATTTGCGTGATGCCCATTATAGTGGGGCAGAAAAATTAGGGCATGGCATAGAATATAAATATCCGCACGATTATCCACAACATTTTGTTGCACAACAATATCTACCGACAGCTTTGCATGATGCAAGTTATTATAACCCAACGGAAAATGGATTTGAAAGCAAAATCAGAAACTATCTAAAAGCAATTAAAAAGTTAGACTAGTAGGAGTGAATTAATAATGAAATTATCGACGAGAGGGCGCTATGGAGTTACAGCAATGTATGAATTGGCCTTAAATTATGGTAAGGGACCGCTGTCTTTGCGAACTATCGCCGCTAAGCAGGGAATTTCTGATAATTATCTTGAGCAGCTCATTTGCTCTTTGCGCAATGCAGGTCTCGTTAAAAGCACGCGTGGCGCTCAAGGCGGTTATGTACTCACGAAAGCACCCGATGAGATTACAATAGGTGATATCATCACGATAATGGAAGGTCCGATAGCACTGGTAGATTGCCTTTTAAATGATGTAGATTCTGAGCATCAGGTATGCAAGAAAGCTTGCCATTGCGTGACGCGCGATGTCTGGGAAAATGTTTGCCAAAGTATTAGCGATGTGTTAAATTCAATTACCTTAGCGGACCTTTGCGAAAAGCATAAAAAGCATTTCAAAGTCATAGCAGGAAAGAAAGATGGAAAGGTGGAATAAAAATCCAAAAAATAAATAATATGAAGAAAGTAGCAGTAGCGATGAGCGGCGGTGTTGACAGTTCGACAGCAGCCGCCATCTTAAAAGAACGGGGATATGAGGTTTTTGGCGTTACAATGCTTTTGAGCGATACAGGGCGCGAAAGAAATGATTTAGAGCAGCAGTTGAGCGAAGGTGCCATTCACGATGCAGTGCAAGTATGCGCTAAGCTGGGCATTGAGCATCATGTTGTCGACTTTAGGGATATTTTTCAAAAGGAAGTCAAAGATTATTTTGTAAAGGAATATTTGGCAGCGCGAACCCCTAATCCGTGCGTGCGCTGCAATAATAAAATAAAGTTTGGCGCGTTGCTGGAGGCTTGCAAAAAGTTAGGTGCTGATTACTTAGCGACGGGCCATTATTTGCGCATTGTGCAAGAAAATGGCCGCTACTTATTGCGCCGGGGGCTTGATGCCAAAAAAGACCAGTCTTATATGCTTTACCATTTGAGCCAGCCTGTCTTGGCGCAGCTCATGTTTCCTTTGGGCGATTATGAAAAGTCAAAAGTACGCGAAATCGCCAAGGAATACGGACTGAGCGTTGCCAATAAAAAAGAGAGCCAAGAAATCTGTTTTGTACCTGATGATGACTATAAAAAATATCTTTTAGAAAACATAAAAAAGCCACTGCCTCAAGGCGTAATTTGCGATGGCAGTGGCAAGGTCTTGGGGAAACATAAGGGACTTCCCTTTTACACGATTGGGCAACGCAAAGGAATGGGCATTGCCGCAGCTGAACCTCTTTATGTGACTAAATTGGATAAAGAGAAAAATACAGTTATTGTAGGGACAAAAAATGAAGTTTACGCTAGCGGCCTTGTGGCCTCGCATGTGAATTGGATTGCTTTTGAAACGGTCGAAAAACCGCTTTTGGTGCAAGCACAAATTCGTTACGGGAAAAATACTTTTGCCGCGCGTGTCATTACTATGGAAAATGGCCTAGCCAAAGTAATTTTTGAGCAGCCGCAGCGTGCCGTAACCCCAGGTCAATCTGTCGTCTTTTATGAGAAGGAGACGCTTTTGGGGGGCGGCATTATTGAAAGTGCTATTTGACGTGGGAAGCCATAATTTCTAGTGCATAGCCATCGGGGTCTTCAATGAAATAGATACCGATGGCTTTTTTGACCATTTTTACGCAGCTCATTTTTGTATGCTTTTCTAAAGCGGCATCAAAGTCGTCAACTCTAAGGGCTAAATGAGGTGGATTTTCACCTAACGGACAAGCGACTGGATTTTCGCTGTCAAATTTCAGTTCAAGCTCAAAGGCACTATTTTTGTCTGTCAAATAGACGAAGGTAAGATTATTTACTTTTTTGCGGAAACTTTCTTCCAATTGTGCAGCTTCTTTGTAAAAAGCGATGGATTTTTCCAAATTAGCGACCTGAAGGCCCAAATGACAAAATTTAAATTGCATGATTTTAACCTCGATGATAAAATTGTGTAAAAGACATATTAATTTTAGCAAAAAAATGCTAATCTGACCATAGTATTTATCCTATGAAATCAATTTGGAGAAAAAATGTTAGATAATCTATTTGTCCAGTTCAAGAATATATTTTTTATTGATGTGGAAACAACGGGGCTTAGCCCCCGCTTTGACGAGATAATAGAAGTTGGCGCCTTGCGGGTATCACGTCCCAATAATGAAATCAAGGTAGAGCCACTTGACTATTTCATCAAATTGTCGCAAGGGCGCGTTTTGCCGGCTAAGATTACGCAGCTTACAAGTATTACGATGCAGCAGCTGGCAAAAGAAGGCGTAGAAAAAGAGCAGGCAGCAGAAAGGCTCTTTAATTTCTTAGATGTAGAATCTCCCTTGGTTGTTGCTTATAATGCTCAATTTGATTTGCGCTTTATTTATTATTTTTTGGCAGGTCAGGGGAAAGCGGAAATTTTAAAGAAGATTAAGATGCTCGATGCACTCACCGTCTATCGTGATAGGCAACCGATGCCGCATCGCCTCTCGAGTGCTGTTGAGGTTTATCACCTTAACGCTGAAAATACGCACCGCGCTATTGATGACGCGACAGCTACTTATGAGCTTTTGTTGGCTATGGATAAGGAATATAGCGATTTGCCGCAGTATATTAATCTATTTGGCTATAATCCGCGTTTTGGCCTTGAAAAGCCACGTATCTCGTCGGTGACTTATTTGCCGCAGGTTCATCAAAAAAATAAGCGTTTGTACCAAAATGTTGAGCAGACAGCGATGTTTTAGCCGCGCTAAGCCCCTAGCGCGGCTTTTCGTATACTAGATGGCAATGAGAGCGTCAAAGGCGATGTCGGCGCAGTCGGAAACTGCCTTTTTCAAAAGTTCAGGGTCTGGGTCATGGCTTTCGGCGCTGTCTAAAACGGCGAGTGCATTGCCGTCAATAGCTAAGATGGCACCAGTTTTGACATTATAGATGCTGCCCGCTGTAAAAAGTGCCGCAGTTTCCATTTCGAGAGCGATGGCACCGGCTTTGGCTTGCAGTTCGGTATTGGTGGGCATGACGCCGCCATAAAAGGCGCCTTGTGTGACAATGGGGCCTAGATGGACATGGCAAGGTGATTTTTTGCTCCGCTCGCAGAGGGCGGCTGTAACGGAAAAATCAGCAACAGCTGGAAAAGAGCTCGGTGCATAGATATTGCTCACGCCATCTTCTTTTGCTGCTGCCGTAGCGATAACAAGGTCCCCAGGACGCACCTTTTCGCATAGTGTGCCGGCTGTGCCAAGGCGCAAAATGGCCTTAGCACCGCCTTTTATGAGGCTGATGAAAGCGAGCATAGCGCCGCTGGCACCGACACCGTGTGAGCAGATGGTAAGTGGAATACCTTGCCATTTTCCCTGATAGGTCCAGTACTCGCGGGCTTTTTGTAAACAGCAGGAAGACTCAAGGCGCTTTGCTAACGCCTCGGCACGAAATGGGTCGCCGCAAACTAGGATACGTTCTTGAATGTCACCTTTTTTCACCCTTATTCCCGGCAAGAGATTTTCTTCAGACATTTTTTTCTCCTTTCGGCTGTCCATATGAAGCGAATTTTTGAGCAACCTTATTGATTTCGTCAGGCGATAAGATGGTGGGATTTCCAATGCACTGTGCCATGTATTGAAGCTGCGCTACGTATTCAAGGCCGCGTACAAGGCTAAAGGCACTCTTTAAATCGCGTCCGGAAGCGACAAGACCATGATTGGCTAGGAGAACGGCGTTGTTTTGCTTTCCGCAAGCGGCAATGGCATTCTGGGCTAATTCTTCGGTGCCATAGGTTGCATATTGGGCGCAAGGCACAGTATCTGCGCCGTTTTCGGCAATTTCATAGTGTACCGCCCTTAAAGGCTGTCTGAGCGCGGCGAAAATTGTACAGTAGAGGGAATGGGTGTGGATGACAGCATTGATATCAGGTCTGTTTTGGTAAAAGACCGTATGTAGCGCCCATTCGCTAGAGGGGAGACGAGTTCCGTCGACGACATTCATTGCCAAATCGACGACTACGACATCAGATGGCGATATTTCGTCGTAAGCCATGCCGGAAGGGCTGATGGCGATGAGATTTTTTTCGCGGTTGATGAGGCTTATATTGCCCGTCGTTCCCGTTGTGAGATTGGCGTCATAGACCTTTCGGCCGTATGCGGCGACGAGTTCACGTTCTTTTTCTAAGAGCATTTAATCAGTCCTTTTTTATAAAATAATGGGAGATGTGATTGATGAAACAACGATATGATCACGATTTGGCCTATATGCTGCAATATGAGCACGTGGCCTGGTTTGAAGATGGTAAGGTGCGCATTTTAGATAGGCGCATCTATCCAGAAAAGACAGAATATGTCGAATGTGAAAGTTATGAGCAAGTGGCAAAAGCGATTGCCGACATGGTAACGCAAAGTGCTGGACCGTATACGGCGGCAGGCATGGGAATGGCATTGGCAGCTTGGCAATGCCGTTCTTTAACAAAAGAAAAGCAGCTTTCCTTTTTGGCTAAAGCATCTGAGCGTATAAGCCATGCTCGTCCCACAACGGCTAATCGCATGGAGCAGATTACGCAAAATGCCTATAAAATGGCCCAAAATGCTTTAGAAGAAGGAAAAAATGCCTATGAAGCCATATTTTTAGGTACGCTAGAATCGTTGGAGCGGCGCTATTCGATAATGGAAAAAGTAGGCAATAACTTGGCGCGGATGTTTCCGTCGGAAGGAACAGTCCTTACGCAGTGTTTTGGTGAAACGATAATCGGCATGATGCTGCGGGCAGCGCGCGCTATGAATAAGAAGGTAAAATTTTTTTGTGCGGAAACGCGTCCTTATCTGCAGGGAGCTCGCCTCACGGCAACCTGCTGCTCGCAGATGGGGTTTGACACGACGGTTATAACGGATAATATGGTCGCCTATGCAATGCAAAATAAGCACATCGACCTTTTCACTTCCGCAGCGGATACGATTGCCCGTGATGGCTATATTGCCAACAAGATTGGCACATACCAGATTGCCATTTTGGCCAAGCATTTCGGCATACCGTATTTTGTCACGGGTATTCCCGATAAGAATAAAAAGACATCAGCGGATATTGTCATCGAAGAACGCAACCCGCTCGATGTCCTCTCATTTCGTGGCGTGCGCCATACGGCGCCGCAGGTAAAGGCGATATACCCTTCCTTTGACGTTACGCCGCCTAGCTTAATAAGCGGCGTAGTTACGGATAAAGGAATTTTTTCGCCATATGATTTGGAGATGTACTTCAAAGATGCCGTACAGCAATTTTATTAATCTTCGTCTGGAACAAATGTTCCCTCGCTGATATTGTGCGCAAGGCGGATATCGTGTTCAACTGACTGCAAATCGACATCTAAATCGGAGCTTTTGATGCCGTTATTGCTGTATTTGATGAAAGTGTCGAGCTGTTCTTGGCTCAGTGAGCAAAGAAGATTGTCGAGGGAAGAAAATTTTCCAAGAATCTTATCCCATTCTTGAAACTCAGCAACACTTTCGAGTTCGAGCATCGTTTCGCGATGGCCCTCTTTATCGGAAACTTCTTTGCGGGGTGAGTCGATAATCTGCAAAATCAAATCAGCGCCATCGATATGGCGGATGGTGGAACGGTAGTCATTTTTAAACGACAGTACTTCAGTTGTTTCTGTAATTAATGCTTTCATGCAGTTGGCGGCCTATGCCGCCTCACCTCCTTTTTTCTTATTATAGCATAACAAATATGGTAAGGCTGTTAATAAAAAGCAGATGCATTTAAATGCACCTGCTTTTTATTTTTTAGGATAAGAAAAATGCACAAAATAAAAAGCCGCTACTTTTACAAGTGCGGCGGATAATTTCTGGTGGAGATGAGGAGAATCGAACTCCTGTCCGAAAGCATTGTCAGGCAACTTTCTCCGAGCGAAGTCCATGTTCAATTTAAGATAAGTTAACTACATGGACAAAGTCAGCTTATCCTATCTCGATAAAATTCCTAAGCAGCCGCCGAGAATAAGCTGCTCAGTATCCCGCAGTTTGCCTCTTTTTGCCCTTTGCGGGAAGAAGGACAAAAGAGGTTAGCATTAAGCTGCTAAAGCGTAATCTTCGTTAGCTTTTATATTTAAATAAAAGTTTCACCTTACTGACGGGATGATGACCCCCCGGCTCGCTTATTGTCTGCCATCTACCCCCGTCGAACCCATTACATCCCCAGGATAGAAGAATAAACTTTTGTTTTATTATAATTTATTTTTGGGATAAAAACAAGTATAATAAGAAAAAATCCTTGCGCAGGTGAGATTTATTCGCCTAAATAAAAGGCATTTTTATCATAATCCGCCAGAAGACTCCTTCCTCTTAGGTGGGAGATGAATGGTGG
>JAHHSR010000057.1 GCA_020025075.1 Pectinatus sp. | reverse complement strand
GCCACCATTCATCTCCCACCTAAGAGGAAGGAGTCTTCTGGCGGATTATGATAAATTGTCTTTTTTAGATGTAGGTAATGCCTTTGACGTCTTGCGTGACCGTGCAATAGAAAATACTCAAAAAGCAAAATAATTTCATTATTTTTAAGGAGGCTTATTCTTGTTTATGTATAAAAAAATTATTCTATTAGTCTTAGCATTTCTTTTTTATTGCCATATTCCTACTCCTGTTGCAGCTAATTCTCTCGACCCAGCGAATATGCAGGCAAATTTATGCATTGGAGGCATATCGCTTGGTTCTTCGCTTAGCTATGTAAAACAAATTTATGGTACTCCAACTAAAATATCTCACTTTACCGAAAATGGGAGTGAGGTAATTAGCTATGATTATAATAATCTTTTCTTAGTCACTACTTACGTAACACCAACCGGTAACACATGGGTCAATTATGTCCAATGCAAAGAAAGCAACTTGTCTACCCCAAATGGCATCAAGGTTGGCATGTCTTTAAAAAAAGCGCAGCAACTTTTTAAGAATATGCTCCAGCCCGTATCCATCTATGAAGCTTCAGTACTTCCACCAGGATATTCTTACTATTATTATTGCGACGGCGCATTTGAATTTCGCCTTAGTATAGATGAAGGAATTATCCATTCTATTGAACTTATCTACACTGAATAGTTGTGAATAAACTTTTGCCCGTGAAAGCAAAGGTACATTCATCACAAGACATTCTGTCATCAAGAAAAACCTCTTGACAAAATACTGAGCATGAAAAGACCTCCCGCCGCAATGCGACAGGAGGCCTTTTTATACTTAATGGCAATTAGCCGATAACGACCATCTGGTCGCCAGTCTTGACGCTCTGGCCAACTTCAACGTTGATAGCCTTGACGGTACCAGCGCCAACAGCCGTGATTTCATTTTGCATCTTCATAGCTTCGAGGATTAAGAGAACATCGCCAGCTTTGACGCTCTGGCCAACGGTAGCGACAACTTTCGTGATTTTGCCCGGCATCGGAGCATCAATCGTGCTTGCACCAGCAGGTACAGCTGCAGGAGCTGCGGCAGAAGCCGGAGCTGCTTTGGGAGCAGGAGCTGCAGCAGGAGCCGGAGCTGCTTTCGGGGCAGGAGCTACAGCAGCCGTGCCGCCTTGTACTTCTTCGATTTCTACTTCATAAGAGTTGCCGTTTACGGTGATGTTAAACTTTTTCACAGGAAATTCCTCCAAAAATTAATTTCTTCTATCATGTATTAAGCACGGGCTGCCATGGCCCAGGCATCGCTGCGCTTAATGCGCACGGCCTTTACTTTTTTGCCGGTCATGCTTTCCACTGCTGCGGTAATTGCCGCAACAATTTCTTCACTGACGGCACCATTGTTCTTGCTCATATCTTTTTGCTACTCAAAATGGATTTTCCATTCTCGCAAATGCTTCCTCATTCATCGTGTGCCAATACGGCGCACTCCAAAGGCGTAAATTTCCGACTAGCCATCGGTATATCGGCGTTTTGCACTAATGCCGATAGAGCAAAGTAGCTTCTCCTTTCGTGAGATTATCTATCTTTGTATCCACCGCCAAAGCGGCAGCTAGCTATCATAACGGCACGTTGCCATGTTTTTTGGAAGGACGGTCTTCGCGCTTGCTGGCAAGCATATTGAGCGCCGTGATGATGCGCGGACGCGTTTCACTCGGCTCAATAACCATGTCTATATAGCCGCGTTCGGCAGCCTTATACGGCGTTGCAAATTCGTCGATGTATTGCTGCGTCTTTTCCTTGACATCGGGGTCTTTGCGGAAAATGACATTAGCTGCACCAGCAGGACCCATAACGGCAATTTCAGAAGTCGGCCAAGCCATAACCTGGTCTGCGCCAAGGTCACGCGAGCACATAGCAAGATACGAACCGCCATACGCCTTGCGGGTAATAATGGTAATCTTAGGCACGGTAGCTTCGCTATAAGCATAGAGCATCTTAGCACCATGACGAATAATGCCGCCGTATTCCTGTTCCGTACCCGGCAAGAAGCCCGGCACGTCAACGAGGTTGACAATAGGAATATTAAAGGCATCGCAGAAGCGAATAAAGCGTGCCGACTTATCAGAAGCGTTGATGTCGAGGCAGCCAGCCATGACCTTCGGCTGGTTGGCAATGATACCGACGCTATGGCCATCAAAGCGGGCAAAGCAGGTGATGATATTCGTCGCATAATGTTCTTGCGATTCATAAAAATCGCCGTTATCGACGAGCAGGCGAATAACATCCTTCATATCGTAAGGCATATTCGGATTATCAGGAATAATCTGATTGAGCTTTTCTTCGATACGCGAAGGGTCATCTTCGTTGGCAAAAACAGGAGCATCATCCATGTTGTTGCTCGGCAAGAAGCTCAAAAGACGGCGAATCTGCTGGATGCAGTCCGTTTCATCTTCTGCTGCAAAATGGGCAACACCTGAGGTGCGGTTGTGCGTCATAGCACCGCCGAGCTGTTCAGCCGTAACTTCTTCTGCCGTTACGGATTTAATGACGCTCGGGCCCGTTATGAACATCTGGCTCGTATTTTTTACCATATAGATGAAGTCGGTAAGAGCCGGCGAGTAAACAGCGCCGCCTGCGCAAGGTCCCATGATTACGGAAATCTGTGGGATAACACCGGAAGCTGCCGTATTGCGAATGAAGATGCCGCCATAGCCACTCAAAGCATCAACGGCTTCTTGAATGCGTGCGCCGCCCGAATCGTTAATGCCGATAATGGGAGCGCCCATCTTCATTGCCATATCCTGGACTTTCCAGATTTTCTTGGCGTGCATTTCACCCAAGGAGCCGCCTTCGACGGTGAAATCCTGCGCAAAAGCATAGACGAGACGACCATCAATCGTGCCATAGCCCGTTACAACGCCTTCTGCCGGCAGGTCTTTCTTTTCCTGTCCAAAATTCGTGCAACGATGTTTGACAAACATATCGAGTTCGACAAAGGTATTTTCATCAAAGAGCATATTGAGGCGTTCACGTGCCGTCATCTTGCCCTTTGCATGCTGCTTTTCAATGCGCTTAGCGCCACCGCCCTGCATAATGTGCGCTTCTTTTTCCCTCATAAGGGCTATCTTTTCTTGAACAGTAGACAAAATTTCTACCTCCCTGAAATGTAGTGACATATCGCGGCTGAGCCGCCAATTTTCCGCGCCGGTATGCCGGGCGGGCCGTTTGTCCCACGGCTTTTATCGATGCAGCCTTGCAGCTGGAGAAAAAGCTTATTTTTTACGCTGGCAAAGTTCTACGAGAACGCCGCTAGCTTTCGGATGAACAAAAGCGATAGAAGAACCACCTGCACCATAGCGAGGTTTTTCATCAATCATGCGTACGCCCTTTTCCTTGAGGTCAGCCAGTGCAGCTTCGATATCATCAACGCGCAAAGCAATATGCTGGATGCCTTGACGACCGCCGTTCTTTTCGAGATATTTAGCAATAGGGCTATCAGGTGCCGTAGCTTCCAAAAGTTCTATTTCAGCTTCGCCAGTAGGAATGAACGCCGTCTTTACTTTTTGTTCAGCAACGACTTCTTCGCCCGTGCAGGTAAGACCGAGCATATCTTCATAAAATTTCTTTGCTTCTGCCAAATCCGGAACAGCTATACCGATATGGTCCACACATTCTATTTTAAACATTGTTTTTTCGCTGTCAAAGGCGTGCGCTTTTCGCCGCCTTTAAAACAGCTCTCCTTTCCCATTTCGACTTATTTATTGACAAGCCCTCATTTGAGGAGACTGTCCATCGTTTCATGCACGATTGTATACGGGTCCGTTTCATGCAGCTGCATCGAATCGACATAGCTGTTTAATTTTCCCGTATCTACAATCTGCTTTTTGATATACTTGCCGAGCGTTGCCTGCAAAAGCTCCAAGAACTCCGTCTTGGCTCTTTCACGGCGGCGCTTGATAAGCTCTCCAGTTTCAGTAACATGCTCATTGTGCTTTGTAATCTGCTCAATGAGCTCGTCAATGCCATCGCCGCGGCTTGAGACGACTTTTTGAATGGGCGGGCGCCACTTGGACATATGGCTATCTAGGTCAAGCATCATATTGAGCTCAACTTGAAGCTTATCTGCCCCTTCATGGTCAGCCTTATTGATTGCAAAAATATCGCCAATTTCCAAAATACCTGCCTTGATGGCCTGTATATCATCGCCCATCCCCGGAATCAAGACGACGACCGTCGTATCTGCCATCTTGACAATATCGACTTCCGACTGCCCGACGCCGACAGTTTCAACAAAGATGACATCCTTGCCAAAAGCGTCCATCGCCTTTACCGCATCGGCCGTCTTGTGCGAAAGGCCGCCCAAGCTGCCGCGCGTGCCCATGCTGCGAATGAAGACCCCTTCATCAAGCGTGAGGCTATTCATTCTGATGCGGTCGCCCAAAATCGCACCGCCAGAAAAGGGGCTTGTCGGGTCGACGGCAATAATGCCGACCGTTTTGCCCATCTTGCGATAAGCGCGTGCCAGCTTATCCGTCATGGTCGACTTACCAGCACCGGGTGGTCCTGTAATCCCGATGACAAAGGCATGGCCAGTATGCGGATAAAGTTTCTTCATGATTGCTGCTGTTTCTTCTGATTCGTTTTCGATAGCCGTTATCGTCCTAGCGAGGGCCAGGCGCGAACCATTGAGTAGCTCTTTTACTATATCCACTTATCCCCCACCTTTATAAACGGCTTGCCCTCATTCCGAAGAAGGAGGGCAAGCCTGCAATTTATTTTACATGTTCGTTAATGAAATCAACTATATCGCTGGTCGGCGTGCCCGGCGTAAAGACAGCAGCAATGCCTGCTTCTTTCAATGCGGGAATATCGCCTTCCGGAATAACGCCACCGCCAATAATCAAAACATCCTTCATTCCCTTGCTGCGAACGAGGTCAACAACTTTCGGGAAAAGGTGCGGATGAGCGCCCGACAAAATGCTCATAGCAATGACATTGACGTCTTCTTGCAAAGCTGCTTCAGCAATCTGCTCTGGCGTCTGGCGCAGACCGGTATAAATAACTTCAAAGCCAGCATCGCGCAGTGCGCGAGCAACAACTTTCGCCCCACGGTCATGTCCGTCCAAACCAGGTTTTGCTACCAATACTCTAATACGTTTTTCCATCTTCTAGTCCCTCCGCCAATCTTTTCTTTAATTATAACGTTGTATGTGCTTCGTATTCGCCGAAAACTTCACGCATTACGCCGCAGATTTCACCGAGCGTAGCGTACGTTTTAACTGCAGCCAGAATGTGTGGCATGAGGTTTTCGTTTTCGTCCTTGCAGGCTTCCTTGAGGTCAGCAAGCGATTTTTTCACTGCTTCGTTGTCGCGGCCTGCCTTCATCTTGGCGAGCTTTTCTTTCTGCTTTTCGCCGACGGAAGCATCTACGCGCAAGAGACCTTCGACGGGTTTTTCTTCAATCTGGAACTTATTGACGCCGACAATGACTCTGGCACCCTTTTCGACGTCCATCTGCCATTTGTAGGCACTGTCTTGAATTTCCTTCTGGATATAGCCTTTTTCGATAGCCGTTACAGCACCGCCGATTTCATCAATCTTCTTGATGTATTCCATAGCTTCTTTTTCGATGCGGTCGGTCATTGCTTCAACATAGTAGGAGCCGGCGAGCGGGTCGATTACGTCAGCGAGGCCGCTTTCATAAGCGACAATCTGCTGCGTGCGAAGAGCAATCATAACTGATTCTTCCGTCGGCAAAGCAAGTGCTTCATCGCGGGAGTTGGTGTGCAATGACTGCGTGCCGCCCATAACAGCTGCTGCCGTCTGCAAAGCAACGCGGACAATATTGTTGTTCGGCTGCTGCGCCGTAAGCATGGAACCTGCCGTCTGCGTATGGAAGCGCAACTTCATCGACTTGGAGTTCTTAGCATGGAAGCGTTCCTTCATAACCTTAGCCCAGATACGGCGGGAAGCGCGGAATTTAGCAACTTCTTCCAGCAAGTTGTTATGTGCATTCCAGAAGAAGGAAAGACGGCCAGCAAAAGCATCGACATCGAGACCAGCTTTTATTGCCGCTTCGACATAAGCAATACCATCGCTTATGGTAAAGGCTATTTCTTGAGCAGCCGTGGAACCTGCTTCACGGATATGATAGCCGGAGATGGAGATGGTGTTCCACTTCGGTACATTTTTCGAGCAATATTCAAAGATGTTCGTGATGAGGCGCATAGAAGGACGCGGCGGGAAAATATAGGTGCCGCGGGCAGCATATTCCTTGAGAATATCATTTTGAATCGTACCTTTGAGCTGGTCAGGCGTTACCCCCTGCTTTTCAGCAACAGCAATGTACATGGCAAGCAGGACAGATGCCGGTGCATTGATGGTCATGGATGTCGAAACCTTACCTAGGTCAATCTTATCAAAGAGGATTTCCATATCAGCCAAAGAGTCGATAGCAACGCCGACCTTACCAACTTCACCTTCAGAAATAGGGTCATCAGAGTCATAACCGATCTGGGTTGGAAGGTCAAATGCGCAAGAAAGACCCGAAGCACCCGATTCAATCAGGTAGCGATAGCGCTTGTTGGATTCTTCTGCCGTAGAAAAGCCTGCATACATGCGCATCGTCCAGAAACGGCCGCGATACATGGTAGGCTGTACGCCACGCGTATAAGGATACATGCCGGGATAGCCGAGCTGTTCGTTATAATCGTCATTTTCTATATCAAGCGGCGTATAAAGGCGCTGTTCTGGCAAATGACCGCGTTCGGGGAATTTGGCAATTGCCTTGTCAACGCTGGCATTATAAGTATCAAGACCAGCTTGAATCTTTTCTTTTTCATTGCTCATAGTAATTTTCCTCCTGAGTGTTACACCGGAATCATCTCTTTATTCTCCGGTGTCAGAAAATATGTGACGTATGTCACTTAGTGCCCTGCAGCTGCTCAACTCGTAAGTGCCCTGCCACTTTGCTAAGAGGCGAGGAACTTCTGTCGGGTTATATTAATATCATTTATTATTATATGGTTTATAAGATAACTATAAATTATATATAATATTCAGATAATAATAGCTAGAGCAAGCCGCAATTCTCATCCGTCCCGCACCTTGGCGCATTTCGGATATATTGGCGAGCCATCGGCTTGACTGCAGCAGATGGCATCGCCTTATCTATTATATCATAGATTTTATATATAGCAAATAAAACGGTCAGCGTCAGATGTACACTGCCAAACTTATTTCTTCATTGTGCCCGTTTCGAGGAATCTTTGGTGCCACGAAAGAGCTTCCGGCAGAAGCGTCGGCGTATGAGCATGCTTGGTCATAGCGTCAGCGCGTTCAAAATAGTCGAGCAGCATCGGCTTGAAGTCAGGATGAGCGCATTTTTCAATAATCGTCTTTGCTCTTTCGCGCGGAGCCATGCCACGAACATCGGCTAAGCCCTGTTCGGTAACGATGATGTCGACATCGTGTTCCGTGTGGTCGATATGCGAGCAGAACGGAACGATGGAAGAAATGGCGCCACCTTTAGCGGTAGAAGCCGTGCAGAAGATGGTGAGGTAAGCATTGCGCGCAAAGTCGCCAGAGCCACCGATACCATTCATCATCTTCGAGCCCATGATATGCGTCGAGTTGACGTTGCCATAAATATCACATTCAATAGCCGTATTCATAGCAATTACGCCCAAGCGGCGTGCAACTTCCGGGCTATTGGAGATTTCCTGCGGGCGAAGCATGATGTGCTTTCTGTATTCCTTGATATTCTTATAGAAGCGTTCGAGGCCTTCCGGAGACGGCGACAAAGATGTGCCCGAAGCGAAGTTGAGCTTGCCGGCATCGATAAGGTCGAACATGCCATCTTGGATAACTTCGGTGTAAACGGAAAGGTCTTTCAAGTCGGATTCAACAAAGCCGTGAATGACAGCATTGGCAACATTGCCAACGCCAGACTGCAACGGCAAAAGGTTTTCAGGCATGCGACCTGCCTTGATTTCAGCATTCAAAAGTTCAATTATGTTAGCGGACATGCGGCGTGCATTGTCATCAATTTCACCAAGCGGACGGGTGTGGTCTTTGACATCGCACGGCACGATATATTTTATCTTATCCAAGCTGCACGGAATGTAAGGCGTTCCGATGCGGTCATGCGGTTTTGTTATCGGAATAGGAAGGCGATGTGGCGGGTCAAGCGGTACATAGACATCATGAATACCTTCTAATTCAAGCGGCTGCGTGACATTGACTTCGACGATGACGACATCTGCCTGCTGAACGTAAGAAGCCGTGTTGCCCATCGAGGTAGTAGGAATGATATTGCCATCTTCCGTAATGGCGCAAGCTTCGACAATAGCGACATCAATGCCGCCGCCCATGTAGCCATAGCGGACAAACTGAGCCGATTCACTAAGGTGCATATCGATATAGTCGATTTCACCGCTGTTAATCTGGTTGCGCATTTCCTTATTGGTCTGATACGGCATGCGCTTGTGAATACCCTTTACTCTGGCAAGTTCGCCATCTTCTTCGGCCCCCGTCGATGCTCCTGTAAACAAGTTGATTTTGAACGGTTCTTTTTCCATGCGCTTTGCCAGAGCCGTCGGAACTGCCTTAGGGTAACCGGACGGCGTAAAGCCGCTCGTCGCAACCGTCATATTGGGTTTTATGTATGCTGCTGCTTCTTCTGCTGTGACAATCCTAGAGCGCAACTCCTTATTGCGCACGCGATCGAGAATATCAATCATTTAAGTCATTCTCCTCCTCTTGAGTTTAAACGCCGCCTGCCGCCATGGCCCGCTTGCACTGTCGGGCGGGGAAATAAACGCATACGAACACTCCCCGTCAACAATACCACGGCGGGTAAATCAATAAATATAATTAATTAAAATTATTTATTCTATTTATCAATATATTCATAACAACGCAGACTGTGCTTACAGTTATAAGAATACTACTATCCATTTAAAGCGTCAAGATATTGTTTCTAAATTGAACCTCCCCCACTTATAGAAGTGGGGGATTCTTGAGAAGTCTGATACACG
>JAHHSR010000056.1 GCA_020025075.1 Pectinatus sp. | reverse complement strand
AAGCATTGGTCAATGAAGCAAGAACCCCGCGACTTTAGTCGTGGGAGGTTCAGGGGAGAGGCAGAATGGGAAGAAATAGTCCACGTATTATTATTTTCACAAGATACGCTGATGGAGCGCACGTTTTGGTATGCGCTCAAATTAGGTGTTGCGGCCTGAACAATAGGTGCCGCATAAGGCAGTGGCAGGGCCGTGAGCCCTGTCAAGGAAAGAGCGCCGCCAAGCGAGAGGCCGATTAAGCGCTCATATTGTTTTTTCTGAAACTTACGCAAAAATCACACATCCTTCTATAACATTATTTGCAGTATTAATTGTATAATGGAGAAATTATTTAGTCAACAAAATGCGCTAATGTACGTTCTTTTATTATGATATAGTAAAAAATTAACAAAAAAACAGATGTTTAATATTGATTGAGCTTACAGTATATTAATTTTTGGCACATTGGAGCGTAAATATAAACGCTTTAGCAATTAAGGAGGAAATAGTAGGAAAATTTTTTTAGGCACGTGTTTATTTATCATAAAATAAATATTTACTCTTTCAGGTCTCAATTGACAAATAGGTGGGAAGAAAATATAATGAATATGGTATTTTCTAATAATTCTGTTATTTTTAACTTTAGGTTCTATCCATTAAAGGGGGATGTATCATGAAGTTTGCAAAGAGAATGGAACAATTTGGCGAAGGCGTTTTTGCTCGCCTTGCCGCAGTAAAGCGCAGTAAGCTGGAAAAAGGGGAAGAAGTTATAGACCTTTCTATCGGTGCGCCGAATATACCGCCTTCCCAAAAAGTTATGCAGGCCATTGCCGATGCGGCAGTAAATCCGAAAAATTATGTCTATGCTTTAGGTGACCAGGAACGCCTCACGGCTGCCGTGTGCCGCTGGTATAAGACGCGTTATGGTGTAGAGCTTGACCCCAAGACGGAAGTGTGCTCTCTTTTAGGTTCGCAAGATGGCCTTGCACATATTTCGCTGTGCATTATTGATGAAGGTGATACAATGCTTGTGCCAGACCCCTGCTACCCGATTTTTGCTGATGGGCCGCGCCTTGCAGGGGCAGAAATTTATTACATGCCGCAAAAAAAAGAAAACGGCTATGTGATAAAGCTGTCCGATATACCGGAAGATGTTGCTAAACGGGCAAAGTTCATGATAGTATCCTATCCCAACAATCCGACGACGGCCTTGGCGCCTGATAGTTTTTATGAAGAAGTCATTGCCTTTGCTAAAAAATATGATATTATTGTCTTACATGATAACGCATATAGCGACCTGGTCTTTGACGGCAAAAAGGGAGGCAGCTTCTTGCGTTTTGCAGGTGCTAAGGATGTAGGGGTAGAATTCAATTCACTTTCTAAAACATATGGGCTTGCCGGGGCGCGCATTGGTTTTTGTGTCGGCAATAAGGAAGTTGTCGGCCGTCTGAAGGCCCTAAAATCAAATCTCGACTACGGCATGTTCATTCCCATTCAAGAGGCGGCAATAGAGGCTATCTCCGGTGACCAATCCTCAGTGGCAATAACGCGGGCGGCCTATCAAAAGCGCCGCGATGTTCTCTGTGATGGCCTCATCTCGATTGGTTGGCAGATGAAAAAGCCGGAAGGGACGATGTTTGTCTGGGCTCCTTTGCCAAAAGGCTACCATAAGTCTGAAGATTTTGCCATGGAATTGGTAAAAAAGACTGGTGTCCTGGTTACCCCGGGCAGCGCTTTTGGTCCTTCGGGCGAAGGATATGTCCGCATGGCACTTGTTCAAGATGCAGAAGTGCTGCAGCGTGCCGTGCAGAAGATTAAAGACGGCAATATGCTGGGCTAAAATGGCAAACAAAAGTTACGGTTAAAGAAATATTTTTGCACAAGAATTGTCGGTGCGTGGAGGGGGGCTTAGGCACTTTTGCCACGGCACAAAGAAGAAAGATACCGCAATAAATATCCGAAAAAGCTAAGCCGATTTTGCCTAATCTATATGGAAAAGGTGATAAAATGCTCAATCTGACAAAAAAAGAACATTGTTGTGGTTGCAGTGCTTGCGCAAATATTTGCCCTACAAAATCCATTACCTTAAAGGCAGATGACGAGGGGTTTCTCTATCCATCGCTTGACCAAAAGACCTGTGTCGATTGCCACCTGTGTGAAAGAGTTTGCCAGTATTTAAAAGCGGCGACGCTTTCTGGCTCTAAACCGATTTTTTATGCGGCGCGCCATAAAAATGAACAAGTGCGCCGCCATAGCCGCTCAGGGGGACTTTTTACAGCGCTTACTGATTCTGTTTTGGCACAAGGCGGCCATATCTATGGAGCAAGATTGTTAGATGATTTTTCCGTTAAGCATGTTTGCGCTCAAAATGCTTTTGAACGCGATTGCATGCGCACCAGCAAATATGTGCAAAGCGATTTAGAAGATATGTTTAGCAGCGTAAAAAACGATTTAAAAAATGGTCTTAGCGTCCTTTTTTCGGGCACATCCTGCCAAATCGGGGGGCTAAAAAATTATCTTTGCACGGCTAAGGCGGATATGGAAAACCTTTATCTAGTCGACATTCTCTGCTATGGTGTCCCTTCGCCGCTTGTCTGGCGCGAGTACCAAAAGTATTGTGCTCAGCACTATGGCGGCGAGCTGACAGGGTTTGTTTTTCGCAATAAGGAAAAATATGGCTGGAATTCATACGTTGAAACGGCATTTATTGATGGAAAACCTCATGATAGCCGTGCCTATAAACACCTGTTTTTAGGCGGATATGCCCTCAGGCCGAGCTGCTATAATTGCCTTTATAAAAATTTGTCTCGACCCAGCGATATTACGGGGATTTTTGGGGAATAGAAAAGGTTGCGCCCCAGCTCGATGATAATGGCGGCGTTTCCTTAGTCATGCTCCATAGTCAAAAAGGAAAAAAACTATTTGAAAGGGCTTTAAAAGACCTTGTTTATTTATTGACCGATTCTCCCGGCCAGCAAAACGCCTTGGAAAAGGCCTGCCCTATTCCGCCGCAGCGAGAATTATTTTGGCAGCTCTTTCACGAAAAGGGCCTTTCCTTTCTCATTGACCAGCAAGTTACCAAGGCTTGGAAATAAAACAAAAGGGCGATAATTATTATTTTCTAAGCCAACAAAAAGGACACTTAGCCTTAGCTCAAGTGTCCTTTTTGTTTATATAAGAGTCTTGTAAGTTTTTTCATTTTTCTCGTTCGGAAAGAACATGTTCTAAAGTTCTCCAGGCCAAAAGTGCACATTTGACGCGGGCGGGCATATGAGCTACGTCTTTTAGCGCCGTGGCTTCGTCTAATTCGCTTAGCTCTTCTTCGGAAATTTCCTCGCCGCGAATCATTTTGATGAAAGCTTGAGAAAGTTTTTTGGCATCTTCTGTGCTTTTGCCGGTGATTAAGTCTGCCATGATATCGGTAGACGCTTGCGAGATGGCGCAGCCTTGGCCGCTAAAAGCGGCTTTTTTTATAATATTATCGTCGCCGATTTCTAATTGCAAGGTAATTTCATCGCCACAGCTTGGATTTATGCCGCGCTGTGAGATATTGGGACATTTCAGGCAGCATTTATGGTCTGGATGGAGATTGTGCTCCATGAGAATTTCATTATAAGCGCTATTTGCCATAAAAATACTCCTTTATATATTTTATTCGCTCGATAAATTTTTCTATATCCGCTTCATCATTGTAAAAGGCGATACTTGCCCGGCAGCAAAAGCCGCAGCCGAGATAGCGCATGAGTGGCTGCGCGCAGTGGTGGCCACCGCGAATGGCGACATCACCTTCATCCATGAGCGAGGAGACGTCGTGCGGGTGGATGCCTTCAATGTTGAAGGAAAAGACGCCGTGATGTTTTTCAAGGTCATCATCTCCGTAAAGCGTGACATAAGGCAAAGCGCGCAGTGCTTTGCCGAGCTTTACGCCAAGCATTTTCTCGCGTGTGGCAATTGTATCGTAGCCAATTTCTTTGACAAAATCAATTGCTGCCGCAAGTCCGGCAGCGCCAGCGACATTTTGCGTGCCGGCTTCAAACTTGTAGGGAAGTTCGGCATAAGTTGCAGACTGCTCGTCGACAAAGTCAATCATTTCGCCGCCGGTGAGGAAGGGAGGCATTTTTTCCAGATATTTTTCTTTGCCATAAAGGATGCCGATTCCCATTGGTCCATAAATTTTATGGCCTGAGAAGGAATAAAAATCGCAGTCTAACTCCTGCACGTTCACAGGAAGATGTGGGATACCTTGTGCGCCGTCGACGCTTACGATGATATTATGCTCATGTGCCAAGGCAATAATGTTTTTTAAATCTTGCTCTGTACCGAGTACGTTGGAAACTTGCGTCAAAGAGAGGATTTTCGTGCGGGGAGTAATCTTTTTGCGGCATTCTTCAAGGGTTATATAGCCATTTTTGTCTGGGTAAAGATAGACGAGCTTAGCTTTTTTGTGGGCGGCAGCTTGCTGCCAGGGCAGCATATTGCTATGGTGTTCCATGATGGAGATGAGAATTTCATCGCCTTCTTTTAAGGCTAGCTCGGAAAGGCTATAGCCTAGGAGATTTAATGATTCAGAAGCATTGCGCGTGTAGATGATTTCACTTGCTTTTGCGGCGCCGATAAATGTGGCGATTTTTTGGCGGGCTTCTTCATAGGTATCAGTAGCTGCCTGCGAGAGGGCATAAAGGCCGCGCAGCGGATTGGCATTTTTGTGTTCATAATAATCGCGCACTGTTTCGATGACGCAAAGCGGTTTTTGCGTAGTCGCCGCATTATCAAGATAGGCAATATTTTGTTGTTCCTTTAAAAGGGGAAAATATTCTTTGTATTTATTCATCGTAATCACCCATGAGCTTTTCAATTCTTTCGGAGAATGATTCTGGCATTGATTTTTGGCATTTCTCGATGAGGCTGTCGAGAAAGAGCTTGTTGGCCTCAGCTTGGCTTAGGCCGCGCGACAGCATGTAAAAGAGCGTTTGATTATCGATGGAGCCGATTGTCGTGCCGTGGTTGCCGATGACATTGTCCTCATCGCATAAGATAAGGGGGACGCTCTTATTTACGATATTTTTATCTAGCAAGAGAACATTTTCTGTTTCGTTGCCGCTGGCTTTTTTGCAGCCGTGTACGAAATCAATCGTAGCACGTGCGGTCTTTTTAGCACCTTTTTGCAAGATGCCATTTAGCACTGTTTGAGATTTGCTTTTTGCTCCTAAATGGCGCGTAACGTGATTAAAATCAATTTTTTGCTCGCTATGGCCGAGGTAATTGACGCTGATATCAGAGCTGGCACCGGTGCCTTTTAACTCGATATAAGCACTTTGCAGCGCTTCTTTGCCGCCAAGGACCATTTGTTGCAAGCTCATGGCAGCATTATCATCAAGTGAGGCTAAGATTGCTTCATAGTGGCTGAAGGAGGCACCAAGGGCATTTAAAGTCTTTAACTTGAGCTTTGCACCCTTAGCGGCGAGGATTCTTATCAGGCAGCGATGGTCGCCTTTTGCTGAAAAGTTATCGCTGCCATAGGCGAAGATAATTTCGCAGCTGCTATTTTCGCCCAGAGAAATATCAAAGGTTTCACATTGCGCGGTTTTATCAGGCAGTGAAAAATCGATGATGAGCGGTTCTTTTAGGTTGGCGTCTTTGGTGATGCTGATGGAGCGGGCAATGGCGCAATCAGCATCTATTTTAGCTATGGCTTTATCAGATGGGCAAAGAGCAAAAAGTTTAGCGGCGCTTTCATTTTTTTTCGAGGTGAGGTGCACGTGCGAAGAAAGCGCTGTTATGTGCGGAAAAACAGCATCTTTATTGGAAAAAGATGCCTTTAGTACGGTATTATTTACGGCAAACCTATTCCATGTCGGAACGGGAAGCACATTGGTGATTAAATTTTCTTGACAGTTCATCAGCCCAGTCCTCCTTCCATTTCCAGCTTGATGAGATTATTCATTTCCATGGTATATTCAAGCGGCAGCTCTTTGGAGACGGGATTGGCAAAGCCGTTGACAATGGAAGTTTTCGCTTGGGTTTCGCTTAAGCCGCGGCTCATCAAATAAAAAACCGTATCATCATCAATCGTGCCAATTGATGCCTCGTGGCCGACATTGACGTCATCACAGCGTACATCCATGAGCGGGATGGTATCAGAGCGGGAGATATCATCGAGCATCAGTGATTGGCAAGAGACGGAAGCTTTGCTTTGGTGGGCATTTGCCGTAACGGTAATAGCGCTGCGAAATGTGCTGCGTCCGCCAGCTTTAGAAAGGGATTTTGTATTGATGACAGATGATGTATATGGTGCGCTGTGAACAATTTTTGCGCCCGTGTCGAGGTCCTGCCCTTCGCCGGCAAATGTTATGCCAGTAAATTCAGCCTTGGCATGAGCACCGCTTAAAATGGACATCGGGTAAAGATAAGAAATGTGAGAGCCAAATGAGCCCGAAACCCACTCGATATTGCCGCCTTCTTTGACGATAGCTCGTTTAGTATTGAGATTAAACATATTTTTAGACCAGTTTTCAATGGTGGAATAGCGAAGGCGTGCGCCTTCTTCCACAAATAGTTCAACACAGCCGGCATGCAGGTTGGCAACATTGTATTTTGGGGCCGAGCAGCCTTCAATGAAGTGGAGGCTGGCATTTTTGTCGACAATAATCAAGGTATGCTCGAATTGGCCGGCGCCGGGAGAGTTGAGGCGAAAATATGATTGGAGCGGAACTTTTACATCGACACCGGGCGGGACATAGACAAATGAGCCGCCAGACCAGACAGCGCCATGTAGGGCGGCAAATTTGTGGTCAGAAGGTGGCACGAGATGCATGAAGTGCTCTTTTATCATTTCGGCATAAGGTCCTTTGAGCGCTTCTTCAATGCCGCAGTAGATGACGCCTTGCTTGGCTACGGAATCTTGCAGGTTGTGATAAACCAGTTCGGAATCGTATTGGGCACCGACACCCGAAAGAGCCGCATTTTTTTCGGCTTCTGGAATGCCAAGGCGTTCAAAGGTATCGCGAATGTCGGCGGGGACATTTTGCCAATCGTCGGCCATCTTTGCTGTTGAGCGGACGTAGGTTACGATGTTGTCAATATCGAGCTTGCTGATATCGGGACCCCAGTTTGGCACCTTGAGTTCATTGTAAATGGAAAGGGATTTGAGGCGATGTTCGAGCATCCATTGAGGCTCGCCTTTTTTGGCGCTTATCTCTTTGACGATATCCGGCGTGAGGCCGCTTTGGAGCTTTTCTACATTATTTTCGTCCTTTTTGAAGTCGTAGATATTTTTTGTTTTTTGAGCGGTTGCCTTAGCCATTTTTTTCACCTGCTAACTTTTCAAAGCGCGTAAAGCCGTTTTGGTCTACTTCATCGATGAGCGTCCTATCCCCTTCGGCAACAAGGCGTCCCTTGACGAGGATATGAACTTTATCAATCGGCAGGCGATTTAATAAGTTCATGTTGTGCGAGATAATAATGATGCCTTTATCGCCGCTCGTGCGGAAATTTTCAATGGCTTTTACGAGAATTTTTACTGCATCGACATCGAGGCCGGAATCCGTTTCATCCAAGATGGCAACTTGCGGGTCAAGGAGCAGAAGCTGCAGCATTTCGAGCTTTTTGCGTTCGCCGCCGGAAAAGCCGACATTGAGGTCGCGCTTTAAGTATTCATCCGGAAGATGCAAAAGAGAGGCCGCTTCTTGGATTTTTTTGCGCAGGACGCGGCTAGTCATATCCTCGTGCAGGTTTTTGGCAGCAGCGTTGAGAAACGAAGTGACGGAAACGCCCGGTACGGCTAAAGGCGTTTGGAAGGAGAGAAAAAGGCCGCTTTGCGCGCGTTTATCTGCGGCAAGATTGGTTATATCGCGTTCATTTAAGATTATTTTTCCTGCGGTCACTTTATAGGCGGGATTGGCTAAAAGAGAGGAGCCAAAGGTCGATTTGCCAGCGCCATTAGGCCCCATGAGCACGTGCGTTTGACCTTTTTCTATTTTTAAATTCAATTCGTGCAGCAAGGGTTTGCCTTCTGCAGAAGCAATGGAAAGATTTTTTATATCAAGTAACGTTTGGCTTGTGTTCATCGTTACACCTCTTAATTCTTACTAAATAAATAATATATTTTTTAAAATATATTATACTACTAAGATAAACAATAAACAATAGTTAATAATAAATTTTATTTATTTGATAAACGATATCAATAAATGAAAAGCCTATTTTGCCAGAGATAAATGGGAAATGATATAATTGAAATAGAGGTGAATGATTTGTCAATAGAAGTAAAAAATCTTACATATAGATATAACCAAGGCGAGACAAAGGTCTTTGCCTTAAACGATGTAAATTTGACGATAAAAAAAGGTTCTTTTACCGCTATTATCGGCACGAATGGGTCAGGCAAATCGACTTTGGCGCGTCATTTTAATGGTCTTTTGCAGCCGACAAAGGGCTGCTGCCTTGTCGATGGCCTTGATACGCAGCAAGAAGATAAGCTTTGGCAAGTCCGCCAAAAGGTGGGCATGGTCTTTCAAAACCCTGATAATCAGATTATTGCGGCTATTGTTGAAGATGATGTTGCCTTTGGTCCAGAAAACTTAGGCGTTGCTCCAGAGCAGATTAGGCAACGCGTCGATGAGAGCTTGCGCGCTGTGCGCATGGAAAAGAGGCGTGATTTTGCGCCACATCTTTTATCGGGCGGTCAAAAGCAGCTTGTGGCCATAGCCGGCGCTCTTGCCATGCGCACGGATTATCTCGTTTTAGATGAGCCGACGGCCATGCTCGACCCGACGGGGAGGCGAGCTGTTTTAGATGCAGTGCATGAATTACATGACAAGCATGGCATAACGGTAATCTTAATTACACATTTTATGGAAGAAACCGTTGATGCCGATGAAATTGTCGTCATGGAAAAAGGCAAGGCTGTTGCAATTGGTACGCCGCAGGAAATTTTTTCTGATGCCGAAAAAATAAAAAAATTAGGTCTGGAAGTGCCGCTTGCCTCGCAGCTGAGTGAGCAGCTGCGGACACTGGGAATGAAGCTGCCGCGGGAAATTTATAAAGACGAGCAGCTTTTGAAAGCGCTTAGCAGTAATTTGGGATATTGAACCTCCCCCACTTATAGAAGTGGGGGATTCTTGAGAAGTCTGATACACG
>JAHHSR010000055.1 GCA_020025075.1 Pectinatus sp. | reverse complement strand
CCCGCCTTCATCCCCCACCTAAGAGGTGGAGGACTTCTGGCGGTTTAAGTTAAAGGAATAAGAAAACCTCCTATGCTGTTCGCTAATTGCAAAATTATAGGGAGGTTTTGTCGTAATAAAGAATAACAACATTTACAGTTTATTATATATAAAATGAGAATTTAAACATAATATGTTTAGCAATACATAAATATATTGCTATTGAAATATTAATAAAATTATGATATCATAATTAAAGTATTATTAATAAAATAGCAAATGAGGAAACATGGACACTCAAGATGCCTTTATTAATAATTGATGCAAACACATATTTTGGAGGTATCTTTTATGAAAAAGACACTCGTATCAATGCTTACAGGTGCCTTGGTGGTTGGTGCTGCCAGCACAACCTTTGCGGCTACTAATCCTTTTTCCGACGTCCCTGCTGACAGCTGGGCTTATGACGCCGTGGCAAAGCTTGCCGCAGATGGCGTAGTAAATGGCTTCCCTGATGGAACTTTCCGCGGCAACCAGGAAATGACGCGCTATCAGATGGCACAGATTGTTGCTAAGGCAATGACCTATGAGAACCTTACGAAGGCGGATAAGGCCTTAGTTAATAAGCTCGCCGCAGAATTTTCCAATGAACTGCAAAATCTCGGCGTTCGCGTTGCAAATTTGGAAAAGAAATCTGACAATGTGAAATGGGAAGGCGATATGCAGTATACCTACTCGCAAGTAAAAATGCCTTCTTTTGATACAAAGACTAAACGCTATAAAACTGGCGATAAGCAGGTTGAAGATAATACCTATGCATTTTCTTTGAAGCCGACCGCATTTATTCATGGCACGAACTGGGCGGTAAAGAGCAAGATTAAGTATTCGAGCAATGCCAATCAGGCCAATAATGCGGCAACGAAGGTCGACCGCATCTATGCAGAAGGCAATCTTTTGAACTTGGATACGAAGCTGGGTAAATTGCCTACCTATAGCGATAATACGCTCGGCTCCGGCATGGTTATGGATGATAACATCAGCGGCGCTCAATTTAGCAAGGCAGCCGGCAGCATAACGGCTACGGCAGCAATTGGCCGCTATCAATACGATGAGAGCCTAAATCAAAACAATGCTTTTGCCGGCAGCGGCACCTACGGTTCCTTTGAGCTTGGTTATGCGCCTAAGGACAGCAAAGTAAAGGCCGTAGCTGGCTATTATACGCTGCGCAATATTAAAAATGGCAACCAGGACAATGTCAATCAGACATCTTTTTGGGATAACTCCTTTGATAGTTCGCAAGAAGCATATTTGCCTGATACAAATGGCAGTTCGATTACAGCAAAGCTTTCGCCTAAGGGCAATAAAAAGACGGTCAATGACGGCATCTGGACAGCTGGCCTCGGCTATACATTTGATAAAAATGTCAATATGTACGGCATTTATGGCAAATCAAATCTTGATGCTGATAAATCCTATAAAGGCGATGACCAGAGCAAGGCTTACGACATTACCGTAAACTACAAGGGCGCAGATATGGCAAAGGCCGGCTCTTGGGGTGCACACTTTGGCTATCGCTACCTTGGCGCTTTTGCTACAATAGCTCCTACCTATGATGGTTCGCAGCGTGGTACTAAGGGCTGGGAAATCGGCACGGAATACACCATAGCGCCGAATATCCTTGCAACGCTCATCTACTTTGACGGCAAGGTATTGGCAACAGATTTTGCCAATAACGATTCCGATTACAAAAAGATTTACGCCAATCTTAAATTCGCATTCTGATGAGGAATTTTGGGCAGCATCCATTGGATGTTGCCCTTTTTAGATGAGAAAAATAAAAAAGCTTGCAAATTTTTGACTATTTGTGTTATAGTATTAAAAGAAACAGGAGATGGTGTGAGTATTGTTGAGGAAACATGGCCACTCATATGAAAAAACTCCATTTTGCTGTTTCTGGCGATAACATTTATTTATTTTTGGAGGTATTTTTCAATGAAAAAGACACTCGTATCGATGGTTACCGGTGCTCTGGTAATCGGCGCAGCTAGCACGACATTTGCTGCCGCTAATCCTTTCTCTGATGTTCCTGCTAACAGCTGGGCTTATGATGCTGTAGCTAAACTCGCTGCTGACGGCGTAGTAAACGGCTTCCCGGATGGAACTTTCCGTGGCAACGAAGACATGACCCGCTATCAGATGGCACAGATTGTTGCTAAAGCAATGACCTATGAAAACCTCACGAAGGCTGACAAGGCTCTCGTTGACAAACTCGCTGCTGAATTTGCAAACGAACTCAACAACCTTGGCGTCCGCGTTGGCAACCTCGAAAAGAAGTCCGACAACGTAAAATGGACTGGCAATATGCAGTATACCTATGCCAAGGTTAAAATGCCCACAATCCAAAATAATGGACGTTATTTTAAAGGCGATGGTCTAGTTCAAGATAATAAATATACTTTCGAACTTACGCCTACAGCTTTTATTCCTAATACTAACTGGACGGCACATGCTCGCATTCGTTATTATAATAATGCTAATGCAGCTAGCAATGATAACAATAATACTAACACTGATGTTGACCGTATTTATGTTCAGGGTCCTCTGTTTGGTTCTCAGGCTACCTTGGGTAAATTTGAAACCATCAGCGGCATGGGTACGGGCATGATTATGGACGACAATATCAGTGGTGCTCAGTTCACTCGTAAAGCAGGTAATGTCAATATTACTACCGCTATTGGCAAGTATCAGTATGATAGTAGCCAAAATGAAAACAGTGGCCAGTCTCAGAATGCTTTTGATGGCAGTGGCACATATACCGCTATTGAATTGGGCTATGCTCCTAAAGAAAGCAAGGTTAGTGCAATGGCAGGATATTATTCTTTGCGCAATATAAAGAATAATTCTTCTTCAATGGCTAATTTCTTTGATGTTGCAGATACAAATGGTCCTACCCATCCAGTATTGAATCCTAATTTCTCGAACTCCACTGCTTGGAATAGTGGAATTGTTCAGAGTAGTGCTCCTCAAGCGGGTTCTGACCAACACCCAACAACAGTAGCATCTAGTGATAGCAATCCTATAGTATATGACACATATACAAAAGAATTGCATTATTATACTACTAAAGATAATACCGTTAGCAACTTGAGTGAATTTAATAAAAACAGAAAAGACATTGCAGCAGCTATCAAGAATATGCCTACTGGTACTCAAGACCAGAAAAATGCAAAGAATGCAGCACAGAATCTCTTAGGCTCTTCTTTCTATCCAGGAAATGGTAATGGCGAAAGCAATGATAACATTTGGTCAGTTGGTGCTGGCTATAAATTTGACAATAATGTCAATATGTATGCTGTTTACGCTAAATCCAATCTTGATGCACCGAGCACTTACTTGGGTGATGACCAGAGCAAGGCTTATGATATTACCGTTAACTACAAGGGCGTAAATCCTCAGAAGGCTGGTTCTTGGGGTGCTCATGTTGCTTATCGTTATCTCGGTTCGTTCGCTACGATTGACCCGACCTATAATGGTGCACAGCGTGGCACGAAGGGCTGGGAAATCGGCACGGATTATGCTGTTGCTAGCAACATTATCGCTTCTCTCGTATACTTCGATGGCAAGACGCTTGCTACTGACTTTGGCAATAACGATGCTGATTACACTAAACTTTATGGCAACATTAAGTTCATGTTCTAATTTTGCGTCAATATATGTTGTAAATAAAAAGGACAACCCTTTTGGGTTGTCCTTTTTTGCTTGCCAATATTGTTGTCTATTTTTTTATAAATATTATTTTTATGAAATTTATTTATGTATTTTTATAAAATGATTTAATTAATGAATATTTTTGACAATATAATGGACTAATTTATTAAAAAATAAGATTAAATTAAAAAGTACTTGTAATGTTGTACTTATAATGCTATCATAATTATGTAATTTATTCAGACATAAAAATAATCTGTAAATTGCAATTATTCTTGTTATTTGGAGGGACCCAAATGAAGAAAAGAGCATTCCTATCAATTCTGGCTGGGACATTACTCGCAAGCACGACGGCGACTACCTTTGCCGCAACTAATCCATTTTCTGATGTGCCTGCCAATAGCTGGGCGTACGCCGCCGTACAAAAATTGGCGGCAGATGGCGTGATTAATGGCTATGGCGATGGAGAATTTCATGGCAATGACCTCATGACGCGCTATCAGATGGCGCAGATAGTGGCTAAGGCCATGACGCATGAAAATATGACGAAGGCTGATAAGGCGTTAGTCGATAAATTGGCCGCGGAATTTTCTTCTGAGCTTGAGACGCTTGGCGTGCGCGTGGCTAACCTGGAAAAAAAATCGGATAATTTGAAATTTACAGGTTATTTTCAATACCTATATCAGCAAAATAAACAGCCCGGGCTTCATAAAGGACTGACATTTGAGGATAGCAGTTATAAAACAGATACTGTTACAGTGGCTAACAGGTATCAGTTTAGATTATGGGCAAATGCTGATATCGGCAATAACTGGACGGCAACAACAAGAATAGTTTATCTCATGAATGCTAATGAAGGTAATTCAGCTAGCAAGGCATCGGTAGCGCGTATCTTTGCCACTAAAAAGATTGGCGATACGGAAATCAATTTAGGCAAGCCAAACACATTTAGTGACCAAGAATTAGGAACGGCTTTAGTCATGAGCGGCGGCATGATGAGTGGGGCAGAAGTCGATACTAAGTTTGGCGGTGATAAGGCATGGGCGGCTAAACTGGCCGGCGGACGTGTTCAATATGATGCTACGCTAAATGGTACGATAGATAAGGATACCAATATTAATCATTTTCTTGATGGTACGGGTAATATGCTGCAGGCGGAAATTGGCTATGCTCAGCCTAAAGGAAAATGGCTTGCCAACCTTGGCTATTATTATTTTAATGATTTTAATGGTCCATCGGCAGAAAATGCTTATAGGAGTTATTGGTCAAAATCCCAGGTTTCAAGTGAAGCACAAAAGAGAGCTGATTATACAAAAAGTGATGCTAGTCCCTATAAATTGAACAATAATGATATACGAAACGCCAACAGCAACAGTATTTGGGTAGCATCGCTTGGCTATAATTTTGATAAAAATACGCAGCTTATTACCGCATATGGCAGAAGTAATTTGAAGGCCAATCCGCAATATCGCGGTGATGCACAAAATAAGGCTTATATGGCGGCTTTACTTTATAAATTACCTGGTGGGGTAGCACAGGCTAATCTTGAAAAAGCTGGTTCATGGGGGGCTTATATCGGCTATTCCTATCTCGGTGATGCTATCGGCAATTCTAACTTGGGTGCAGGATATTATGAAATTGCAGCTTCGGACATGAAAGGCTGGGAAGTTGGCATGTCTTATATTCCTATGCCGAATGTGAATTGGATTCTTTCTTACTTTACTGGTAAGCAGCTTAGCGTTGATTATGGAAATAATGACGCTACGGAAAAGGCCATTATGTCAGAAATAGTATTTTATTTTTGATGTTACGGATATATTGCTATCATATTTTTTATACGGTTCGGCAGAGCTTTTTTCTGCCGAACTTTTTATTGCCTAAAAAACCCACATATGATATAATACAAAACGGTATAAAACTCACATGGATTTTGCCGTGCTGTGCCCGCAAGGGTTTATGCGGCGCAAAGATTCATGGCGGAAAAAACAGGAGGTGTTTTTCATGGCAGTTATTTCCATGAAACAATTATTAGAAGCAGGCGTTCACTTTGGTCATCAGACCAGACGATGGAACCCTAAAATGGCAAAGTATATCTTCACGGAAAGAAATGGCATCTACATTATCGACTTGCAGAAAACTGTTAAGAAGGTAGATGAAGCTTACAATTTCGTCCGTTCCATTGCTGAAGAAGGCAAATCCATTCTCTTTGTTGGCACCAAAAAGCAGGCTCAAGAAGCCATTAAGGAAGAAGCGCAGAAATGCAATATGTTCTTCGTCAATGAAAGATGGCTCGGCGGCATGATGACCAATTTCGGCACAATCAGAAAGAGCGTCAACCGCTTGAAAGAACTCGAAGCAATGGAAGCTGACGGCACGTTTGAAGTTCTTACCAAGAAGGAAGTTCAGACCCTGCGCCGTGAAAAAGATAAGCTCGAAAAGGCTTTGGGCGGTATTAAGGAAATGGATAAGCTGCCTGGCGCTTTGTTCGTCATCGACCCGCGCAAAGAACGCATTGCCGTTGCTGAAGCAAGAAAGCTCGATATTCCTATCGTTGCTGTTGTTGACACGAACTGCGACCCGGATGAAATCGACTATGTAATTCCTGGCAATGACGACGCTATCCGCGCTGTCCGCCTTTTGACCGGCTGCATGGCTGATGCCGTGCTCGAAGGCAGCCGCAGCAATGATGAAGAAACCGAAGAAGCTGCTCCTGCAGATGACCAAGCAGAATAAAAGCGATAAACAGGGGGTAAGGGAATAGTTTTATCCCTTACTCCTTTTTTAATATAGGAGGAATTTTAATGGCAAACGTTACAGCCGCAATGGTAAAAGAACTGCGCACTCAGACTGGCGCAGGAATGATGGACTGCAAAAAAGCTCTCGCTGCTTGCGATGGCGATAAGGATAAAGCAATTGACTACTTGCGTGAAAAGGGCTTGGCTTCCGCTGCTAAGAAAGCTGGCCGTGTCGCTGCTGAAGGAGTTGTTACTTCGTACATTCATGGCAATGGCCGCATTGGCGTTTTAGTTGAAGTAAACTGCGAAACGGACTTCGTTGCCGGTACGCCTGAGTTCCAAGAATTTGCACGCGATATTGCTATGCAGATTGCTGCTGCTAATCCTAAATGCGTACGCCGTGAAGAAGTTGACGCTTCCGAACTCGAACATGAACGCAAGGTATTGCGCGAACAGGCTTTGGCTGAAGGCAAGCCAGAAAAAATCGTCGAAAAGATGGTTGACGGCCGCATTGAAAAGTATTATAAAGAAGTATGCTTGCTCGACCAGCCTTATATTAAGGACCCGGATATGTCTATTTCTGACCTCGTCACGGCAAAGATTGCTAAAATCGGTGAAAACATTTCAATTCGTCGCTTTGTCCGCTATCAGCTCGGCGAAGGCATTGAAAAGAAAGAATGCGATTTTGCTTCCGAAGTTATGGCAGCAGCCCAAGGTTAATTAAATGGCAAAAGAAAAGAGAACACGGATTGTGTTCTCTTTTTTAGCAAAAAGATGTCTTTTAGTTAACGGGAGGGTATAGAAATTGAGAAAGTTCAAACGCGTCGTATTGAAATTGAGCGGTGAAGCACTGGCGGGAAAGCAGGGCTTTGGCATAGACCCGCAGATTGTCGAATCTATTGCATCGCAGATAAAGGATGTATATAATGAAGGTATAGAAGTTGCCGTGGTAGTAGGCGGCGGCAACATCTGGCGCGGCCTATCTGGCAGTGCCAAGGGAATGGATAGGACGACGGCCGATTATATGGGAATGCTTGCCACGGTCATGAATTCTCTTGCCTTGCAGGATGCGCTGGAAAAGATTGATGTAAAGACACGTGTGCAAAGCGCTATTGAAATGCGACAGATTGCAGAGCCTTATATCAGGCGTCGCGCCGTTCGCCATTTGGAAAAAGCTCGCGTGGTGATTTTTGCCGCAGGAACGGGCAATCCTTATTTTTCGACGGATACGACGGCAGCACTTAGGGCGGCAGAAATTGAAGCCGATGTCATTTTGATGGCCAAGAAGAATACAGATGGCGTTTATGACAGTGACCCCAATGCTAATCCCGATGCGATAAAGTTTGAAACCTTGGAATATATCGAAGTAATCAAGCGTGGTTTGGCAGTTATGGACACTACGGCAACGAGCTTGTGCATGGATAACAAGATACCGCTTGTGGTATTTAATATTGATGAGCCGGGAAATATCCTGCGCGCTGCTCGCGGCGAGGATATCGGCACGATAGTCGGAGGAACGAAATAATGCTTAAAGATATTTTAAATTCTGGCGAGGAGCGCATGAAAAAGGCGATTGAGGCATTGAAGCGCGAATATGCTTCTTTGCGCGCTGGCCGCGCCACGCCGGCCCTTTTAGATAAGGTCATGGTTGATTATTATGGTACGCCTACGCCCGTTAAGCAGGTGGCCAATGTCTCGGTTCCCGAACCGCGCATGATTGTAATTACGCCGTGGGAAAAGAATATGCTCCACGAAATAGAAAAGGCAATCATGAAGTCGGAATTAGAGCTTAGCCCTAATTCCGATGGCAAGGTAATTCGCCTCTCCATTCCGCAGCTGACGGAAGAAACTAGAAAAGACCTTGTCAAGGCCGTCAACAAAAAGGGTGAAGACAGTAAAGTCGTTTTGCGCAATATCCGCCGCGACGTGCTCGATGAAGTTAAAAAGCTGGAAAAGAGCAAAGAAGTGACGGAAGATGAAGCAAAGAAGGCGCAAGATGACATGCAGAAAATCACGGATAAGTATGTCTCTGAAGTCAATGGCATAAAATCTGTCAAAGAAAAGGAAATTATGGAAGTATAATGGCAGAGGCTGACTATTTAGGGTATTTTTTGGCTGATGCAATAATTGCCCTTAAAGCCGAAAAAAGGTCATTTAGCGTTAAATACACTGTGCCGCCGGATTGCGGCTTCTTTCAAGTTGACACATCTAAGCTCTTTGTCGTGCGGCAGCGCTTGCTCGCTTGTGGCACGCTTGAGCTTACGGCGGCTGCTAAAATGCGAAAGGAGGTGTGTAAAAATGGCATATAAAATTAATAATGGTTGCATTAAATGCGGTACCTGCGCATCTGTTTGCCCGGTTGCAGCAATATCCGAAGGTGAAGACCAGTACGTAATTGACGAAGCTACCTGCGTCGAATGCGGCACCTGCCAGGCTAACTGCCCGGTATCGGCTATTGAAGCTCCCTGATTTGCTTTGAATTTTTCTAAAAAGCAGTGGCTTTACTGTACTTGCCATGGACAAGGCAGCGGACTATTACTTGAAAATTTAATGCAAGGGGCTTTGGCCGGTCCTTCGGTTTCCGAATATCCCTGCTTTTGGGCAGGGAAAGTGCCAGCAGGTATTAAAGCCCCTCTCATTTGCCATTCGGCGAGAGGGGCTTTGTTAGTAGTTAAAGAGAAAATCATCTTCTGAATAAATTTTGTGCAGCAGATGCTACATATCTGTATTTAGTTCCCAAATTGAGTGAAAATGTATTATAATCTACATAGAAGAAAGAATAGCCAATGCTCAAAAGTTCAGGTGATATTACCAGCATGTGCAAAAGTTGTAGGGCATTGGGAGCAGAATAATTTTCTGCCCATTTTATCATAATCCGCCAGAAGACTCCTTCCTCTTAGGTGGGAGATGAATGGTG
>JAHHSR010000054.1 GCA_020025075.1 Pectinatus sp. | reverse complement strand
CCGTCATTCATCTCCCACCTAAGAGGAAGGAGTCTTCTGGCGGATTATGATAAAAAGGCCATATATACTAAAAGCAGGACTTTCGTCCTGCTTTTTTTAGCTTTGCGCCAAAAGGCACGCCGCAATGCTATCATAAATACCACGCGCCTTCTCTTTTATTTTAGGAGCAGCCGTATTTATGGCAAAGCCATCAAAAGCGGCAAAAAGGGGCAAGTCATTTTCCCCATCACCAAAGGCAATTATTCTTTCTAAATGCCAATTTAACTGACGGCATAGCTCGCGCACACCGGACGCCTTATCAACAAGGGCGGCGACAACATCAACGGCAATCCCTGTCGCGCAAGCCTTCACGCTAGGCACGAGACTATTTATCTCATCTGCTGCCTTCTGAGCTGAGGTATCATCTTCGTATTGCAGGTTAACCTGGCAAATTCCCTTCAGGCACGAGGCAAAAAAGCGGTCGATTGTCTCGTATCGACATGGTTTTTGCGACCGAAACCATGAGCCTTCATCTTGCACCTCAACAAAAAGCGAGTAGGGTGCAAAATAGGCAATATGGGCGCTTTTAGATAGGCATTTTAGCGTCAGAAGCTGGCGCAAGCAGGCGTTTTCTATCGCCCTTTGATAAATGAGCTTGCCAGAAGCATCATAGGCAATAGCACCTGTCAGGCAGACGTAAGCATCGGGATGCACATTAGCGGGCAAGACATTTTGCAAAAAGCGGTAATCTCGCCCCGTTGCAAGTACGAATTTATTTTCCCTTTGCCAAGCGGCAATGGCGTCGCAATCTGCCGTGGAGATGGTATCTTCCCGTGCCGCAAAGTAAAGCGTGCCATCGTAATCGCTAACGGCGAGCTTCACAAAAACTCCCCCTCATCACATTATGCTGCCGGGAAAACCGCGAAGCGTTGCAAAGTAGTCGTCAATCGTTTCGGCGCGGCGAATGAGCTCAACGCTGCCATCTTCGCGCAATAAAAGCTCTGCACTGCGCAATTTGCCATTATAATTAAAGCCCATCGAATGACCGTGCGCACCGGTATCAAAGATAATGACACGGTCGCCAATATCGATTTTCGGCAGCTGGCGGTTTATGGCAAATTTATCGCAATTTTCGCATAAAGAGCCCGTAATATCGTAAAGGTGGTCATGCGGCATATCTTCCTTGCCGGCAATCACGACGTGATGATAGGCACCATACATTCCCGGACGCATCAGATTGGCCATGCTTGCATCAAGGCCAATATAGTCTTTATAGGTCTTTTTTTCGTGTAAGACGGTGCTCACGAGATAACCATAAGGGCCGGTAATCATGCGCCCTGATTCAAAGGCAATGGCCGTTTTAGAAAGTCCTGCCAGTACTAAAATCTGTTCATAAGCATCTTTTATCGCCGCTCCAACAGCCATAAGGTCAACGGCATTTTCTGTCGGACGATAAGGAATACCAATGCCCCCGCCGAGATTGATAAATTCCATCTCAATGCCCAGCTCGCGCTTTAACTCAACAGCTAATTCAAACATCATGCGCGCCGTTGCGCTAAATGCTTCTGGCGCAAGCTCATTGGAGATAACCATCGTGTGAATGCCAAAGCGCTTTACGCCCTTTTCAAGTGCACGGCGATAGCCAATAAATATCTGCTCACGCGTCAGGCCATATTTGGCTTCTTCCGGCTTTCCTATAAATGCATTGCCTTCTAGCACATTACCGGGATTATAGCGAAATGATAAGACTTCGGGCAGACCTGCATTATCCTCAAGGTATTTTAAATGCGACAAATCATCGAGATTTATTATCGCTCCAAGCGCAATGGCCTTTTGAAATTCATCGGCCGGCGTATCATTGGAAGTGAGCATGATTTTTTCGCCTTTTAGCCCCACCTTTTCCGACAAAAGAAGCTCCGGCAAGGAACTGCAATCAGCGCCTGCACCTTCTTCGCTCATAATCTGCAACAGGCGGGGATTAGGAGCTGCCTTTACTGCATAATATTCGCGAAAAGACGGAACCCAGGAAAAAGCGGCAAAGAAATGGCGCAAATTCTCGCGAATGGCCTTTTCATCGTAGATGTGAAAAGGCGTTGGATACTTTTTGATGACATCTTCTAATTGAACTGCCGTCAAAGGGAAATTTTTTTTCAAAGCGATTCCTCCATTTTTCATTTGCGGCACAAAAGCGCATGACAAAAAACTGCCGCCCCCAATATGGTGTACCTCAAGTGAACTCAACTGATATTGTTTCTTATTATAACATATTTTTTTTCCCGTACCAATTTGCAAAACCGCAAGTTGCATTTGCATAAAGGCTAAACAATATTTATAATAAAAAGAAATCAAAAATTATAAGCATTGGAGTATTTTCATGCAGAAAGCATCTAAAAAGAAAAAGGGCAGCTACAAAATTTGGCTTGCCTTAACGCTCGTCTTTTTGCTGGCCGCGGGTACCGGCGCTTTTTTTGGCGGCTTTTTCCACAGTGATGATGATAACCGCGAAGCGCCGCAACAGGGTATGCTCGTCGCGGCCGACAAGGCAACAGTCATGATTATGGGCGTCGACCAGCGCAAGGATGATGTAGGGCGCAGCGATACGCTCATGATTGCCACAATCGACCCCAAAAACAATCAAGCAGCACTGCTTTCCGTGCCACGTGACACGCGCGTCAAGATTCCGGGTTTCGGGTGGGACAAAATAAACGCCGCCTATGCCTATGGCGGTTACAAGCTCACGCGCCGCACCGTCGAACAGCTTCTTGATGTACCTATCAACCACTATATAATCATCAATATCCAAGGCTTCCAAAAAATTATCGATGCCATCGGCGGCGTCGACATCAACGTCGAAAAGCGCATGGTCTATAATGACCCCTACGACGACGATGGCGGTCTGCACATTAATATCTATCCCGGCCTGCAACACATGAACGGCAAGGAGGCTATCGCCTATGTGCGCTATCGCGATACGCAGGGCGATATAGGACGAATTTATCGCCAGCAAAAATTCATGCGTGCCGTGATGGAAAAAGTCCTCTCACCGGCTATCATTCCGCGCATTCCTTCCATTGTCAGCGAGGTCATGGATAGCGTCAAGACAGATATGTCCCTGCGCGAGCTGCTCGCATTTTTCGGCTCATTGCGCGAAGCGCAAAAAAATGGCCTGCGTACCGATATGGTTCCCGGCACACCGATGTATATAGATGGCATCAGCTACTGGATTCCCAATATTACAAAATTGCGCTCAGCTATTGCTGACACTCTCGATATCCCGATTACGCCGGCAATTCGCCGCGAAATGGAACAGACGCAGCTAGAATATAAGAGCGCCATCCCCGCTACGGCAAAACCCATCGCCACCGTAAGCGCACGGCCAGAAAAAACAGAACATGCCTCGGCAAATAAAGATAAAAAGGCTGCCGACAAAAAATCTGTTGGCAAGACAGAGAAAAAGACGCCGGAAAAGGTTCCTGCCAGCAAGGCTCCTGAGCGCTCCGTCCCAGAAAGCGAACTACAAGAACCAAGTGCTGCCGCCGCTTCAAACAGTGCTACACCTAGCCGTGGTAATATGTCTGCTGGCAAAAATTAAAAAAATAAAAAAAAGGGCTTGCAAAGTCAAAATTGATATGATATAATTTTCCTTGTTCGTGACCGATACAACAGGATGTGGCGCCTTCGTCAAGCGGTTAAGACACCGCCCTTTCACGGCGGTTTCATGGGTTCGAATCCCATAGGCGTCACCAATTTTTTTGGGCGATTAGCTCAGCTGGGAGAGCGCTTGCCTTACAAGCAAGATGTCAGCAGTTCGATTCTGTTATCGCCCACCATTACGGCCCGGTAGTTTAGTTGGTTAGAATGCCGCCCTGTCACGGCGGAGGTCAGGGGTTCAAGTCCCCTTCGGGTCGCCATTTGATAATTGATAACATGGTTTCCATGTTATTTTTTTTATAGTTGCCTCGGTAGCTCAGTTGGTAGAGCAGGGGACTGAAAATCCCCGTGTCAGTGGTTCGATTCCGCTCTGAGGCACCACTTTTACTATACGTTGAAACGCTTTTTGAAGCGACGCTTGTCATTCTTTTTTTCCTAAAAGGACAAGTGTTCATTTGATTGACATAATTTTATAAGAATGATATGATATACGGGGGATTGCCCCGTATATTTTTTTTGGGAGGAAATAGTGTATGATTGACCGTTATACATATCCTGAAATGGGTCGCATTTGGACACTGCAGCATGAATTTGAAGTCATGCTCGATGTTGAAATCGCCGCTTGCGAAGCGATGGCTGAGCTAGGAGAAATCCCTAAACAGGCAGCGCAAAATATCCGCCAAAAGGCGACCTTTGACCTAAAGCGCGTCAAAGAAATTGAAAAGGTAACCAACCACGACATCATCGCATTTTTGACCAATGTAGCCGAATATGTGGGCGAAGATTCAAAATATATCCACAAAGGGCTGACTTCAAGCGATGTCAAAGACACCGCCTTGGGCATCATGATGAAAAAATCAGCCGAAATCATCATTGAAGACATAAAAAAATTGCGCGAAGTCCTTTTGCGCCGCGCAAAAGAATTCAAATATACACCCTGCATTGGCAGAACGCATGGCATTCATGCTGAGCCGATGACCTTGGGACTAAAATTTCTTCTTTGGCATGAAGAACTGGGCCGCGATTTAAAGCGCATCAAAAATGCCAAAGAATCCGTTTCCGTTGGCAAACTCTCAGGCGCCGTCGGCACCTATTCCAATATTGACCCGCGCGTTGAAGAACTCACCTGCGAACGCCTTGGAATAAAGCCTGCCAAGCTCGCCACGCAAGTAATTCAGCGCGACCGCCACGCTGAGTACATGACGATGCTTGCCATTACCGCCAGCTCTTTAGAGCGTTTTGCAACCGAAGTAAGGAATTGGCAGCGCACCGATATTCGCGAAGCAGAAGAATATTTCAGTGCCGGGCAAAAGGGTTCCTCGGCTATGCCGCACAAGAGAAATCCTATAACTTGCGAAAGAATTTCCGGCCTTGCTCGTCTCGTACGAGGCAATGCCCTTGCCTCACTCGAGGATATTACCCTATGGCATGAACGCGATATTTCTCATTCATCTGTAGAGCGCGTGATTTTGCCAGATAGCACGATTACCGTCGACTATTGCCTAAAAAAATTCACCAATATTATCGACAAATTGCTCGTCTATCCGGATGCCATGCTCAAAAATATGGACAAAACTGGCGGTCTTATCTACAGTCAGCGACTGATGCTCTCCATCGTTGACAAAGGTGTCTTGCGCGAAGATGCCTACAAGTGGGTGCAGCGCAATGCTATGCGTCGCTGGCTGGAAGGCGAAGATTTTAAAGCGGGCATAGAAAATGACCCTGATATTACAAAATACCTAACAAAGCAGGAAATCGATGCTTGTTTTGATTACCAATGGTTCCTGCGCCATATCGATATAATTTTTAAACGTTTCGGCCTTTGAGCCAGACACTTGAAGAAAGAGGGAATCAACATGTCAACAGTAGTTGTAACAGGCACACAGTGGGGCGACGAAGGCAAGGGCAAAATCGTTGACTACTTGGCAAGCCAATCGGATATTGTAGTTCGCTATCAAGGCGGCAGCAATGCTGGCCATACCGTAAGCGTTGATGGCAAAGAATTTAAACTTCGCCTCATGCCTTCCGGTATCCTCTACAAGGACAAGGTCTGCGTTATCGGCGATGGCGTCGTCTTTGACCCCGAAGTTCTGCTCGCTGAAATTGAGCAAATGCGCTCTGAAGGTGTCGAAATAGCCGATTACCGCATCTCGACGCGTGCTCATGTCGTCATGCCGTATCATCGCCTCATGGATGGCCTCGAAGAACAGTCGCGCGGCAAGGGCAAAATCGGTACGACCAAGCGTGGTATCGGACCTTGCTATATGGACCGCGACCGCCGCATCGGCATCCGCATGTGCGATTTAATTGATGAAGATGTTTTTGCACAAAAATTAAAAGATGTTCTCCAGATAAAAAATGACGAATTAAAAAAACTCTATGGACAAGAACCATTAGATTATAAAGCTATTATTGATGAGTATACGGCCTATGCCCAAAAACTCGCCCCCTATGTCATTGACACGCCATCTTATCTCAACCGTGCCTTAAAAGAGGGCAAGAAAATCCTTTGCGAAGGCGCACAGGCTACAATGCTCGACATTGATTATGGCACCTATCCTTACGTCACCGCATCTCATCCAATCGCCGGCGGCGTTTGCGTTGGCGCTGGTATCGGCCCAAAAAACATCAAATCCACCGTTGGTGTTGTCAAAGCCTATTGCACGCGCGTCGGCGAAGGTCCTTTCCCGACGGAGCAGCTAAATGAAATAGGCGACAAGCTGCGCAATGTCGGCCACGAATTTGGTACGGTCACGGGACGCCCGCGCCGCACGGGCTGGCTCGACGCTTGCGTCGTCAAATATGCAGGCTATCTCGGCAGCCTCGATTACCTCGCCATCACGCGCCTTGATATTCTCGATTGCTTCGATGAAATAAAGATGTGCGTTGCCTACAAGTACAAAGGCAAAATTATTGATGAAATGCCAGCTAGCTTGCGCATTTTCGGCGAAGTCGAACCGGTATACGAAACATTCAAAGGCTGGAAAACTGATATAACGAAGATTCGCCAATACGAAGATTTGCCGGCTAATGCCAAAAAATATCTTGAACGCCTCGCCGAAGTTACAGATGTCAAGCTCGGCTTCGTCTCCGTTGGTCCCAACCGCGACCAGACCATCGTCTGCGCAAAAGAAATATTCTAATTACTGCATATAGTCATTGACACTATATGCAAAGATTTAAAGGCAGGGAAAAATGGCTAAAAAAAGCATTGAGGAAAAATATATCACAGAGACGGCACTTACCAAGCAGGTGTGCATAGATGCCGCCAGGCACATGCTCTGGCATAACTGGCTTTTTGTACCCTTTATTGCCATTGGCTGCCTGCTGGTTCTAACATTGCCCGTCTATCTGTTTTACGGCTGCCCGCTCGGCGTAACCTTGCGCACCGATATTGGCTTTTTTCCCGGTGTTGCGCTTCTTTTGACCATTGCCTTCCTGCCGCGTTTTTTGGGCAAGAGGCTCTACAAGAAAAATGAAGGCGACAGTACCGTGCGCATGTTTTTCGGCTCTAGAGATGTCAACGTCATCAACGAAAAGGAACGGCAGCATTTTTCGTATGATATGATTAAGAGTTTTCGCCAATCCGATAAATATTTCTTTATCTCGACGGACAACAAGGGCGATGCCTTGCTCTATCTTATAGGCAAAAACTGCTTCATCGTCGGGCAGGCAGATAATTTTGCCTCCTTTATTGAAGCAAAAATGGAAAAGGGCAAGAGAGAATGAACGAAAAATTTGTTACAGAGACGAATATAACGCGCAAAAAATGTTATGACTTTGTCAATTACGTCAATTTTTACCGTCAATGGTGGCTTTATGCCATTATCTTCGTGCTCGTCATCATTCTCGAGTACATGCAGACGCATTCATGGCAGAGCATTATTTTGTACCTTCTTGCCATTGCCGCCATCTGCTATCTATCAAATCAGCTCAGTTCGTTTATTCTCTGGCGCCGCTACGGCAAGAGTTTAAAAATAAGCTTTTTTGATAATAACTTTTTTGCCCAGACCGCCAAAGGGCGCGAAAAAATTCCCTATGGCACAATAAAGTCAATAACCGAACGGCCACATTATTTTTATATCTTCTTTCAGCGTGGCCGGGGCGCTTTTATTATCGGCAAAAATGACTTTAAAAAGGGAATTTGTGAAAACTTCCTTTCTTTTATCAAAGAAAAAACAGAAAAAAAGTAAGAAAAAACGCCGCATTTGCGGCGTTTTTTTATTTTACTCCTTCTTCATTATTTGCTCGTAAATAAATCCTTCGCGCATACCGGCATCACAATAGCGCAATTTTTTAATGCCGCAATAGTTACAAATCACATCAAAAATAACAAGACCTGGTATGATGCTCTTTAGCCTGTCCGGCGCATTTTTCAAAATTGAAATAATATCGGCTTCCTCGCCACTTTCATTGCGGCAGTAGCGACTAATCAGCGAAGCGAAGCGACTAATATCTAGCTCACGATTGTCCTGCGGCAAGCCGTAAAGATTATTATAAAGAAGGCGCGTACTCTTTAATGTTCCCCCAATGCCATAACAAAGCGGCAATGAGGCTATACTTTTAGCGGCAAGTTTGCCATTATCCTTTGCCTGCACAAGGCTCTGCTCGATTTCAGCGCGCATATCTTCAATTTCCTCACGGCTAGGAAAAATATCCTCAACATATTTCGTGTAGAGCAATAGGCCGCCAAAAGGCAAGCTGAGCTTTTGGCAAAGCTCTCTATTTTCATAATAGGCAATTTCCGTACTGCCGCCGCCTACATCAATGAGTGCGCCCGATGGCACATCGAGCTCATGCGCTATGCCGGCAAAATCGTAATGCGCTTCCTCTTCGCCGCTTATCACCCGCACCGCAAGACCCGTTGATTTTCGTATCTGCTCTAAAATCTCTTTTTGATTTTCTACATTGCGAATAGCTGCCGTCGTAAAGCTGGTCACATGACTAATCTTAAAATCTGCCAAAAAATCGCGAAAGCCATTTAAGGCCGCGCAGAGTTTTTCGACGCCGAGTGGCTGCAACTTATTATCGGCAATAAATTCTGCCAGCCCTAAGGCGTGCTTTTTCTTTAAGAGCATCTCCAAATGCCCGCAGGATATGTTGTAGATGGCTAAGCGCACTGAACTAGAGCCAATATCAATGATGGCATAAAGCATAAAATCCCCCCTGCTCTATTAATTTATACTTATATTATATTCTATTTTATCACCGGCAGCACCACGAATTCCTATTTTTCTTTACTGCAGCGCTTGAGTAAAAAATCGCGCAACAAGACGAGCTTGGGCATTGTGCTATTTTGTCGCAAGCAAATAAAACAAAGCGATTCATAATCTTCCGGCACCATCGGCACAGCAGCAACATGGTAATGCTTGCCAAAAGAGGCCGGACCAAAAGTAAATCCTTTCCCCGTGCGCACAAGGTCCATAATTATTGCTACATTATCAGAGCGATAGAACTTGCTCAGATTTATGTTATAATCGGCGCATTTTTTTTGTAAAATCTTTTCTTCAAGAGAATTTTCTGGCCCTGTAACAATGGGAAGCCCGCATAAATCTTTAAATGAAAGTTCCGCATAAGTGCTGCGCGGGTCAGCAGGAGAAAGAAGGGCACACTGGCGCTCCTCAATTAGGCCACAGGAAAAAAAATCTGCCTTATTACACCAAAGCGAGCTGGGCGGAACGCGGTCTAAAGCCACATCAAGATGATTTTCTGCTAGCTCATCGAGCACATTCGCGCCAATATCTGTCACGAATGTCACTTCAATTTCTGGGTGATTCTGAACCTCCCACGACTAAAGTCGCGGGGTTCTTGCTTCATTGACCAATGCT
>JAHHSR010000053.1 GCA_020025075.1 Pectinatus sp. | reverse complement strand
AGTTGCGCCTTACTCACGACTAAAGTCACGAGTATGCGGCGCAATTTCAATCAAAGGTCGTCTTATCGGCCGTGACACTTGGCGCCGCACATGCAGTATACGCCTGCAAAAAAATAAGGCTCAGGCACAAAAGAAAAATTTTTGTCAAACGCAAAATAGACACCTCACAATCTTTTGCCGCTCATAACGGCTCCATGCCAGCTTATAAGCTGGTCTTCTTATATTATATCATAGCCGCAATTTTTGCCAAACAATTTCCCAAAAGCCATGAGCAAAGTTAAAAAATATAGTATAATAAAAAAAAGGGCTTTGCCAAAAAACAAAAAAGGGGTGTTTATCTGCCTTATTTATCGGGCAGAGATAAAAATATGTTGCGTTTCATTACAGCCGGCGAATCCCACGGGCCTTGTCTCACCGCCATATTGGAAGGGCTTCCTGCCGGCTTAAAAATTGACAGCGCTGCCGTCAACGAAAAGCTTCGACAGCGACAGGGCGGCTTTGGACGCGGCATGCGCATGAAAATAGAACAGGACCATGCCGAATTTTTATCCGGCATCCGTTTTGGAGAAACGACTGGTGCGCCAATTACCGTACAAATAAGAAACCGCGATTGGGAAAACTGGCAAGAAAAAATGTCCTGCCAAGGGGAAAAACCCTCTAACATCGCCGTCACGGCACCGCGACCAGGACATGCCGACCTTGCTGGCGCTTTAAAATACGACCGTCACGATATCCGTGATATTTTAGAACGCTCAAGCGCACGAGAAACGGCTGAGCGCGTCGCCATTGGGGCTATCTGCGAGCAATTTTTGCAGCAATTCGACATCGAAATAACTTCATATGTAGTGGAAATTGGGGATATCACTGTGGATAAAGGGCAATCCTTCGATATTAAAGCATTGAAAAAAAGTGAATTAAATTGTCCCGACCCCATTGCCGAGAAAAAAATGCGCACTCTCATCGAAAAAACACACCAGCTTGGCGATAGCCTTGGCGGTATCTTTGAGGTCAGCGTCCAAAATGTACCTCCGGGGCTTGGCAGCCACACGCAATGGGATTTGCGCCTTGACGGGCGCCTCGCGCAAGCCATGCTATCCATCCAAGCGATAAAAGGCGTTGAAATAGGCGATGGCTTTGCTGCAGCAAGGCGCCCAGGCAGTCTCGTCCACGACGAGATATTCTACCAAAAAGGGCATTTTTACCGCCGCACTAACCGTGCCGGCGGCCTTGAAGGCGGCATGAGCAACGGCGCACCCATCATTATCCGCTGCGCCATGAAGCCCATTCCCACCTTAATGCAGCCTCTGCATAGCATCGACATTCTCTCCAAAAAAGAAATCTCCGCCTGCCGTGAAAGAAGTGATGTTTGCGCCGTACCGGCCGCTTCCCATGTAGGAAGGGCAATGGCAAGCTTCATTACCGCCCAGGCCTTTTTAGAGCAGTTTGGCGGCAGTACATTAAAAGACATCCAAAATAGTTATCGCCACTATTGCCAGCGATTAGAAAATTTTTGAAGGTGGCCTCATGCTCAAAAATATAGTTCTCATCGGCTTCATGGGTACAGGAAAAAGCTGCATTGGACGACTTTTAGCCAATAGGCTCGGCTATCATTTCATTGATACCGATACACTCGTCGAAAAAAATGCTAAAATGTCCATTCCAACCATCTTTAAGACAAAGGGTGAAGCATATTTTCGTCAGCTTGAAAGGGATGCCGTACACTTTGCTGCGCACAAGCACTGCTTTGTCATCTCCACCGGTGGCGGAGTGCCACTAGATGCGGCAAATCGAGAAGTGCTCCAAAAACACGGCATCATCATCTCTCTATTTGCCTGCGCTGATACTATTTTGACGCGCACGATGAACCGCAATAACAGGCCTTTACTGAAAAATGATTTGCAGTCCCTTCTTGCCATGATGGAGAAACGTCGCCCTTTTTATAAGAAAGCCGATTTCATCATCGATACAGATGATTTGTCACCGCTGCAGATTGTCAACGAGATTTTATTTTACCTGCGCAAAAACCACAGTACCGAAATCCGACCTCGCACTGCATTTCGCCCCAAAAGGAACCTCAAACCTGATAAATTCACGAAGAAAGAAGGTGTCGGGACCTTCCATCGCATGTAATGGTCCCGTGTCCATTGAAAACAGTCAACGTACTCTTGAAAGATAACAGCTACAGTATCAAAATCGGCAGTGACCTTGAAGAAATTGCAGAAAAATTTTTCTCGCAGCATAACTTTTCTCGCAAAGCCATGATTGTCACGGATACCAATGTTGGCAAACTTTATAGCGAGCGGGTCGAAAAGCTACTGCAAAAATGCGGCTTTGAGCCGGAAGTTGCCGTCGTTGAAGCTGGCGAAAATTCAAAATGCCTGCGGGAAACGGAAAAACTTTACACGCGTGCCAGCGAAGCTCATCTTGACCGCCACTCCCCCATCATCGCCTTAGGTGGCGGCGTAATTGGCGATTTGGCAGGTTTTGCCGCTTCCACCTACATGCGTGGCGTACCTCTTATTCATATTCCAACCAGTATGCTTTCACAGGTAGACTCTTCTATTGGTGGCAAAGTAGGGGTAAATCACAATCTCTTCAAGAATCTCATCGGGTCATTTTATCAACCGCGTACCGTTTTCATCGACATCAACTTTCTTCAGACCTTGCCGCAGCGTGAAATTTCGACCGGTCTAGCTGAAATAATAAAGTACGGCATGATTTACGACAAAGACTTTTTTACTTATCTTGAAAAAAATGTCGACAAGCTCTTACAGCTCGACCCACAAGTGCTCATGCATGCAATTACGCGCTCGTGTGAAATCAAAGCGCTCATCGTGAGCATTGACGAAAAGGAAAGCGATTTGCGCTCAATTTTAAACTTTGGCCATAGTTTCGGCCATGCCATCGAAAAAGAAACGCAATATGCCAAATACAATCATGGCGAAGCCGTTGCTGCCGGCATGGTTGGCGCTTCAATCATCAGCTGCGAAAAAGGATTATTGTCAAAGGATGAACTCAAGCGCCTGCACTCCCTCTTAGAACGCTGCCGTTTGCCGCAAAAATGCAGCGCCTGCACTGAAAATGGCATCTATCACGCACTTTTCCACGACAAAAAAGTCGTCAATGGCAAATTAAAATGGGTCATTCCCGACCGCATCGGCCGTGTCCATCTCGACACTTCAATAGATGAAAAAAGCATCCGCAGCGCCTTAAATCAAATTCTCTTATAACGACCTTCACGTTTCGCTAGGAGGGAAGCTGCCCCTTTTGAAAAAGCACTACAGTTTTACGGCTTACAATCTCTCCACAGGCGTAGATTTCCATGTAGCCTACGGTATTTTGCGAAATAGTTAAAAAAAATCCCTCTGCCAAAAGTGGCAGAGGGATTTTTTAAAACATCAGCTTTTTTCGGTTGTTATAGATATTAAGCAAAATGCCAATAGCAATTATATTCGTCGTCAACGAACTGACACCATAACTGATAAAGGGAAGCGGTATGCCCGTAACCGGCATGATGCCAATCGTCATTCCCACATTGACGAGAACATGGAAGACAAGCATTGAGGTAATGCCAGCAGCGAGCAACATGCCAAAATTATCGCTTGCCTCACGCGCAATGCGGATACCGCGCCACATAATAAAAAGAAAAATGAGAAGAACGATAGCCGCTCCGACAAAGCCCAATTCCTCGCCAATAACGGCAAAGATAAAGTCCGTGTGATTTTCCGGCAAAAAATTTAATTGGCTTTGCGTGCCATGAAAAAGTCCCATGCCCCAAAACATTCCCGAGCCAATGGCTATCTTTGATTGAATAATGTGATAGCCGGCACCTAGAGGGTCAATATTGGGATTTAAAAAGACCATAATGCGCATTTTTTGATAGGTCTTTAAAAAATGCCATAATACGGGAAGCGACAAAAGCCCTGCGCCAGCCACAATACCAATGAGGCGCAAATTAATGCCGGCGGCAAAAACCATGCCGACAAAAATTGCCAAAAATACCAGTGCCGTGCCAAGGTCAGGCTGCGTGACAACGAGAAAAAACGGTACGATGAGATAAAGCGCTACTGGCAAGACCTCGCGAAAAGTATTCAGCTTGCCGACGCGATTTTCCAAAATGCCAGCCAGCGAGATGATAATCAAAATCTTGGAAAATTCCGAAGGCTGAAAACTTATCGGTCCTATCTGTATCCAGCGCTGCGCACCGAGTGCCGAATGGCCTGCAATATCAACGGCAAGCAATAAAATGACATTTAATACATATAATTTATTGCCAAGCGGCGCCAAGATATGGTAATCAAATTTCATCATCACGAAAACTATCGCCGCACCTAAAAGGGCAAAAATTGTCTGCCTTTGCACATACCAATAACGCTCCTGTCCCGGCGTATTTATATGTGTCGCACTGCCGATAATCGTAATGCCGATAAGCACCAAGGCCGTCACGGCAATAATCAAGGGAAAATCCATACGCCGCAAAAGCCGATAATTTTTTAACTTATTGAACACAAAAATATCCTCTCCAAAATAAAAACTCAGCGTGAATGGCTCTGCAAGGTCTGTGCTGAAAAAATATCCTTTATTTCAATACAGTCCTCCCCTATAATTGCTGCCGTCTGGCGCCCATCACTGCGTTTTGATAAAGAAGGAGAACCGGGATTGAGCAAAATTACCCCATCTACCTTTTTCAAAACGCTAACATGCGTATGCCCTGTAATGAAAATGTTAGCCCGCATTTTTTTAGCCATAGAAATTTTTTCATCTTCCTGCGGCACATTTTGACCATGCGTCATCACAATGCGGCAACCATCTGCAAACAGGTGGGCATAGGGAGCCTCTATGGGCGTATCAATGACCATGCCATCGACCTCGCTATCACAATTTCCCTTGCAGATGATAATGGGAACGGGCGCTTTATTGATAAGCTCGGCCAAAGCAGCTGGGTCATATCCTTCTGGCTGCGGATTGCGCGGTCCATGATAAAGAAGGTCGCCAACGTGTAAAATGAGGTCCACCTCGCCGAACAAATTTTCGCAGGCGACGGAAAAATTACCCGCACTGCCATGTGTGTCGCTAATTACACCTATTTTCATAATAGCGCGTCATGCGGCGCGCCCTCACTTCCTTTCGCAAAAACTCTTTCTGCCTTGTCTATACACAAAAATCTTTAATTTTATTCAACATTTCAGTTAAATTATCCTGCTTTTCCGCTATAAGATAGCAAAAGGACGCCATAAGGCGTCCTTTTTATTATGACATTTCTTCTATGTTGCGCATGAGATTAGCCATCTCAATGGCACTTAAAGCCGCATCACTGCCCTTGTTGCCAGACTTTGTTCCCGCGCGCTCTATTGCCTGCTCGATATTTTCTGTCGTTATAACGCCAAAAATCGTCGGCACACCCGTCTTCAAGCCCACAGAAGCAATACCTTTAGAAACCTCATTGCAAACATAATCGTAATGACTCGTCGCCCCACGAATCACCGCTCCTAGGCAGATTATGGCATCATAATGACCGCTTTGGGCTAATTTCTCAGCCGCCAAGGGTATCTCAAAAGCTCCCGGCACGCGGCAAATGAGAATATCATCTTCTATTACTTCATGGCGCTGCAACGTATCGAGTGCTCCCTCTAAAAGGCGATTTGTAATAAAATCATTAAAACGCGCGACAATAATGCCTATTTTTAGCCCGCGCCCCATCAAAAAACCCTCTACTATCCTACTACTCATCAAAAATCCTCCTCAAACATTTTTAAGCAGATGTCCCATCTTATTTTTTTTCACGCCAAGATAGGCGCGGTCAAAATCATTGGCAGCCATCTCGAGCGGTACGAGCCTCTCCACCTTAATGCCGTGCCAATTGAGCGATTGACCCTTTTGCGGATTATTGCTCAAAAGCTTGACGCTCTTTAGGCCAAGGTCAGCTAAAATAGCTGCGCCTTCGGCATAGTCGCGCAAATCGGGCGCAAATCCCAAAAGCGTATTGGCTTCGACTGTATCTTTTCCCTCATCCTGCAGGGCATAGGCGCGAATTTTATTGGCAAGACCAATGCCTCGTCCCTCTTGACGCAGATAGAGGACAACACCTTCTCCCTCTTTTTCAATTTGCTCTAATGCACAAGCTAGCTGCTCACCGCAATCACAGCGCAAAGAACCTAGCACATCACCGGTTAAGCATTGCGAATGAAGCCGCGTCAAAACACTCTTTTTGCCTTTAACCTTTCCTTTGACGATAGCAAGGTGACATTTTCCCGCCCGATTTTCATAGGCGATGACGCGAAAATTACCGTATTTGCTGGGAAGATTTGCCTCATCAATGCGCCGCACCAAAAGCTTGCGACAATAATCCTGCAAGGCGGCAACCGTAATAAAGGGCATTGCATATTTTTGGGCAAATTCAAATAATTTTGCCGTACGCATCATATGCCCGTCTTCAGCCATAATTTCACAGCATACACCCGCCGGAGCAAGTCCTGCCAGGCGCGCCAGTTCTACCGTCGCTTCTGTATGACCGGCGCGTTCCAAGACGCCACCGGGCACGGCACGCAGAGGAAAGACATGACCAGGGCGACGCAAATCCTCGGGTCGCGTCCTTTCGTCTACCAGGCTCAAAATCGTCGCGGCACGCTCGTGGGCAGAAATTCCTGTTGTCGTCTCTATGTAATCAACCGAAACGGTAAATGCCGTCTCATGATTATCCGTATTCCTTTTAACCATGGGTTCCAAGGCAAGCCTTGCTGCAATTTCATCGCCGATGGGCGCACAGATGAGGCCCTTTCCTTTTGTGGCCATGAAGTTAATCGTCTTTGCCGTGATATTGCTCGCCGCAGTGACAATATCGCCCTCATTTTCCCTATTTTCATCGTCGATAACAAGTACCATCTCACCCTTTTTAAAGGCCTCTATCGCTTCTTCTACTTTAGAAAATTGCATTTTTTCCTCCTTAAAAGCCATTTTGTCGCAAAAAGATTGCTGTAAGATTTTCCTTTTTCTCACCTGGGGAGCGCATTGCCAAAAAATGCTCGATGTATTTGCCGATAATATCCACTTCTACGTTCAATATATCTCCCACGCGCCTTTTCTCGAGCGTTGTCCCCTTTAAAGTATGCGGGATAAGGCTTACACAAAAGCTATCTGCCTTTACCGCTGCGACGGTAAGGCTCACTCCCTCTAGGGCGACTGAGCCTTTGGGCACGATATAGCGCAAAAGCGACCTTTCGGCACTGAGCCAAAAAAGCTGTGCATTGCCTTGCGCCAAGCGCTGCAAAAGCCGTCCCGTGCCATCGACATGACCACTCACAATATGGCCGCCAAAACGCCCTGCCGCTGACATGGCCCGCTCTAAGTTCACCGTATCATTTCTCTTGAGAAAAGAAAAATTCGTGCAGCGCAGCGTTTCCGGCATAACGTCGGCAAAAAATACACCTTTTTCAAGTCTCTTTACCGTCAAGCAAACACCATTCGTGCAGACGCTCTGACCAAGCTCTAAATCATCAAAGGCACCATGCATATCAATGCCAATTTCAATCGCCTTTAAGCTGCGCTTAAGAAAAACCACCGTGCCAATGCACTCAACCAATCCGGTAAACACCGCCTTTTCCCCCTCTCAAATGACCATAAAGTAAAATATCTTTGCCTAAGCGCTTTATTTTCATGTCCTTTAAAAAAAGCGCTTCATCTAAAGAAGCTATTCCCTTGCCCGCCACAGCAGGACGCGCCATCTCACCGCCGAGCAGCTTAGGCGCAAGAAAAAAATAAGCCATATCGCCTAAACCTCTTTCAACAAAGCTGCCTAATAAGGAAGCTCCGCCTTCGACTAAAACGCTGCAAATTTCTCTTTGGCCTAGTTTTTGGCAAAGATCATTCAAATCCACTTTGCCGCCTTCATCCATGCTACAAAGCATAATTTCAACACCTTTTTCGCGCAGCTTTTCAAGTTTCTCTCTAGCAGCCTGTTCTGTCGTAGCAAAAATGGTTGGTGCTTTTTTGTCGCAAACCACCCTTTTGTCTAGTGGCAAGCGTCCTTTTGAATCAACAATAATGCGCACAGGATTTTTTCCTTGCGGCAAAAAACGGGTTGTAAGGCTTGGGTCATCACAAAGAACGGTATTAATGCCCACCATAATCGCATCGCACCTATCGCGTAGCACGTGAACATAGCGGCGCGCCGCCTCCTTTGTTATCCATTTCGACTCGCCAGCACAAGTTGCCGTCTTGCCATCAAGACTCAATGCACATTTTAAGATAAGCCAGGGCTGTTTTGTCGCAATCCACTTGAAAAACACCTCGTTTATTTTCCTGGCCTTCGCGCCAAGGCAGCCGACCGAGACCGCAATGCCAGATTGGCGCAGCCACTTGACCCCGCGTCCTGAAACCTTGGGGTTGGGGTCTAAAGTGGCAATCACGACGCGCTTTAAGCCCGCCTTGATTATAGCTTCGCAGCAAGGTGGCGTGCGGCCAAAATGAGCGCATGGCTCCAAAGTCACGTAAAGAGTCGCACCCCTGGCATTTTCCCCAGCCATTTTGAGCGCATTTATTTCCGCATGGGCAAGGCCGGCTCGCCGATGGTAGCCCTTACCAACAATTTCTTTTTCTTTGACGATAATTGCTCCGACCAAAGGGTTGGGACTTGTACGGCCGCGCGCTTTAAGCGCTAAGGAAAGAGCCATTTGCATATAGTATTTATCCATTTTCAAACCGCCTTTACCAAATAAAAAAGCTGCTGAATACAAAGTATTTCAGCAGCCAAAAGAGCACTAATATACGCCAAAAAGGCGCAAAATCTCCTCACAATCTTTTCTCATCCAGACTATACTGTCGGCTTTGGAATTTCACCAAATCATGCCTTACGGCTCGCGGGCTATACCGCCGGTAGGGAATTGCACCCTGCCCCAAAGACTGCACTATTTAATTGTCCTTTTCATTATATCTTACATGATAACAAAAATCAATTATTATTTAGGCGCTCTGCCATGCGCATCTGTTTCATCTTTTTGCCATGGCGCTTCTTCCAGCGATTATTATACCGTTCTTCTTCGCTGAAAATACACCCGCAATAAGGTTGCCTATAAAGCTCCAAAGCTTTGCAAATATCCACGCCTTCATCCCAGCCGAGGCGAAAATCCTCATAGTAAAAAGCAATGCCTTCTGCCACCGCAATCTTTTGGGCCACATCGCGCATGACATCATGCAGCTGATAGGGACTGACAAAAAGCGTTGAAGTAAAAGCATCAAAGCCATTTTCCTTTGCATAACGCGCCGCCTGATGCAGTCGCCATGCGTAACACATCCTGCAACGCGGCTTTTCGTAAAGTGTTTCGGGACGGCGCTCTGCCGTCAGGGCACGGCGCAAAAAGTCACGCAGCTGATATTCCCGTTCAACAATAATCGGCATCTGCATCTTTGCGGCAAATTCTTCTGCCGTCGTCAAGCGATGCTTAAATTCGCGATAGGGATGAATATTGGGATTGAAAAAATATCCCGTCACCGCATGTCCATCCGCGCGCAATTTTTTAAGCGGATAACAACTGCAAGGGCCACAGCACATGTGCATTAAAATTTTCATATTTCACTCCCCCTTAGGGGCATTAAGTCCCAAATGCTCGTAAGCGCTCTTTGTCAGCATGCGCCCGCGCGGTGTTCTATTGATAAAGCCAAGCTGCATGAGATACGGCTCGTAAACATCTTCTAACGTATCGCGCTCTTCGCTTATTGAAGCAGCAAGCGTTTCAACACCCACAGGGCCACCGCCAAATTTTTTTGCCATAGTGAATAATAATCGCCTCTGAACCTCCCACGACTAAAGTCGCGGGGTTCTTGCTTCATTGACCAATGCTT
>JAHHSR010000052.1 GCA_020025075.1 Pectinatus sp. | reverse complement strand
TCGTGTATCAGACTTCTCAAGAATCCCCCACTTCTATAAGTGGGGGAGGTTCAATCATGGGTTCATTGGGAGCATTATTTTTGTCATAATAAAATAGATGGGTATCGGTGTTAAACCAAAAGCTGCTGACGTAAGGCTCATCCATCAAAGGCGGATTTAGGGGATGGGAGATGCCATATTGCCAGGTAACAGGTGTGGCTAAAAATGTTATTTTTAACCAGTCCCCTTTGTGGGTGACATAAGCTGAGCTGAGGTCGGCAAATTCCCCTGACCCAGAGCCGATTGAGATTATTAAATCATTGGGATTGTTATCCCAATAAAAAGCATTATTAATTTTCTCAATTAAGGGAGCAGCATGGCTTATAGGGGGTATTGCCAATAAAGTGATGGATAGAAAAAAGAATAGTGCAAAGAAAAATTTTTTCATTTTAGTCTCCTAATAATATTTTATTTGCAAGTGCAAACCTTATTTTATTATATGACTTAGACAACATTAAATGCAATTATTGATAAGCTAAAGCTGACATTTTTCCAAGGCGGCGACAAATTGCGCTTTTATCGTCTTTTCGGAGATAAAAAATACCGTCACTGTGTCATCAAAGAAGGTGAAGGCGGCGCGAAAGCACTCCTTGCCGACGGTGATTTTATAGGGCTTTTCGGAGATGAGAAGCGGCAGGCGCTCCTTGATGTCCTTTTCGATGGGTAAGGCAAAGGATTTATACTTTTTGAAAAAGCGTGTGAGGTACTTGTTGTTTTCGATGATTATTTCCATAGAAGGAAGGCTTTTGCCTTTTCTCACTTCCTTTGTTTTTGCCTTTATCATAGCAAGATGGGAAAAAATCTGCAAATTCGTTTTGCCGACGAAAAGGCGGTATGTTGTTGCAAGAAGCAATTTGATGTGCTATAATTCAAAAGTGACAGTTTATGAGAAGCGAGGTGCAGCGAATTGAAAAAGGGAATACATCCTGACTATAAAGAAGCTACCGTAATCTGCGGCTGCGGCAATACATTCAAGACCGGTTCTGTAAAAGAAGAGTTGCGCGTGGACGTTTGCTCCAAGTGCCATCCTTTCTACACGGGACGTCAGCGTGAATCAGCAGTCGGCGGCAGAATTGAAAAGTTCAACAAGCGCTACGGCAAGAAATAGTATTATCAATAAGCAGAGCAGCGATGCTCTGCTTCATTTATATATTAAAGATTGAATATTGCAAAATCAGCTATCCCTTGAGGATGGCAGGAAAGGACAAAGATGGCTAATTTAATGAATCGCCTTGAGGCACTCGAAGACAAGTACATGGAATTAGAGTCCTTGATTAGCGACCCCGATGTTATAAGTGATATGCCCCGCTGGCAAAAGTACAGCAAGGAGCATTCTGATTTGGGCGAAATTGTCGAGCAGTATCGCCGCTACAAGGTGGTCTGCAAGGAATTATCTGACGATGAGTCGATGCTCGCGACGGAAAATGATGCTGAGTTTAAAAAGCTCATCGAAAAGGAAATTTCAGACCTCAAGGCGGAAAAGGAAGCTTTTGAAGAACGGGTGCCTATTTTGCTCCTTCCCAAGGACCCCAATGATGACAAGAATGTCATCATCGAGATAAGAGGCGGCGTTGGCGGCGAGGAAGCAGCTCTTTTTGCCGGCGATTTGTTCCGCATGTATTGCCGCTATGCCGAAGCAAAGGGCTGGCGCACGGAAATGATTGATGCCAACGCAACGGAATTGGGCGGCTTCAAGGAAGTTTCCTTTAGCGTGCAGGGCCATGGCGCTTATAGCCGCTTCAAGTACGAAAGCGGTACGCATCGCGTGCAGCGCGTGCCGGAAACGGAGTCGGGCGGGCGTATCCACACTTCAGCTGTGACGGTTGCCGTATTGCCAGAGGTGGAAGATGTCGAAATCGAAATAAAGCCTTCTGATTTGCGCATTGATACATATCGGGCGAGCGGCGCGGGCGGACAGTATGTCAACCGTACCGACTCGGCTGTTCGCATCACGCATTTGCCGACGGGAGTTGTCGTGCAGTGCCAAGATGAAAAGTCACAGCTTAAAAATAAGGAAAAGGCTATGCGCGTTTTGCGCGCCCGCCTCAATGATGAATTGCAGCGCAGCCAAAATGACAAAATAGCTGCTGACCGCAAAAGTCAGGTAGGCTCTGGCGACCGCAGCGAGCGCATCAGAACATATAATTTTCCACAAGGAAGAATTACCGACCACCGTATTGGCCTTACCGTGCATCGCTTAGAAAACGTCTTAAATGGCGAATTGGACGAAATTATCAATGCTCTTATTACAGCAAAGCAGACGGAAGAACTCAAAAAGGCCGATTGAGGCGTATCATTGATATGAGGCCTTAAAAGGCTTCATATTGGAGGTTTTAATAATGAAGGGCTCAAAGGATGCGCTTTTGCCTAAAATCTGGACAATCGGAACAATTTTGAAGTGGACACAAAATTACTTTGCCAAAAAGGGAATACCTTCAGCACGCGTTGACGCTGAAGTTCTCTTGGCGTATCTTTTGCAAAAGGAGCGCATCTATCTTTATGTGCATTTTGATGAGCCGATGCAGGAAGATGAGCTCAAGGCTTTTCACAATCTCGTAAAAATGCGCGCCAACCGCATTCCCGTCGCCTACATCATCGGTGAAAAAGAGTTTATGGGGCTCACTTTTAAGGTCTCGTGCAATGTCTTGGTGCCGCGGCCCGATACGGAAATTTTAGTCGAGTCGGTCCTTACGCGCTTGCCGGAAGAAGATGGGCTGCTTTTGGCGGATATTGGCACTGGCAGCGGTGCGATTATCATTTCGCTTTTAAAGGCGCGCGAGGATATGAAAGGCTACGCTGTCGATATTTCAGAGCCTGCTTTGGAGATTGCCAATAAAAATGCGCAGCTGCATAAAATAGCGGGGCGCATCGAGTTTTTGCAGGGGGATTTGCTCACGCCGCTTAAAAAGTGCGGCAAGGAAAGTTTTTTTGCCATTGTCTCCAACCCGCCTTATATCCCGCCGCAGGATTTGCCGCATTTAGACCCGGAAGTGCGCTGCAATGAGCCTTCTGTGGCACTTACTGATAACCGTGACGGGCTGGAGTTTTATAGGCGCCTTTTGCGTTCTGCCAAAGATTTTTTGCGCGCGGATGGCTTTTTGGCCTGTGAGGTCGGCAAAGGGCAGGCCGATGATGTAAAGCGGCTGTCGGAGCAAAATGGCTGGGGCAAGGTTGAAGTTATCAAAGATTTAGCAGGAATAGAGCGAGTGTTAGTGATATGGAAACAAAAATAATAAAGCTCGATAAGGAAAAGCCGCTTGAATATGAAGCGGCCATAAACGAAGCGGTAGCCCTTTTAAAAAAGGGCGAAATTGTTGCTTTTCCCACCGAAACGGTCTATGGCCTGGGCGCTGATGGACTGAGGGAGGAAGCTGCCAAAAAAATCTATGCAGCCAAGGGAAGGCCGAGCGACAATCCGCTTATTTTGCATATAGATAGCCTGAAAATGATGGCGCAGATTGCTGATTCATTGCCGCATATGGCAATGGAAATAATGGCTGCCTTTTGTCCCGGTCCCGTGACGATTATCGTTAAGAAAAAGGACAGTGTGCCCCTTTCTGTGACGGGGGGGCTAGATACAGTTGGCGTGCGCTGGCCTGGAAATGAGGCGGCAAGGCGCCTTATAGGGGCAGTTGGCTCGCCGCTGGCAGCTCCGAGCGCTAACATTTCGGGTTCGCCGAGCCCGACGACGGCCCAGGCTGTTTACGACGATTTAAAGGGGCGCGTTCCCCTTATTTTAGACGATGGGGCGTGCTCTGTCGGCGTCGAATCGACGATTGTCGATTGCACGGGCGAAGTGCCCGTAATTTTGCGCCCCGGGGCGATTACGCTGGAAATGCTCAAGGAGCTTTTCCCTGTCGTGCGCCTTGATGCAGCGCTTCATGACCCGAATGCCATTCCCAAGGCGCCGGGACTTAAATATCGCCATTATGCGCCGAAGATGCCAGTTTATCTTTTTAAGGGCGATTTGCGCAAGACGGCAGGCAAGATGGCGCAGGAACTCGATAAGTTAGAGGCCGAGGGGAAGACGGTGGGCGTCATTGCCAGTGAGGAAACGATGGCTTGCCTTTCTCCGTCAGCTCCTTACGTCTATGGCAAGCGCGGTGAGCTCGATAAAATCGCTTCCAATATTTTTGCGGCGCTGCGCTATTTTGACCGCAAGAATGTCGATGCCATCTTGGTTGAAGGTACGGGTGAAGATGAATTGGGACTTGCCGTGATGAATCGCCTGCAAAAGGCGGCAGGCGGCAATGTCATCGAAGTGTAAGAAGGAGGTTTTTTTATGAAAATTGTTGTCGGCTGCGACCATGGTGCTTTGGAATTAAAAGAGCATGTAAAGAAAATATTGGCTGAATACAAAGATATAGAAGTTGAGGATATTGGCACGTATACGCCTGATTCTGTCGATTATCCCGATATTGCTGAAAAGCTCTGCGCTCAGATTACCTCTGGCAAGGCAGAACGCGGCATTGCCATGTGCGGCACGGGCATCGGCATCTCGATTGCCTGCAACAAGATAAAGGGAATACGCGCCGCATTATGCTATGATGTTTATAGCGCTAAGAAATCCCGCCAGCACAATAACGCCAACGTTCTCAATATGGGCGGGCGCAATATGGGCCTTGGGCCGGCAGAAGAAATTGTCCGCGCTTGGCTTGAAGAACCGTTTGAAGGCGGGCGCCATCAGCGCCGCATTGATAAGATAGCGGCTTTAGAAGGCAAATGATTGGCGTTAAGGACGCCTAGTAAGGAAATATGCTAAGGCCGAGATGCTGCAATAAAGAAAAAGGAGAGGCTATCCGCCATCGTTGGCCATATTTTGGATAGCAAGAGAATATGTCAGATTTAAAAGTAAATATTATTGACCATCCGCTTGTACAACATAAATTGACGCTCATGCGCATGCAGGAAACGGGAACGAAGGATTTTCGTGAGCTGCTTGAGGAAATTTCAATGCTCATGGCCTATGAAATAACGCGCGATTTGCCGCTCGTCGATATGGAGATTAAAACGCCTGTGTCAAAATGCACCTCCAAGACCTTGGGCGGCAAGAAGATGGGACTTATCCCCATTTTGCGTGCCGGCCTTGGCATGGTCAATGGCATTGTTCGCCTCATTCCTACCATCAAGATTGGTCATGTCGGCCTTTATCGCGACCCTGAAACCTTAAAGCCGGTCGAATATTACTGCAAGCTGCCGACCGATGTAAGCGAACGCACGCTGATTGTTGTCGACCCGATGCTTGCTACGGGCGGCTCCGCTTCGGCAGCACTTTCGCTTCTCAAAGAAAAGGGAGCGAAGAATATTATTTTCTTGTGCCTTGTTGCCGCTCCTGATGGCGTCAAGGTGATTAACGAAGACCATCCGGACATCAAGGTCTATACGGCTTCCGTCGATGAAAAGCTCAATGACCATGGCTATATTGTACCGGGACTTGGCGATGCTGGGGACAGGCTTTTTGGCACGCTTTGATGTTTTTGGCTATTGATTGCATTTTTCAGCTAGTAAAGCGGTATACGCAAGCGAAAGATAGAGTTCTTTCGGCAGAGCGTTTGCTTTAGTGCGCTCATGATGTAAAAATAGTTTATAGAGGTATATGAAATAAACCCGCAGATTTTGCGGGTTTATCTCTTTGGAGGAAAAAATGAAATATTATCGTCCCGACTGGACTGAATATTTTCTCGATATAGCGCGCGCCGTGGGGCGTCGCTCGACCTGTTTTCGCCGTCGCTATGGTGCGATAATCGTCAAGGATAAGATTATCATCAGCACGGGCTATAATGGCGCGCCGCGCGGTGAGGCAAATTGCATTGATACGGGAGTTTGCGAGCGCGAGCGGCTGCATGTGCCTAAAGGACAGCGTTATGAATTGTGCGTTGCCGTGCATGCCGAACAAAATGCTATTATTGCAGCCGACCCGGAGAAAATGAAGGGTGCAACGATATATATCGAAGGCTATAATGATGATGGCTCGCTGGCAAGCGGTCGCCCTTGCCTTTTGTGCCGACGCATGATTTGCAATGCAATGATTGAAAAGGTCGTCTATCGCGAAGCCGATGGCACGCTGGTGGAAAAAAGCCCGCAGGAACTCGGAGATTGAAGAATATGTGTTGCGCGGTAGAGAAATATGTTATAATAAAAGATAAAGTATTTAGCAAAAAATCAGGCAAAGATAATATTACGAAAGGAAAAGCCGCCGTTTTTAGTTGGGTTGGCGGCAGGGTGCAGAGGATATGTCGAGTGGCTTGTTGGCCTTTGTGATTGCGCTTTTAATCGTTTTGGCAATCATGCCTTTTGTCATCAAATTTGCAATTAAGACAGGTGCGATGGATGCACCGGATAAGAGAAAGGTGCATCGAAAACCGATACCGCGTGTTGGTGGTATCGGCATTTACATTGGCTTTTTGGCGGCGGTCTTGATTATTGGCCTTTCGACCGGGATAGCGCAGGGCCATGAAACGGAGCTTTTAGGGCTCATTATCGGCGGTACGTTCATCGTCATCGTCGGTCTCATCGACGACTACAAGAATTTGCCGGCGAAGGTAAAACTTTTGGGGCAGATTGCGGCGGCCTGCATTTTGGCTTTCTTTGATATTCGGATTGATTATATAACAGACCCATTTGGCAGCTGGATTTTTCTTGATTATCTCTCGCTGCCCGTGACGGTCTTTTGGATTGTCGGGCTTACCAATACCGTCAATCTCATCGATGGTCTTGACGGCTTGGCGGCCGGAGTTTCGACTATTGCTTCGATAACGCTGCTTTTGGTTGCCTATCGCAGTGGAGATGCTTTTATCGTCTTTTTGACGGCAGCCTTAGTGGGTGCTGCACTGGGATTTTTGAAGTACAATTTCAATCCGGCGCGCATCTTTATGGGCGATACGGGAAGCATGTTCCTTGGCTTCATGTTTGCAGGTATTTCCATTATCGGTGCTGTCAAGAGCGCGGCAACGATTGCCCTTATCGTGCCCATTTTGGCTTTGGGATTACCTATCTTGGATACGACTTTTGCCATTATTCGCCGTTACAGGGGAGGTGTGCCGATTTTTAAGCCCGATAAGGGACATTTGCATCATCGCCTTTTGGATTTGGGCTTTACGCAGCGTCAGGCGGTACTTCTCATGTATGTTTTCAGCAGCTTTTTGGGACTTAGCGCCATCGTGCTTACCGAGGTGAAGGGGTATGCGATGATTTTGATATTGCTTTTTATCCTCTCGATAATCATCTATGGAGCGAAGAAAATTGGTATTTTCCATACCAACAACAACATGCATGCTTAAATGATAATTGTCAGCTAAGGCCAAGGCCTTCACTATAAGAAAAGGAGAGGCTGCCTTGCGGAAAAAGCCGCGAGGCGGCACAAGAAACATGCGAGAAAAAATCAAAGTCATGGCTGTTTTCGGCACCAGGCCGGAAGCAATTAAGATGGCGCCGGTGATTTTGGAGATGCAAAAGTGCAAAGAAATCATGCCCGTCATCGCTGTTACAGCACAGCATCGCGATATGCTCGACCAGGTATTGCATTTATTTTCCATTGAGCCCGATTATGACCTCAATATCATGGCTAAGGGGCAGACACTATTCGATATTACGCAGCGTGCTATGTCTGGTCTCGACGACGTAATGACGCGAGAAAAGCCGGATTTGGTACTGGTACACGGCGATACGACGACGACTTTTGCCGGAGCGCTTACCGCCTACTATCACGAAACGGCGGTTGGCCACGTCGAGGCTGGGTTGCGCACGTACAATAAATATTCGCCATTTCCAGAAGAAATGAACCGCAAGCTCACGGGGGCACTTGCCGACTTGCACTTTGCTCCTACGGCAACCTCGTATGAAAACCTGCTCAATGAAAATGTACCTAAGAAGGACATTTTTATTACGGGCAACACCGTCATTGATGCCTTGCATCGCACGGTGCGGGAGGATTATCAGTTTGACACGCCGCTGCTTGAAGGCATTGATTATTTGCATAAGCGCGTAATTTTGGTTACGACGCATCGGCGTGAAAATTTAGGCGAGCCAATGCGCCATGTCTATGAGGCTTTGCGCCAGATTGTCAGCGAATATAGCGATGTCGAGGTCATATTCCCCGTACATAAAAATCCCAAAGTTCGCAAGGTGGTAAGTGAAGAACTCGGCAATTTGCCGCGCGTCCATCTCATTGACCCGCTAGATTATGAGCCTTTTGCCAATCTTATGCACCGCGCCTATCTCATCTTGACAGATTCGGGCGGCATTCAAGAAGAAGCACCTTCTTTGGGCAAGCCCGTTCTGGTCTTGCGCGATACGACAGAGCGCCCAGAGGCAATTAAGGCTGGCACCGTAAAGCTTATCGGCACGCAAAAACAGCGCGTCATTGATGAAGTAAAATATCTTTTAGATGACCGGTCCGAATATATGCGTATGGCCAATACCTGCAATCCTTATGGTGATGGCCTGGCGGCAAGGCGCATCATTGATGCTATCTTATATCGTTATGAGTTTAGCGATGTGCGGCCGCAACCTTTTACAATTGATAAATAAAAAAGGGCGGCGGATTTTCCGCTGCCTTTTTTTGCCCGTCTTTGGGCAGACTTGGGAGGGATATATTTTTGAATATTGGCTGGATTAAAATAATTGTCGCCGTAGTTTTTGAACTTATTTGGGTGACAGGGCTGAAATATGCAGCATCGGTATTTGCTTGGGGTGCAACGGGCGTAGCGCTGACTATTTCAAGCTATTGCCTGATAACGACCGGCAATACGCTGCCTGTCGGTACGGCTTATTCCGTTTTTGTCGGCCTTAGCGCCTTGGGGACGATTGCCGTTGAAAGCCTATTTTTCCACACTCATCTGAGCCTTATCAAACTAGTACTTATCTTTATCTTACTCGTTGGTATCATCGGCCTAAAGCTCGTGACGAAGGAGGAGGGAAAATAATGGCTTGGCTATATGTAATTTTAGCTGGCATATCGGAAATAATTTCCGTAAATTATATGAACGCGTGGAAAAAATCGAAGCGCGCCATTGATATTGTCAAAATATCATCTTTTTTCTTTTTGAGCCTTATTCTTTTACACCTAGCTATGCAAACATTGCCGATGAGCATTACTTATGCGGTCTGGTCCGGCATCGGTTCAGCAGGGGCGATTATTATTGGCATTGTTCTTTATGGTGAGGATGCCAGCAAGCTGCGCCTTTTATTTATCACGATGATTTTGGGCGCTGTCGTCGCCCTGAAATATTTTTCTTGATTGTAGGAAAAGGAGGGAGCGGTTTATCCGCATCTAGATGAAAACACGTGAATTGACGAAAATGGCCATTTGTATAGCAGTTATCTGCGTCTCGGCCTATTTATCCTTTCCGCTTCCATTTACGACGGTTCCTTTTACCTGTCTGACGCTTTCCATGCTCTTGGCGGCCTTTGTGCTCACGCCGCGCCAGACGCTAATTGTTTTAGCGGTATATCTTTTGCTTGGCTCGGCAGGCCTGCCTGTATTTGCTGGCGGCAGGGGAGGCATTGGAGAGTTTGCTTCACCTGGTGGCGGCTATCTCATCGGCTTTTTCTTTGCCTATCCGCTTATCAGCTACTTCAAAGGAAGAAGTGCTTCGGTGCGCCGCTTTTTTTTCGCCGGCCTTTTGAGTATTCCGATTACGTATTTTTTTGGTGTCGGCGGCCTTTGCCTTTTGCTCAAGGTATCGGTTTATAAGGCATTTGTGCTGGGCGCGCTGCCCTTTATTGTCGGTGATGTTATCAAGGCTTTCATCGCCGCCTACATTGGGGCTAAACTTTATCCACTGTTACCACACTAAAAGCTGTGCATAAGTGCTTTTGTTTTTGGGCACTTATGCACAAAATTATGCACAAAAAAAGCCCCTTGCGGGGCAAAAAGGCAAAAAAATAACTCCGCTTTGCGGAGAAAAAAGTGGTGGGCAGGGATGGATTCGAACCATCGTAACCTCGCGGTGACAGATTTACAGTCTGTTCCCTTTAACCACTCGGGCACCTACCCATATAGATGGTGACCCTGGCAGGATTCGAACCTGCGACCTTTTGATTCGTAGTCAAACACTCTAATCCAACTGAGCTACAGGGCCGTATTAAATTAAAAAGTGGTGGGCAGGGATGGATTCGAACCATCGTAACCTCGCGGTGACAGATT
>JAHHSR010000051.1 GCA_020025075.1 Pectinatus sp. | reverse complement strand
GACTATCTAAATTGAATTTTATCTTGTGCGGGTATTGAGCCCGCACAAGATGCCGCCATTCATCTCCCACTCTCCCACCTAAGAGGAGGGAGTCTTCTGGCGGATTATGATAAATATACCCGGCAATCAGCAAGGAGGTGCTGGCGGCATATTATGCCGCTACAAATGAACTTATTTAGCCTAAAAATGCGCGCGAGCAAAAAGGTCGGCAATATCGACCATCACATATCGGGCGCAGAAAAAATCGTACATTTAGAAAATGCAGCCAGCGATGCCAAAATCCTTATCGAAAGGGCACTAAAGCACGATAAGGGACAGCCTGATTTCATCAATCTCAAAGTGGAGGCCGTACGGCCAGAAGAAATTATCTACATTGAGGCCTTGCCCGTTTCTACGATAAAGACACAGACACCGCAAGAAGGACAGCAGGCCATTTTTTCTCTCTTAGAAAAAATCGGCATCAAAAACAGCGACAAAATTCTCGCCCTATTTAAAAAAACTTACGCCATGCGCGGTGCTATGCTCTTAGATGTCGACACCTTGGAACGCCTTGAGCCCAATCAGAACCGGGGTATCCGCGCCACTTATATGGATAGCGAAGATGACTGCTCGCAAAATTGCAAAAATCACTTCAAGGAGGCACTCGTCCTCGCCAGCAAAGTCGTAAGCGCGCCTCATATCATTGGCGAAATCTGCATGTCCGACGACCCCGACTATGTGACAGGCTATGTGGCTGCCCCGCAAATAGGCTACGTCCGAATCACGACTTTAAAGCCACTACATTGCCCTGACGGGGGACGCATTTTTCTTTACCGCGGGCCGCATAAAGATAAAGAGCACTGCATAGACTACCTTGAAAAACAAAAGGTTCTCGTGCGCCACGTGCCGGGACTGCCGCAGACTAGTTGCAAAAACCCTTTAGCCGAGATTGAAACCGCACTGCAAAAGTTAAAGGATGAGCATCTTTATAGAAAATGCACGCCTATAAGTTCGGCGCAAAATGCTCTTGTTGAATCTAAAGGGCAAGAGATGATTTTGCTTGCTTCCAACAATTACTTGGGACTTGCCGATGACAAGCGCCTAAAAGAGGCCGCTTCAAAGGCCATAGAAAAATTTGGCACGGGAACGGGCGGTTCGCGCCTTGTCACGGGGAATTTAATCTTGCATGAAACACTCGAAAAAGAGCTGGCCCATTTTAAAGATATGCCCAGTGCTCTTCTTTTCAACACTGGCTATACAGCCAATCTCGGCACGATAAGTGCTCTTTGCGGCCAGGAAGATGTCATCTTCAGCGATGAGCTTAATCATGCCAGCATCATCGACGGCTGCCGGCTAAGCCGCGCCCAGACCATTGTCTATCGCCATAATGACATGCGCGATTTAGAAGAAAAAATAAGACAAACGAGCTTTAATAAGGGGCTCATCGTCAGCGATGCCGTTTTCAGCATGGACGGGGATATAGCCGACCTTCCCGGCATCGTGCGCTTAGCCAAAAAATACGGTCTTTTCTCCATGCTCGATGAAGCTCATGCCCTAGGCGTCATCGGCAAAAAAGGGCGCGGCATTACAGAATACTTCAATGGAAGCCATAAGCCAGACATTTATATGGGGACTTTGAGCAAGGCACTTGGCTCAGAAGGAGGTTTTGTCTGTGCCAGCACGATACTTATCGACTACCTGAGAAATAAAGCCCGCAGTTTCATCTTCTCGACGAGCATGGCTCCTGCTTCAGCCGCTGCCGCGCTTTGTGCACTTGATATCCTCGAAAAAGAACCAAGTCTTGTGCGTCAGCTGCAAGATAATACGACGTATTTTTGCCATTGCTTAGAGCAGCTATCAATAAAGGTGCGCACGCCTTCTGCCATTGTACCAATTATGCTCTACGATGAAAAATTCGCCTTAAAAGCCGACACCTACCTTAAGGAAAACGGCCTCTTCATTTCCGCCATACGCTATCCAACCGTAAGAAGGAGCAGCGCTAGGCTGCGCGCCGCCATCATGGCCACACATACAAAGGACGATTTAAAAAAAGCGGCCTGCCTTATTGCCAATGCCATAAAATAAAAAAAGGCCGCAGGAAAAATCCTGCGGCCTTTTTTATTTTACTTTTCCGGCTTAATAAGTCTTTCCGGCTGCATGTATTCATTGAACTGTTCTTCTGTGACATAGCCCAGAGAAAGTGCAGCTTGGCGCAAAGTTGTATTTTCTTCGTATGCCTTATGGCCAATTTCTGCTGCCTTATCATAGCCGATAAGCGGTACAAGACCAGTAACCAAAATAAGGCATTCTTCAAGGTGCTTAGCAATGCGCACCTTATTGGGCTGAATGCCGATAGCGCATTTTTTGTTGAAGGAGCGAATCGTATCGCTCAAAAGGCGCAACGACTGAATTACATTGTAAGAAATAACGGGAATGAAGACATTGAGTTGGAAATTGCCCTGGCTAGCTGCAAAGCCAACCGTAGCATCATTGCCTAGCACTTGAGCTGCTACCATCGTCATCGCTTCTGCCTGCGTCGGATTGACTTTCGACGGCATAATTGAGCTTCCCGGTTCATTAGCCGGAATTGTGATTTCGCCGATACCGCAGCGCGGGCCGCTAGCCAGCCAGCGAACATCGTTAGCAAGCTTCATGAGGTCGGCAGCTAATGCCTTGAATAGGCCGTGTACGGCGGCAACTTCCGATTTGCTCGAAAGGCTCTGGAACTTATTAGGTGCTGTTTCAAAATGTTCATGCGTCAAATTGCTGATTTCAGCTGCAACGCGAACGGCAAATTCCGGATGCGTATTAATGCCCGTACCTACTGCTGTACCACCCATTGACGTATAGTGAACAAATTCGATGCCCTGGGCAATTATTTCACGGTCGCGGCGCATCATGCCAGCCCAGCCGCTAATCTCCTGTCCTAACGTCAAAGGCGTCGCATCCATGAGATGGGTACGTCCTACCTTGACGATATCCATGTATTCCTGCGCTTTTTTATCAAGTGTTTCGATGAACTCGTCGAGTGCTGGCAAAAGCCACTTCTTCGTGAGCATATAGGTTGCAACATGAAGTGCCGTCGGAAAAATATCATTCGAGCTTTGCGAATGATTGACATGGTCATTAGGATGAACCTTCATTTCCTTGCCTTTTTCCTTTAAAATCTGCATAGCCCGATTGGCAATGACTTCATTCATGTTCATATTAAACTGCGTGCCGCTTCCCGTCTGCCATACAGCCTCTGGGAAATTGCCATCGAGTTTTCCCGCATGGATTTCATCGCACGCTTCCATAATGGCGTTGGCGCGGTCGGCGTCAATGAGCTTTAGGTCTAAGTTGACCTTGGCTGCAGCGCGCTTTAAGCGCGAGAAGACGCGCACCAGTTCAATCGGCATCTTTTCTGTGCCAATTTTGAAATTTTCATAGCTTCTTTCCGTCTGCGCGCCCCAAAGCTTATCAGCAGGAACCTTTACTTCACCCATTGAATCTTTTTCAATACGGTATTCCATCGAAATCACCTCAAAAATTTTTAGGTATTCGTGAACTATTCAGAGTTTCTAAAAGCTGCCTCCAAAAAGCTCATTAGGTCTATTTTCGCTAAAAAGAAAAAAACCCCTGCTAAAACAGGGGTTTTGCACAAATTATTTATCTTCTTGCGTATATTTTGCTGTTTCTGTGAGCATATCCTGCAAAAGTTCGATATTTTCATTCTTGGAAAGAATATAAAGGTAATCGCCCGCCTGCAAGCGCGTATCGCCATTGGGGACAAATGTATCCTCGCCACGCTTGACATTGACAATCAGCGTACTATTAGGCCACTGCACCGATTTTAGCATCTTGCCGTCAGCAATGCAGCCATTGCCGACAACCTTTTCCATAATTACGCGGCGATAAGAAAGTGCCTCCTTGGCTTCTTCCTTTTTGTTTTGCGCACGAAGACGGCGTACCATGAGCGCGTCGTAAACGGCCTTGCCGCCCATCCAGTCAGCAACCAGGTAAGCAATCATGGATACATAGATGAGCGCCTGCATGTGCTCAAAAGAGCCCGTCATTTCCATGAGCAGCGCCGCACCCGTAATAGGCGCCTTAACAACCGCACCAAAATAAGCGGCCATGGCAAAAACGACGAAATTGGGTGCATAAACGGGGTCGGTAACGCCGATAAAGGCAAGCATGTGATTGAAAATGCCCCCGGAAACTGCCCCCAAGACAAGCATTGGCAAAAATAACCCCCCTGGCACACCGGCACCGAAGGCAAACATCGTAAAGAGCATCTTAACGATATATAAAACGCACAAAAGGCCTATGCCAAACTGCAAGCGCACCAAAGAATCTGCCAGGCGGTCGCCGCCTGCTAAAACCTGTGGCAAGTAAAAGCCCAAAATTACAGCCATGAAAAGCGGCAGGGCGGGTTTCCACATGCCTTTTAAGATTTTTTGATTATCGTACCAATCCATAATCATAAACAAAATCTTGCTGTAAAAAAAGCCCAAAATACCGATGAAAACACCTAGGACTGCCAGCCAGCCATACATGGAAAGGGGCAGCATCTTGAGCATGCCAATAGAAAAAATTGGGCCATTGCCAAAGACGATATGCGTTATCGCCACAGCAAGGACAGAAGCAATAGCAGAGCCCATGAGCACGAGCGGCGAAAAGTTTCTATAAAGTTCTTCAAAGCCAAAAATAACGCCAGCCAAAGGAGCGCTAAAAGCTGCGGCAAGACCGGCACTGGCACCACTGACAAGCAAGAAGCGTTCTTCCATGCGCGAGCGATTGCGCGTCCTGCTTATGCCTTGCGCCAGCGAAGCACCGAGCTGAACGCTCGGGCCTTCGCGACCGAGCGAAAGGCCGGAACCAATCGCCAAAATACCGCCAATGTACTTGCAGATTAAAACGCTTACCCAGTTCATGTGCATCTTGCCCAACAAGATACCTTTGATTTGCGGTATGCCACTGCCCGTACACATCGGCTCGCGCTTGACGATGCGATAGAGAACATAAGAAATAAGCAAAATTAAAAGACAGTAAAAAAGAAAATTATACCATTTATCCCATGTAAATTGAGCATAAAGAAGCGGACGCATGTCATTGCATTTTTCCAAAATCCAGCGATAAGACGAGACAACGCACCCTGTCAAAAGGCCGATGCAAATGCCCTCGATAAATAGCCGCATGCGAAAATGCCGCTGATTATCAAGGGCGCTCAGCCCTTCGACAATCTTCACCTGCTGTATTTTCTTAGACAAGAAAATAACCACCTTTCAAATATAAAATCATTGCTTGACGTATTTTGCCACTTGGTCGCGCCATACGGCATAACCTTTTTCGTTGAGGTGCAGCCCATCAACTGTCCAAGCAGCCGGCAAGCGGCCATCAGGGCCCGTAAAGGCCGGCGCCATATTAATGTATGGATAATCGTATTTTTGGGCAAGCGCCTTTATCTGCACATTGAGTTTTTTAATATTTTCATTTGTGCGCAAATAATTAGAAGGAAAAATTGTGTCATTAAATGGCAAGACGCTTTCAATATAGACCTGTGTATGAGGCAATTTAGTTTTTAAGATATGCAAAATCTCATTGTAATTTTTCATAGTTGCAGGAATAGAACGATTAAAGCATAAATCATTCGTCCCTATCATGAGGAAAATTTTCTTGGGCTTTGCTGCAACGACCTGGTCCATGCGATTTAAAAGGCCCAGTGTTGTGTCGCCACCGATGCCAAAATTAATTGTCGGTTCGTTAGAAAATAATTTTGACCAATCGCCCTCGTCTGTCATGCTATCCCCCAAAAACATAATAGCATTTTTCTTTATCGGCTCGACGGCAAAGTAGGCGTGGCGCACGCGATAATAAGCCGTCAAATAAGGCGGCGTATCAGGGCCGCGGCCAATATTGTTGAGCGCCGATTGCAAATGATGACGCGTCTTATCGATTCCGCCCTGCGAATAGACAATGATGACGAAAGGCAAAATAAGCAAGATGAGCACAGTTATTGTCTTTTGTAATCTGATTTTATTCAAGGTTTTCCCCTCTTTTAGTTAACTTTTGTCCGCTTTGGCGGCTCATGCAGCAAAAAGCTGCCCAAAAGCCCCACAAGCGTAATTAAGATGTTGAGCTGAAAGACAGATAAAAGGCCATAGTGGTCGGCAAAATTGCCCATAAAAGGAACAATCATGCCGCCGATGCTAAAGGCCACGCCGAGCGTTATGCCTGAAGCAAAGCCCACGCTTTTAGAAAGATAGGTCTGTCCAAGAACGACATACGCGCTATAAGAGCCAAACATAGCAAAAGAGATGGGCAATAAGAGAACATAGACAAAAACAACGCTTTTAGCAAAGGAAAGAAGCGACCAAAAAAACACCAAAATAGCCATGAGAATGCGAATCACGCGCACGCAACCAAAGCGGTCGGCCAAAAAACCGCCCCAAAGCGTCATTACAACACCCAAAAACGAAAAGACTGTCAATGTGGTGCTCCCCACGGCGGGGCTGGACTTTAGTACGTGAATGCAGTAAAGCGGCAAAAAACTCTGCAAAGCGCAAAAAGTGACGGAGCGGCAAATGATAATCAGCGATAATTTGCCAAATGACTTCCAGTCATTTTTTAGCTTCTCAACGGAACTAAATGAGTGTGATTTTTCTTCATCTGCTCCTTTTTCCGGCACATCATTCATTTCGCGTGCCGCAGCTTTTATTTGCGGTGCAAAATAAAATAAAAGGGCACTCATAACAATGGCAATGAGGCCAAAAAACAAAATGCCCTTCATGCCAAAACTAGTGACAAGCGCAACACCTAAAAGGGGTCCTAGGCCAAAGCCGGCATTGCCGCCGACAGAAAAAATGCTCATGCCCATACCCTTAGATGTACCCGAAATGAAATTGGCTAGGCGCGCCGTCTCCGGATGAAAAATCGAGCTGCCAATCCCCATACAGGTTATTGCCGCAAAAATGGGCCAATAACTGTGCAAAAGCCCCGTGCTCGCCAAGGAAAGCCCGCTTATCAAGACGCCAAGCCCCATGAAATAAGAGCGCGACGCCTGGTCCGCAAAGTAGCCAAAAAGTGGCTGTACGAGTGTCGCCAAAAAGCAAGAAGCGAAAATAAGTCCAGCGGCAGCCTCATAGTTTAAAGAATAATAGATGACGAAAAATGGCAGTAAAGCTGGCAAAGCACCCGTATTAATATCACAGCAAAGGTGCGCCGCGCCGAGAAAATACAGATATTTTTTATGCATGCAACTCCCCCTTTCGAAAAAAGCCTTGATGGGCAATATTTCTATTATAATAGATATATATAGTAAAGTCTATTTTGTCAAGGGAAAAGGCCACTGGCACTTTATAAAATTACTCTTGGCGCCTTTTCGCTGCCATATGTTAAAATAAAAAGAAAAAGGAAAATCTGGTGATTACCTTGCAAAAATGGAAACGAAACCTCTACGTCTGCGCCTTTGGTGCCTTTAGCAATTCGGCGGCAATCAGCCAGATTGCGCCAATCCTGCCGCTTTACATCCAGCATTTAGGTGTACACGATACGGCCTCTATCGAAATGTGGTCGGGGCTTGCCTTTGGCTGCACCAATTTCATTGCAGCCTTTTTTTCCCCTTTTTGGGGGACCATAGCGGATAAGTACGGCCGCAAGCTCATGATGCTGCGTGCCAGCTTTGGCATGTCCATCATTCTCACCTCAATCGGCTTTGTCAGCTACGTCTACCAAATCGTCATCTTGCGCGCCTTAATGGGTTCAATCTCTGGCTTTAATTCGGGGGCCATAACGCTCGTTGCCACCCAATCGCCCAAGGAACGAGCCGGCTGGGCACTTGGCACGCTTTCAACGGGCTCAATTGGCGGTTCTTTATTGGGACCGCTTGTCGGCGGATATTTAGCAGAAATCATGGGCTTTCGCTATGTTTTTATCAGTATGGGGCTTTTTACGGCCTTTGCCTTTATTCTCACGCTTTTTTTCGTCCGTGAAGATTTTACCCCGCCGACAGAAAAGCTTCCCTCAAGCCTCGATGTCCTGCGCCATTTTCCCGAAAAAAGCGTGCTGTTTACGCTCTTTTTCTCTTGCTTTTGCATTACGGCTGCCTTGTTTTCTATTGAACCAATCATTACTATATACATTGGCATGATATCAAAAAACACAGCCCATCTCGCCTTCATCTCAGGTCTGGTCTTTGCGGCTTCCGGCTTTTCAAGCATTCTCGCCGCCCCAACACTCGGCCGCGTCTCTGACCGCATTGGCGCACATCGCATAATCTTTTTTGCCGTCATCGCTGCCGCTTGTCTCTTTATTCCGCAGGCTTTTGTCCAATCGCCTTGGCAGCTTTTAGTCTTGCGGTTATTTATAGGTGTCGCCTTCGGCGCCATTTTTCCCGCCATGAATGCCATTTTAAAGCATATTTCTCCCTCCTCTGTGGCGGGGCGTATCTTTAGCTATACGCAGACGGGCCAATTTCTCGGCGTCTCTTGCGGCGCCATTACTGGCGGCCAGATAGCTGCCCTCTTAGGCATTCGCAATCTCTTTTTTCTCACGAGTGCCCTCTTGTTCTTTAATGCCATTTTCATTTACAAATATATCTTTACCCACAAAAACTTTACTTAACGAAAAAGGCAGGCTACAGCCTGCCTTTTTCGTGCGCTAAATCAAATCTTGAATTTATTCACAGCATCTTGTAAATCTTGGGCCATCTTAGCAAGCTGGCGGCTCGATTCGGCAATTTCCTGCATCGAAGCCGTCTGTTCTTCCGTCGCGGCGGAAACATTTTCTGCCTCTGATGAAACGCCCTTGCTCATCTGGTTGATGTTATCAACTGTCGCGGTGATTTCGCCTACACCATCGACAAGCGTCTTAACAATTTCTCCCATTTCGCGCGATTGGTCAGAAACTACTGAAACCATCTTGACAATCTTGCCAAAGGCAGTGCCGGCATTGCTGACTACATCCGTGCCTTCTTTGACCTGATTGACCCCTTCTTGCATTACGGACACCGCATTTTGTGCCTCATTTTGCACCGAGCCTATAAGACCGGCAATCTTATCTGCCGCCGTATGGGATTCTTCAGCTAGCTTTCTTACTTCTTCGGCAACTACGGCAAATCCCTTGCCCTGTTCTCCCGCCCGCGCTGCCTCAATAGCGGCGTTGAGCGCCAAAAGATTCGTCTGTGAAGCTATATTGGCAATGGTATCGACGATAACACCGATTTTTTTCGATTCCTCGCCTAATCCGGCAATTACAGTGGCCGTATCTTCGACCGCTTTTTCAATGCTCTGCATTTTTGTCACGGCAGTCACCGAGGTGCTATTACCCTTTTGGGCCGTTTCATTGGTCTTTTCAATTTCCTTTTCCGAATCGGCAATAGTCGTCATAAATGCCTGCATCTGGGTGGAAAGGTCATTTGAGCGCGCTCCCGCTTTGCCGACAGCTGCAGTCTGGTCACCACAAAGATTGGCAACATTGACCATCGAATCTGCTACCTGGCTGCTCGCTGCCGCCGATTGGTCAGCACTGGATGTAAGCTTTTCCGACGCAGAAGCAAGGTATTCCGACGACTGCATGATTTTCTTCATTAAATCGCGCATATGATTGCGCAATTTATTAAGGGAAATGCCCATAGCGCCAATTTCATCGCGGCGCGAAAGGACTGATTCATCAACTGGATTTCTAAAATCACCCGAGGCCAAGACATTTAACGCTTCCGTCATATTTTCAATTGGACGTGAGAAGCGCTTTGATAGATATACAGCAAGGAAAATTAAGACTATCTGCAAGATGAGCATATAAGAGAGCATTTCAATTATATTTTCATGCACGACTTTTTCTTGCTGCGTACGCTTCGCCGCAATCTTGGCGTCTATTGAGTCGACCCAAACCCCAGTGCCGATTACCCAGTTATAAGGAGCAAAGGAAACGGTATAATTGCGTTTTGGAAGCGGCGTTTGCTCACCTGGCTTGGGAAAGCTATCATCTGTATAGCCGCCGCCTTCTTTGCGGCCATTTTTGATTAAATCTTGAATAAAGTACTGACCATTAGGGTCCGTTTCATTCCAGCGCGATTTTCCTTCGACATTCTTATTGCCGAGCAGAACCACATTGACGCCATTATAGGTGTCAATCCAAAAATATCCCTTGCCATTGCTATAACGCAAGTTGCGGACAATATCAGCCGCTTTTTGTTTTGCCTGCTCTTGCGTCAAAAGGCCCGCCTGCTGCTGCTTATAGATATCCTTAATTACCGACAAGGCAATCTGCGTATTATCGCGCAGCGTGCAGTCGACATTTTGCTGCAAATCTTGACGATAGCTGCGCAAGCTCTGCTCCGTAGTCTGCTTAATGCTGTAGACAAAAAAACTGCCTACACAAAAGATGGTAAATAATGACACGCCAACCATCAAAAGAATAAACCTTGATTTCATAGAAGATAAACTCCCCATTTCTTCCCTCCCAAAAACTGTAGGCGCATGGCCATATTGACAAGATAAATCACTCCTAGAAATGTTCTGTGCAAAGTGCAGGCATCCTCTAAGAAATGACTTTTCTTTTACAGGTAACAGTTTTTACTTGCCACCTGCTGTCTTTCAGCTTTATTATAATTAAATATATAAATAATATCAATATTATTTATATAATACATCACGGCTACAAATAGCGATACAATTTACAAACAAATGCGCATTTATTTGTTTTTCACAACTTTATTGTAATTATATTTTTTATATATCGCTTATTTACATAAAAGTAGTTATTTTTGTATAAATAAGTGTCAATATTATTTTTGCGCAAATAGATAAATTAATCTGGTCGATATAAAAGCTCACTAAAGAACAGCTTTATAATTAGCATTTCTATTGCTTCATTATTAGTACAAAAATTTTCCATGTTGAATAAAAATAGCAGAAAACACGCAGCAAAATAAAAATGCGCTATATAAATAGCGCATTTTTTTAATCATCTATTGTTATCGGTAAATATATTCATTGCTCAGCGGCCAGTCATTATTGATGCCCTTCGTCAAAAGGTACTGCACGACCTGAACCTCCCACGACTAAAGTCGCGGGGTTCTTGCTTCAGTGACCAATGCTTAT
>JAHHSR010000050.1 GCA_020025075.1 Pectinatus sp. | reverse complement strand
TTCTACTGCTCCTGCTCCTGCTTCTTCTACTGCTCCTGCTCCTGCTTCTTCTACTGCTCCTGCTCCTGCTTCTTCTACTATAGCTACAATTGCTTCTAGTCCTAATGGCGGTTATAATATTATTGTTGCTGGCAAAAAGACACCTTGCACAGCAGAAAAGGACTTTGGTTCTGCATTGAAATCGGCTGGAGCTACCGCAGTTAATGTTGCTGGCCTCCCTGCTGGCACGAATATTACAATCGGCAATAACACGGCTACCATTGGTACTAATGGCGCAACGGGTATTATTCAACTTGACACCACTAGTGCTAAAATGCTTTCCGTACCTAAAGGCGTGAACGTTACTTCTACTGGTGCTAGCAATTCTGGCACTATTGCTCCTGATATTGCAGGCGGTACTCTTACAGCAATCGCTGGCAATGAAAGCAATGGAGATAAAGTAAAAATACAGGGTAATACTATTCCTACCTTATTGCAAGACCAGACCAATAGCAGCAAATCCGGCCTTATTGTTGGTAGCAAAGAAGGTACCGATGAGATAGAAGCTGATGTTGTCGGTGGTGCGAAGGGTACGACTATTGATGGTGCGCAGGTTTACTCTAAAGGCGATTTAGAGATTGGTGGCAGTAAGGCAACTCTTACTGGTAATGTTATGATTAATGGCACCATCAATAATGTTGGCACTACCAGTATTTCATACACAGCTAGCCCTAAAGGAACTATAAATTTTGGTACCGATGCTAATGCTGTCAATATTAACAATACTGGAACATTGAAGATTGATAATACTAATGGTAAGACTGATTGGACTGTAAATAGCATTAATCAATCAGCCCAAAAAGATGTAAGTGCGACTACAACTTTGACTGGTGGAGCACATGGTTCTTTGACCGTCAATAATATGATTCAAAGCGCTGGTACGACAACAGTAGCTGGTTCTGCAACTGTTAACAATATGCTTCAGACTGGTGGCCAGACAGTTGTAAACGATGGTACAATTGATAATATTATTTTAAATAGCACTGGTAAGACTGGTACTAATTTTGTTATTACTAATGCGAAACTTTCAACTTCAGACGGCATTGAAATAGGCAGTAATGGTGCAGTTAATAATTTATCGGTAACTGGCAATGCAAATCTTAATGTAGAAGCTATTTCTTCATTAGAAAAGTCCTTCAATTTTGACTCTACAGGTAATCTGACAACAGGTAAAGCTGGTACGATTACTGCTCCTATCGTTACAATCGGCAAGAATGTAACTAGGGCTGCGCAGATTAATAATACTGCTGGTGCTTCAACCCCTGTGTTTAGTGTAAATAATACAGCAATGACAGTTATTAATGAGGCTGGCTTGAAATTAACCGATGTTGCTAGTGCTGTTAAAACTTCTCACTCTAGCGATGAGCTTGGCATTATCAATAATGACGGTTCTTTGACAAATTATGGTAGTACAGGCAGCACTTGGAATACAACAACAGCAGTTGCCATAAAAGATTTGAATGCAGCTTCTGCTATGACTGACATTAATGCCTATAACGGCAAATATGAAGCAGGCATTGACAATCCCTTTAAGGCGCAGGCTCCTACGGCTACGGCTCTTAGCACGGTAAAGGAATTGGCTAATAATCCGAAATTAGTTGCTACAGCAGAAAATGGTTCTGACCCTCAGGATCAGGTAAAAGCATCAGCCGCACAAAAAGATGCCGCTAATTTTCTGGGCAATACGATGAGTGCTTACACGCAGTTGGCCGCTCCTGTCATCGCTTCGGCTAAGGCTATGAACGTCGTCAACAACATCACGATGACGGATATCGCCAACCGCTCGGCAATGCTTCGTACGCAGGCCGCTGCAGTCGGCAATGTCCAGGGCGCTTCCGACAATGGCGAAGGCAATGTCTGGGTATCGATTAAGCACAACAAGGTCAGCGTAAGCAACAACGGCTACAAGGATTCGGATATCAAGACCAATAACTACATGATTGGTTACGACACGAAGACTTCTGCCAACAGCTACTTCGGCGGCTACATCTCGATGACCAACGGCAGCATCAAGACCGATGACATCGACACTAATATTGACAGCTCGATGGGCTTCGGCCTCTATGGCACGACGCTGCTCGGCAAGGGTCAGTACGTCAACTACATCGGCCGCATGGGCAGCCTCAAGAACAGCTACCTCGGTCAAGACTGGAAGACGAAGGATTACGGAGTAACGGTCGAATACGGCAAGAAGACGCAGCAGGCCAAAGACCTCTTCGTTACCCCGTATGTCCAGCTCAACTACGACCACCTCGACACTGACTCCGTACAGTGGGCCGGCAACCGGGTCAACGGCGGCACGTCGAACAACATGGGCATGAAGCTCGGCGTCAACTTCATGAAGAACGACACGAAGGGCAACAGCTACTACGGCGGACTTGCTCTCGGCAAGGACTTCTCCGGCAGCTACAAGACGACGGTCAACGGCTATGCAATGCCTGAAGTGGACAACAACGGCAACACCGTATACCTCAACCTTGGCACGCGTCAGAAGATGAACGACAACGGCTTCTTCGACCTCAATCTCGAAAAGACTTTTGCTGACATGAACGGCTGGGGCGTTCAGGGCAGATTCAACTGGATGTTCTAATCTAACCAAAAGACAGACCAAGATGGCGGTGTCCCCCGCTAATTTTACAGCTTAGGCAAGGAGCTGACGCCCGCTTCTGGCGGGCAGGCTCCGTCTGAGTCCGCGCAGTCGATGGCCGTGCGGATAATCCTTTTCGGAGCAGACATACCTTAATAGTGATACAATTGAAGGCAGAACCTACCGGGGTTCTGCCTTTTTTGTGGTCAAGGGGCGCATTTTGTGGTAAAGTGGCAGTGGGCTCAGCTAAAGAGTGGCAGCTCAATTGGAAAAGAGAGGAAGATTATGTGAAAAGAGCAATCGTTACGGGCGCGGCCGGCTTTGTCGGGCTCAATCTGGTCGAGGAGCTTTTGCGTCAGGATTACCGCGTTTTGGCCATCGTGCGCCCTCATTCGGCGCACAATGCGCGGCTGCCGCAAGACGGGCGCCTTGCGGTACGGGAACTTGAGATGAAGGATTTGGTGCGACTAGCCGATTGGCCCCTTTCCGAGTGGGCGGGGGCGCTGTTTTTCCACCTCGCCTGGGGCGGGCAAAGGGACGATTTTGACCGCCAGTACCAAAACATTGAGGGCACCTTGGCCGCCCTGCGCCAGGCGCGGGAGCTTTCTTGTCGCCGCTTCATCTGTACGGGCTCGCAGGCCGAGTACGGCGCCTGCACCGACCGCCTCACCGAAGAGCACGAGCTGGTACCGCAAAATGCCTACGGCGCCTGCAAGGTTGCCGCCTGCCAGCTAAGCCGCCTCCTAGCGGGAAAAAGCGGCATCGAGTGGGTGTGGCTGCGCCTTTTCAGCGTCTACGGCAAGTACGAGCCGCCCCACACGCTCGTCTCCTACCTGCGCGCCTGCAAGGAGGCGAATAAGTCGCCTCAGCTCGGCGCGGCGAGGCAAAACTGGGATTTTTTGCGCGGCGAGGATGCCGCGCGGGCGATAGTCGCCGCCGCCGAGCGGGGCAAAGACGGGGCGATTTACAATGTCGCCCAGGGGGATTACCGCCCCTTGCGCGAGTTTATCGAGCAGTGGCGCGACAAATACGCCCCCTCGCTATCGCTTCATTTTGACGAGAAGGCGAAAAATCCCGTCTCCTTGCAGCCAGACATTACGCGCCTTGTGCGCGATACGGGCTGGAAGCCGCAGTTTGATTTTTTGGCGGGCATGGATTTTTGACGCAAAAAGGGAGAAAGAGCAAGGCTCTTTCTCCCTTTCTCACTTCTTGAGGGCGATGCCGATGACCTGGGCCAGTTCACGGATGCTCTTTTCGAGCGCGGCGAGCTTTCCCTCGATGCGCACGAGAAGGAACATGCTGATGAAAATCGGGAAGTAGCCATCGGCAATCGACGGCAAAAGCTCGTTCATTAGAGCTCTTTTTTCTCGATGCTGATCAGCTCGACGCCCTTGATGCCGCGCGGCCTGGCCGTGCCGACGCGCAGGACGTTGTCCTCAATCATCGCCTGCATGACGCGGCGCACCTGCTCGCCCGTTATGTCGGCGCGGGGGTTAGGAAGACGGCAAAGGAGCGTCTTTTCATTGTCGAGCGAGAAAGTCATCTGCAAGTGGTTCATCTTCTACCTCCTATTCTTCAAGAACGGTGTTGTCCTGACGGATGATGCACTCGAGGCGCTTTTCCTGCAGGGCGGCAAGGGCCTGGCCGGTCTTATAGAGCAGGCTGTTGCTTGCGGCATCATCAATGTTTTTGAACTGCTGGCGCGAAAAGAGGGGACGGCCGTTTTTGACCTCTTTTTCGACCTTCAAGATGAGCTTGGATTCTTTCATATTATCACCTCCTATTATCAATATGCCCGCAGGCGGGAAAAATACAACCCAAGGCCAAAATTTTGCAGGATTTTGGGGGGCGGCTAACCTAAAAAATATTGGTTATCGTCCTAGCTTATGTTATAATTATGCTATAATTTTCACATAGAAAAGGTGGGGTTAGATGCGTAATTTGCTTTTGCTCGTCGCCGTCGCCTGTATCGGCGTCGGTATCTATCTTGGTGATGTGCGCCTCGTCATGAACAAGGCTGTTCACATCTGTCTGGAGTGTATCGGCATTGGCTAGAAGAAAATTTATTCAGTCCGCTTTTGCTCTTTTGACCAACGGCCATCTGGCGGGCTTTTGGCAGGGGCGCATCTATCAAGGACCGCTAAAATCCCTCTGCCTGCCGGGGCTCAATTGCTACTCCTGCCCTGGTGCCTTGGGCGCCTGCCCGCTCGGCGCCCTGCAAAGCGCCTTTAGCGGCCTTACGGGGCGCATTCCCTTTTATGCCTTCGGCATGCTTTTGCTTTTTGGCGCTCTTTTGGGGCGCCTCATTTGCGGCTTTTTGTGTCCGTTTGGCCTCGTGCAGGAGCTATTTTATAAAATCCCCGTCAGGAAGGTCAAAAAGGGGCGCTGGAGCCAAAGGCTCACCTATTTGAAATACCCCTTGGGGCTTTTTTTCGTCCTCGTCCTGCCCTTGGGGCTGCTCTTTTTCGGCTCCGGCGGCGAGCCGACCTTTTGCAAGTACATCTGCCCGGCGGGCACCTTCGAGGCCTCATTGCCGCTTCTTGGCGCCAATCCCTATCTGCGCGCGGCGGCAGGTATTCTTACGGCGTGGAAGTTTTTTTTGCTCTTTTTGCTCACCGTGGCGGCGCTTTTCGTCTTTCGCCCCTTCTGCCGTTTTTTCTGTCCGCTCGGCGCCTGGTACGGCCTTTTTAACGGCGTGAGCGCTTTCGGCATTGCCGTCGACAAAAAGACCTGCACGAAGTGCGGCCGCTGCGCCGCCGTCTGCCAAAGCGACGTGCGCCTAGCTGGCGACAGGGAGTGCATAAGCTGCGGTGAGTGCGTTAAGAGCTGCCCGACTAGGGCAATTGCCTACAAAAATCCTTTTGCATCAGCCCCGTTCCCCAAAAAGATGATTAGAGCTTTTTGTATGAAGTTTAATGATTTTTGAAAGTGAGGTGAAGCGGGCATTTCCGGCTGCAGTCGGAGTTCTTGCCCGCATTTTGATGAAAAAAATTTGTATTTTGGCTGTTATTTGTCTTGCCTTTACGCTGGCGGGCTGCGGTGCTCAGCAGCAATCCGACCCTCCCGCCAGCGCTTCGGTCGCCGCCCAGAAGACCAATGCCGGCGAGAAGGGTGCGCAGGCCGTCGATTTGAAGCTTACGCCGTTCGGCTCGGAAAAGGAAGTTTCCCTCAAGGAACTTTATGCCGATAAGCCCGTCTACCTCAATTTCTGGGCGACGTGGTGTCCGCCTTGCGTGCATGAATTGCCCTACATTGAAAAAATGTATAAAAAGTACGGCACGAAAGTAAACTTTGTTCTCGTGCCGCTTAACGACAAGCAAGATGATGTCGCCGCTTTTATCAAAAAAGAGCACCTTAATCTGCCTGTCTATTACGCCGATGTCGATAAGATTGACCGCAGTTATGACCTGCAGGCGATACCTGTTTCCATTATTATCGGCAAGGATGGCAAAATCCTTGCGCGCCATGTCGGCGGCATGAGCGAGGGCGATTTGGAAAAGTTTTTGGAACCGATAGCCAAATAGTTACAAAAGTCACATAATCATAATAAAAAGCGTTTATTGGATAAAATATTCAATAGACGCTTTTTTTGAATAAAAGATTAATCATATACAATTATGTTAATAATAATACAACGTATATTGTTATATTGTTTATATAAAAATATATTTTTTGCTTATTTATGTCTTTTTTATCATGTTTAGATTATATGTTAGTACAAAAATTCACATATGTATTTATTATTTTTATAAAAAAATAAATAATTTTTTATTTGCAGCAGGAATTTATCGGGGGAGTGGCAAATTAATCTAATGCAAATCAAAAAAATGAAAGGGAATTGTTATTCATTTCCCGGCTGAATTTGCAGGAAAGAATCTGTTATCTTATTATTCGTATTTTATTATTTATAGCTAATTTTCTAAAATATCGAAATGCCCAGAGGGCACAGGCGAGGTTACGGCCTGACGAGCGATGAATGGAGGGAGGACACCGCAGCGCGCGGTAACTTTACAGCTTTCGTAGGTGTGCTGCGGTGCGATACAGCATGAATCAAGAACGATTTGACGCGATTGTGGTCGGCGCCGGCATGGGCGGTGCGGCGTGCGCCTATCGCCTTGCCAAGGCGGGAAAAAAGGTGCTTTTGATTGAGCGCGGCAATTATGCTGGCGCCAAGAATATGACGGGGGGACGCATTTACACGCATTCTCTGGAAATGCTCATGCCAGATTTTCGCGGCAAGGCACCGCTTGAACGCAAGGTGACGGCGGAAAAGATTTCGATTTTGCAGGGCGGCCAGGAAACGACAATCGGCTATGCGGCTAATCCCCAAAAGGCACAGGATGAGTCGTATACGGTCCTGCGCAGCGTCTTTGACCGCTTCCTTGCGGGCGAGGCGGAAAAGGCCGGCGCCATGGTCGTCAACAAAATTCAGGTCGACGAGCTGGTGAAAGAGGGCGGCCGCGTTGTCGGCGTGCGCTGCGGCAAGGATACGGTGCTTTGCGATGTTGTCATCTTGGCGGACGGCGCCAACTCCATGCTCGCCGAGCAGAGCGGCTTTAGGAAGCGCACCCGCCCGGCGGATATGGCCGTCGGCGTCAAGGAGGTCTACACCTTCCCCAAGAGCAATTTCATCGATGACCGCTTCTGCCTTGCCCCGGGCGAGGGGCTTTCGCAGCTTTTCATGGGCGACATCAGCTGCGGCCTCATGGGCGGCGGCTTCCTCTATACGAACAAGACGAGCGTCTCCGTCGGCGTCGTCGTGAGCCTTTCCCATATCGGCGAAGCGGACATGACTATCGACGAGATGATGAACAGGCTCCTTTCGTATCCGTGCGTGGCCAATGCCATTCGCGGCGGCAAGCTCGTCGAGCGCAGCGGCCACATGGTGCCGGAAGTGGGTTATCGCGGTATTTCGACCCTGAGCGGCGACGGCTTTATGATTGTCGGCGATGCGGCGGGCTTTTGCGTCAATATCGGCTATGCCGTGCGCGGCATGGACTTTGCCATCGCTTCGGGGATATATGCGGCCGACGCCTATATAAAGGCGCATGAAGCGGGCGATTATTCGGCATCTTCCCTGCGCCGCTATGACCAGATGGTCGAAAACAGCTTTATCGGCCACGACCTCAAGCTCTACCGCAAGTTCCCCGAATTTGCCAGCAGCAATCCGCGCCTTTTCAGCACCTATCCGGAGCTTATCAACGGCATTATGCACGATACGTTCATGATAAATGGCGACGGCGCTTCGAGCCTTAGCTCGAAGCTCATGAAGCGCGCCAAGTCGGTGGGCTTATTCACGCTCATCGGCGATGCGATAAAAGGAGGTCGTTCACTATGAGAAGCCTAGAGGAAAAGCTCGGCGTCAACAAATATTATGTCAACGAGGGCCACGCGCACATCGAGATAGATAGCAGTGCCGGCGATATGCTCGAAAAGAAAAAGCTGATAAACGCCTGCCCGGCCGGCCTTTATACCCTGCAGGAAGACGGCTCGCTCGCCTTTGACTATGCCGGCTGCCTCGAGTGCGGCACCTGCCGTATCCTGTGCGGCGATACGATAGTCAAAAAGTGGCGATATCCGGATAACACCAAGGGTGTAGAATTCCGTCAAGGTTAATAGGGGGTAAATATGGAACTTCTCGCATGTATAAAACAAGTACCGGACACGTCGGAGATAAAGCTCGACCCGGAAACCAATACACTTATCCGCACGGGCTTGCCGAGCATCATCAATCCTTTTGATATGAATGCCTTGGAAGCGGCTTTGGCGGTGAAGGATAAATACGAAGGCACGCGCGTGACGGTCGTGACGATGGGCCCGCCGCAGGCGCAGGTCTCTTTGAAGGAATGCCTCGCGATGGGTGCCGATGAAGCCTGCCTGATTAGCGACCGCGCATTTGCCGGCGCCGATACGCTGGCGACGAGCTATACGATTGCCATGGCCATAAAGAAGATGGAAGAGGATATAGGTCATAAGTTCGACATCATCTTTTGCGGCAAGCAGGCCATCGACGGCGATACGGCGCAGGTCGGTCCGCAAATAGCCGAAGAGCTGGGCATACCGCAGGTTACCTATGTCTGCTCGCTGGAGGTAAAAGATGGCGATGTCATCACCAAGCGCGAGCATGAAGCGGGCTTTGAAGTGCTGCGGACGCCGACGCCGCTTCTCGTCACGGCGGTAAAGGCCTTGAACGAGCCGCGCTACCCGACGCTTTTGCACTCCATTCGCGCCAACCGCTACAAGGTGCATACGATTACCGCCAAGGATATGGCGGTCGATGTGGCGCGCCTTGGCCTCAAGGGCTCGCCGACGCGCGTGCGCAAGGTTTACAATCCGCCCCTTCGCATTGCCGGCAAGATTTTAAAAGACGGTGTGTCACAGGCGGTAGGCACGGTTGTAGACGAGCTGAAAAAGAAAGAACTGATTTGACGGGGGGAATATAAGTGTTTGAAGAATATAAAGGCGTCTATGTAATTGCCGACTGTTTTGAAGGGCAGGTGCGGAAGGTCACTTATGAACTCATCGGTCAGGCGCGCCTCATCGCCGACCAGCTGGGAGAAAAGGTGCATACGCTCGTTTTGGGGGATAAGATTGCCGACAAGGCCAAGGATATTGTCGCTTATGGCTCGGACTTCGTGCACGTTTTTGAAAGCCCGCTTCTGGCGCGCTACAATACGGATGGCTATACGAAGGTTATCACCGACTATTTTACCGAACATAAGCCCAATGTCATTTTAATCGGTGCGACGAATAATGGCCGCGACCTTGCGCCGCGCATGTCCGGCAGGATGCATAACGGCGTCGTCGCCGACTGCACGATTTTGACGGTCGACAAGGAGGCGGGGCTTGTCGAGTGGACCCGCCCGGCGCTCGGCGGCAATATCCTCGCCGAAATCGTCTGCCCCGAGCATCGCCCGCAGATGGGCTCGGTGCGCCCCAACGTCTTTAAGGAGATGGAGCCGGATTATAAGCGTTTCGGCGAAATTGAGCTCGTCAAGTTCGACCTCAAGGAGTCCGACATCAGGACGAAGTTTGTCGACATGATAAAGGTCGCCGTGGGCGGCATCGACATTGCCGAATCGGATGTTGTCGTGGCGGGTGGCCGCGGTATGGGCAATCAGACCAATTTTGAGTGCCTGCAGGAGCTGGCGGACCTTTTGGGCGGTGCCGTCGGCGCGACGCGCCCGCTCATTGAAAAGGGCTGGACGGACTTGCCGCACCAGATTGGCCAGACGGGCAAGACCATTGCCCCTAAGCTCTACATCGCCTTTGGCATCTCGGGTGCCATTCAGCATACGGCTGGTATTACGGGCTCGGAGATGATTATCGCCGTCAACAATGACCCCGAAGCGCCGATTTTCAAGGTTTGTGACTACGGCATTGTCGGCGACGCCATGGAAGTGCTCGACGAGATGATTAAGCAGATAAAGGTTTCAAAGAATAATGCTTAGATACTGTCTTCTAATAAATACAGTGCTCCTGACGCCTAGCCTTCGGGCTTAAGGCAGGAAAAGTTCACAAAGGTCAAAAAATTAGAGAAATGGCTTCATAGAGAGCGGAGGCGACTTAGCCGTAAATATGAGCTTAGAAAAAAGAAAGGTGGTAAGATTGCTGCTGTCTGTGCAAACATAGAGAAAAGCTAAAGGTACAAAAACTTCATCAAGGCATTTTCTGATATTCGTGAGTATTATGAGGATAAGATATCCCGCCATACAGTAAAGTAAGAGCAGTACTTTCTACAGGAGATAATGTGTACTTAATTTGCGGGATGCTAAGGAATATCGGATACCTTAAGCCGGTTTTCGATTATGTATCAATGACCAGTTACTCAGAGTGAAGTGAAATTTGTGAGAGTCTTAGGCTTTACCTGGATATGTTTTTTTATTAAGCGCGAACAGAATACTTGTGATTTTGGATATGAGATGAGTTTTCGCTATAGCTTAGTAAGCATGTTGGAAAACCAGTATGTAGGTATAACTGCTAAGTTATGCAACGAAGAAACTGAATTGCTGGAAAGGTATAAAGCTAAACAAGCTACAGCATAGAGATGAAATAAGCTCCAGTGCGAAGGCAGAAAAATTTGTTTAGATGGCATAGGGTTAAATCCTAAGTGCTTTTTAATTGCCAATCCGCAGCTAAGCTCCGAATAGGAGAAAGTTCAACGACTATTCCTCTTGAGGAAAGTAGGCTGTAAGCGTTTGACAGCCGAAGCGGTTTCGCCTAAGTCTTCTTAAAAGAATATAGTCTGTGCTTTAGTGAAAGCTAAAGAAGTTCATTGGAGAATTGCGATAAAAGTAGCGTTTTGTCGTGAACATATCTTCCACAGTTCCTGCATAAAATATATAGTAAAATCTTGCCTGCGATGAAAGGATTTGTTTTTTTACATATCCGCCAGAAGGCATCCATCTCCTAGGCGGGAGATAAATGGCGAGTAGACTGAGTCTCAAAGTAAGCAGAGCTTTAACTTTGAAGAACTGTGTAGGGGGCTTTTGGGCAGCCCGTTGAGAATAAGGATATAATTCCTTCGGGATATGTCTGGCGGGCACCAGCCCGTGTATCAAACTTCTCAAAAATCCCCCACTTATATAAGTGGGGGAGGTTCAATAGCAAAAGCAGATGAGCTGCAGGAATGGCAGGGATAGCTGGTGGTTACTATATAAGAATATTAATTTGCTGGTAATATATGAAGTGAAAACTCCCTGTTGCGGAAGATTCAGAGTTATTATAACTTGGGCAGGATATTATTTTTCTCCGGTAAAGCAGGCCGAGAGAACAGCTGTGGCTTGTATTGAAGCCAGTAATAGATATATCAACGATTATGCCCATGGTCGCAAGTCTAATCTGCAAGAGGTTGTTAAATACGTAGCACCTGATGACCGAGAGCGCTATGGAGAGCTTTTGCAAGAGGCGGCACTTCAAAAAAGTGATAATGACTATTTTATCATAATCCGCCAGAAGACTCCTTCCTCTTAGGTGGGAGATGAATGGT
>JAHHSR010000005.1 GCA_020025075.1 Pectinatus sp. | reverse complement strand
ACCTATGTTTTTCCGACTTACAAGCTCCCGACTTCAGTCGGGAGTAGTTTGACGAGGAGGTTGCTTAATGAGGGGTTTCTTGGTTTTGTTTCTCGTGGCGGTATTTAGCCTTTGCAATATTTCATGCTCCTTCAGCAAGGCTCATGCCTTGCAGCCGTCATCGTATGAGGGTTTTTATGATAAGGCAGCTTTAGCGGCTCTAAAAGATGATGATGATGCAAAAGTGCAAGAAAACATTGCCGTTTTAAAAAGAAGGGCCAATCACCTTTTGCAGACAAGGCATTATCCAAGCGTAACAGATAAGAAGGAGCTCATTGCTCCTGGGGAAACCAAGCACGATTTTATTACCATGACACCTTATCTTTGGGCTGATGCGCAGGCTAAATCTGGTTATGTGGTAAAAGATGGCGTCGATAATCCGTTGCGCCTAAATAACGATATTTTTGACCACGGCAGGCTGCGCAAGATGGTTGGATCCGTACATACGCTGAGCATGGCTTATGCTATTACGGGCGATAAGGCCTATGCGCAAAAGGCGGCCGATTACCTGCGCGTCTGGTTTATCAATCCGGAAACCAAGATGGCGCCGCAGATGAAATATGCGCAGATTTTCGTGCCGAAAAATGCCCCCGTCTATTATAGCGGCTCATCGATGATTGCGGCACAGCCGCTTTTGCAGACCGTGCATGATATTTATTTGCTCAAAGACAGCGGTGCGCTCTCTCCTTCCGACCAAAAGGCATTGCAAAAGTGGTTTGGTGATTTCAAAGAGTGGCTTTTAAAGCAAAATCCCGGCGGCATCAAGCGATTGCGCATTAATAATCATGGCACTTGGCTGCAATGTGAGATTGCAGCTTTTAGCCAATTTGCCGGCGATGAAAAGCAGGCCAGAGAGGCGCTTTTGGCAGTAGGGCCAAGCGTTATAACGCCGCAGATTCAAAAAAGCGGCAAGATACCGACGGCACTCATCAGGACAAAGTCGGTTGCCTATACGGAATATAATTTGGAAGCATTCATTATGCTTGCGCATATGGGAGAAAAGCTGGAAGTGCCGATTTGGCGGTATCGTTCGCCAGATGGCGGCAATATATTGCATGCGGTTGATTTCTTAAATAAATATCTGCAAGGCAAGGAAAAGTGGCCTTACCAAAATATTACGGGCAAAGACGTTCATGCCGTGATGACAAAGCAGTTTATGCCGTATATGGCTTTAGCCTATAAGGCTTCTGGCAAAAGGGAGTATCTGGAAACGGTACAAAAGTATTTACCTGAACTGAGTGCGGAAAATTATCTTTGGACCAAGGCCATTTTAAAAGAGAAATAAAAAACAGGGCACAGCGACTGCTGCGCCCTGTTTTTATTTGCTGGTGAGATAATCGTAAATATCAGGCCGTACGGGGGTTTTTAGGCCGTAAATGATTTTGACGAATTTTTCCGCGGCAATTTCTTCCGGCGTGCCGATGGGCTCTATTTCGCCGAGAAAATAAAATTCTTTAGCCTTATTGGTATTGTCGGGTTTTCTGACAAAGAGGTATATTTGGTTGCCGCGCTCTTTTGAAGCGTAGATATTTTTTATTTCGGGCGAGGCAAGGGAGCGGTTGCGGCGCGAATAAGCCGTAATGCAATGCAGCGAAAGGAAAAGGTTGTTGTAGTGGACGCGCTTTTTTTCGGGCGGAATATAATTTATGAAAACGGCTAATGTCTGTGTGCTCTTTTCAAAAAAATAGCCGGACATAGCGTTGGGATTTATCTTATGCGGCCAGTTTAAAAGCCAGCAGACATCTTCATAGCTGTATTTTTTATAAAGGGAAAGAGATGTGGCGCGATAGGTGTCTTTATAGTCTTTTTGCCAGTTGGAAATGCCATAATCAATTAAGGCGGTAAGGGCAGTTTTAAAATGGCTGCGTTTTAAAAGCTCGGAAAATGCAGCCGTGCGGCGATAGCCGCCATCAGATGGCTCGATAAAGGCGCAGTGGGAAAATTTGGCGCGCTCATTTTGCGGCAAAAAAGTGCCGCTGAGATTGGCTAAAAAGGAAATGCGCTGCGGCTGGGAGATGGTTTCCTTATAAGAAAGGAGAAGAGAAAATGTACGCGACAAAAAATCCTCGGAGCTTTTAAGCAATTCGCTAAGGCCAATAAGCTCAAAAAGGCGCTTGCCGCTGGCAAAGCGGGCGCTTATATAGCGCAGCACTTCAAGTTCGGGAGCCGAAAAGGAGCAGGAAAAATTCGGTTCATATTTTTGCAAAAATTGCTCATAAGAGCCGAATTTTTGCATAAAGACGAGGGGCGAAATGGTGCTATAAGAGGCTAGTTCGGAAAGAGAAGGAATTTTGCCGCAGAGCATTTTGACTTCGTTATAGGCACTGCGCAATTTATCCATGTCGGTAAGATTATTTTGGTCGATGGAGCGGTAGATGCGCTCGCGGGAGATGGCATCAAATTCAACAGAGCTTTTGCCGCAGATGATTTCATCAGGCTCGCAGACGAGGCGGCGCAAGGTGTCTTTGTTATTTGACCTATCTCCAAAGAGCGCAATAGGAATCATGAAGTTATTTTTGTAGTTGCCGATAAAATCGAGAATTACTGTAAAGGCTTTTTGGGCACAGCGGCGCAGGCCGCGCCCTAATTGCTGCGTGAAGATGATAGGCGATTGGGTCGGGCGGAGCATGATGATGAGGTTGACGGAAGGAATATCGATGCCCTCATTGAATAGGTCAACGGTAAAGATGAGGTCGAGGCTGTCGGGACCATCTTGTTGGGCAAGGCGAAAAATGGCATCGCGCCTTAAATCCCTTTTACTCTTGCCGCTTAGGGCGAGGCTTTTATAGCCTAAATGACAAAATTGCTCGGCCAAAGCTTCAGCTTCTTCGATGCTGCGGCAAAATACGAGGCCGCGCAGCCTTTCACCGCCATGGCCGTAAAAACGGATTTTTTCATTGATATGATGAACGCGTTCCTTGGTTGTCAGTTTGCCAAAGTCGCTATTTTCATCAATGATGCCATTGGAGGTGATGTCGCTGATGCCGAAATAGTGGAAAGGGCAAAGCAGGTTGGCTTCGATGGCATCTTGCAGCGTTATCTGGCAAGCGATATTATAATCGTAAAGCGAAAGAATGTTGAAATTATCGGGGCGGGCAGGTGTTGCCGTCATGCCCAGTAAAAAATGCGGCGAAAAATGCTTGAAAATTTTAAGATAGCTTTTTGCGCCAGCGCGGTGCGTCTCATCGATAATGATATAGTCAAAATAATCATCTGGCAAAGTGGCGAGAATTTTGTTTTTGGCAATCATATTGACCGTAGCAAAGAGAAATGGAGCGGTCAATTTCTTTTCTCGGCTGCTTAAAAGTCCCATCTTTATATTGGGGCCAAATACCTTTTTGAAAGTACTTCGCGCCTGATTTAAGATTTCTTCACGATGAGCAATGAAAAGCAGGCGCTTTGCTTTTTGGGCCTTGACGTCAAGGGCACCGAGCAGTGTTTTTCCCGTGCCGGTTGCGGAAATTAAAATGGCTTTTTTGTAGCCCTTTTGGCGCAGTGCTTTTAATTTTAAAAGAGCCTTATATTGCATTTGGTTGGGGGTGATAAACGATTCTTTTGGCAGGAAAGTTACGGAACGATTTTTGAGATAAGCTATTTCGTAGGCGGCAAGAAGGTCAGGCGTTATTTTTTGACTCTGCGCGATTAATGATTCATATGAAGAAATGATGCTTGTAAGAGCCGCAGAAGTTTTATCTTCTAATAAAAGGCACCACTCATAATTTAGCTTTAGTGCGCTTTGTGTTAGGTTGGCGCTGCCGATGCAAAAATCATAATTGCCGTTTATGGTTTGAAATAAATAACCTTTAGCGTGAAAATTAGGCGGCGCAAAAAAGACGTCTATATTTTTGAAGTGCATGAGGTCAGCGATGGCCTGAGGTTCTGTAAAATGCAGATAACTGCTGAGAATAATGCGGCCACAAATACCTTTTTTTTCTAATTCTTTGAGGCAGTTTTTTAGTAAAATAAGACCACCGCGCGTCACAAAGGCGACGGCAAAGTCAAAGCGGGTACATTTTCGCAAAAGGCGCTTAAGCTGTGCTAAAATGGTAATATTTTCAATGGGTTTATTGCCTAAAAGCGTTATTGAGTCATGAAATGATGGCGATAATGTAGCGGGGGTATTCTGATTATTGAGCATGCAAAACTCCTTTACGACAATATTGATAATTAGTATTACTTTTAATTTTAGCACAGCTAGAAAAAAGATAAAAGCATTTCGCAAAGATTGACAGGAAGAAAAATATTTTCCGTTTAGAAAAATATTTTTTGGGTAAATGTTGACATTTTGATTAAATGGTTGTATAGTCTTAATTAGTAGTTAGCACTCGCTAAGATAGAGTGCTAATAAAGGGAGGTGGTTCGGTGCTGGATAAAAGAAAGCAGCAAATCCTGCAGGCGATTGTCGATGATTATATATCTACGGCGGAGCCGATTGGTTCGAGAACCATCGCGCGAAAGTATGACCTTGGCATTAGCTCGGCTACGATTCGCAATGAAATGGCTGATTTGGAGCTATTGGGCTATCTTGGTCATTTGCACACATCATCGGGGCGCGTTCCTTCTTCAAAGGGCTATCGCTTTTACGTTGATGACCTGCTAAAGCCAGTTCAACTCACCGAGCAAGAAATCTCTCTGATTCGCCAGTGGTATGATACGAAGGTACAGCGTCTGGAAGGCGTTTTTCAAGAAACGGCGAAGATAATTTCGCATCTCACCAACAATGTATCGCTTGTCATATCGCCGCAGCTATCGGAAATGATTTTTCAAAATATAAGGTTCATTCCCCTTGATGAGCAGCATGTCATCGCTGTGGTCAAAGGTAGGAGCGGCTATATTGAAAATAAAATTATCCGTATGCCTAACGGGACATCTTTACTGGATTTTCAGCAAATTGCAGCTGCGCTCAATGCCTATTTGCAGGGAAAGAGCTTGCGCAATATCAATATGGCTTCCTTGAAGAGGCTGCGCGCTTCTCTTATCAGCAATACGGCCTTTGACAAGGTAATAAATGCCATTGGTCAGATGATGGCCAATGACCATCACGACCGCATTTATACGGAAGGCGCAACGCAGCTGATGGAGCAGCCGGAATTTCGCGACCTCGAGAAGGTGAGGAGGATTCTCTTGATGCTTGAGGAAGAACCCGTGTTGCGCGATATACTTTATGTTCAAAATAAGAGTGAAGGCGGCCTGAGCGTTACGATAGGCCAAGAAAATAAATACAATTCGATAAAGGATTGCAGTGTCGTGCGTGCTACATATAATCTCGATGGCAGGCCGCTTGGCACAATAGCCGTCTTGGGGCCGACGCGGATGCAATATGGCAAGATTATCACTCTTTTGGGATATATGAATGAAAGTATCGCTCAAGCGCTCAGGCGTTTTTTATAAAAAATAGAGATGAGGTATGAGTCTGCATGAAGAACGAGATGAATAGAAAAGACAGCGAAAAATTAGAAGAAATGCAAGAAGAAATACAAGACGAAAGCAATGAGGAATTGGCAGCCGAAGAGGCTTCTGTAAAACCGCAGGCAGCTGCAGAGGAAGAAAAGGCAGAGGAAAAGGCTGAAGAAGGCAAGATGGAGCAAGAATTAGAAGAACTGAAGGAACGCCATCAGCGCCTGCAGGCTGATTTTGCCAATTTCCGTCGTCGCAGCAGCCAAGAACGCATGGAAATTTCCGATGTTGTTTTGCAAAATGTCATCAAGGACCTTCTTCCCGTGCTGGATAATTTCGGCCGTGCCTTGACGGCGCCGGCAGGAGATGTCGAAGCGTTTCGCACAGGCGTGCAGATGATTTACACGCAATTTGGCGAGGTCTTGAAAAAAAATGGTCTTGAAGAGATAAAGACGCAGGGAGAACATTTTGACCCGAACTTTCATCAGGCCGTAATGCGCATTCAAGATGAAGAAAAAGAAGACGGCATGATTGAGCAGGAATTACAAAAGGGATATACCGTGCGCGGGCGTGTTATTCGCCCGGCCATGGTGCAGGTGGTTTCTAATTGAGCCTTCCCGCTGCGAAGATGAGCCGCGCGGGAAATAAAAAAGAATTTGGCGCATTTGCCCTAGGGCAGATGGATAACATAGCAATATATGGAGGTAATCTATATGTCAAAAATAATTGGTATCGATTTAGGTACGACTAACTCTGTAGTATCAGTCATGGAAGGCGGCGAACCGACCGTCATCACGAACCCTGAAGGAAGTAGAATTACGCCTTCCGTAGTTGGCTTCACGAAAGATGGCGAACGCTTGGTCGGACAGCTGGCAAAACGTCAGGCTGTTTCCAATCCTGACCGTACGATAGCGTCAATTAAGCGCCATATGGGCGAAAATTATAAAGTTTCCATAGACGGCAAGGACTATACGCCGCCAGAAATTTCAGCCATGATTTTGCAAAAGCTGAAAGCAGATGCAGAAGCTTATCTGGGCGAAAAGGTTACGCAGGCTGTCATCACAGTTCCTGCTTACTTTAATGATAGCCAGCGCCAGGCGACAAAGGATGCAGGCAAGATTGCAGGCCTTGAAGTATTGCGCATCATCAATGAACCGACGGCAGCATCGCTTGCCTATGGCCTCGATAAAGACCAGGATGAAACAATTTTGGTTTTCGACTTGGGCGGCGGCACATTCGACGTCTCGATACTTGAATTAGGCGATGGCGTCTTTGAAGTTAAGGCTACCAACGGCAACACTCACTTGGGTGGCGATGACTTTGATAAATGCGTCATGGACTGGATGGTTTCCGAATTTAAGAAGAGCAATGGCATAGACCTTTCTCAGGACAAGATGAGCGCACAGCGCCTCATTGAAGCAGCAGAAAAGGCCAAGATAGAACTTTCGAGCATGAGTTCTACGAATATTAACTTGCCATTTATTACGGCCGATGCAACGGGTCCGAAGCACCTTGACCTCACTTTGACGCGCGCTAAGTTCGATGAACTGACGGCAGACCTTGTTGAAGCGACGATTGAACCGACGAAAAAGGCAATGGCCGATGCCGGCATGACGGTAAGTGATATCGATAAGATTATCTTGGTTGGCGGCTCGACGCGTATTCCCGCTGTACAGGAAATCATCAAAAAAGAATTTGGCAAGGAACCAAACCGTGGCGTCAATCCCGATGAATGCGTTTCCATTGGCGCAGCAATCCAGGGCGGCATTTTAGCTGGCGATGTCAAAGATGTCCTGCTTCTTGATGTAACGCCTCTTTCCCTTGGTATTGAAACGCTCGGTGGCGTCTGCACGAAGATTATCGAAAGAAATACGACGATTCCTACGTCTAAGAGCCAGATTTTCTCGACGGCAGCGGATAATCAGCCGTCTGTTGACATTAATGTCTTGCAAGGTGAACGTGAAATGGCCGCCGACAACAAGACTTTGGGCAGATTTGAGCTTTCCGACATTCCGCCAGCTCCGAGAGGAGTTCCTCGCATCGAAGTTACGTTCAGCATTGATGCTAACGGCATTGTCAATGTTACGGCTAAGGACCTTGGTACGGGCAAAGAACAGAAAATTACGATTCAGTCGGATAGCGGCATGAGCAAAGACGATATTGACCGCATGGTCAAGGACGCTGAAGCGCATGCAGCGGAAGATAAAAAGCGCAAGGAAGAAATTGAAGTCAAAAATACGGCAGATAGCCTTGTTTACCAGACCGAAAAGGCCATCAAGGACTTAGGGGATAAGGCGCCGCAGGAAGTCGTAGGAAAAGTCAAGGAAGCTTGCGACAAAGTAAAAGATGCCTTGAAAGGCGGCGATACAGCTGCTATTAAAGGGGCAACGGAAGAATTGCAAAAATTGCTCAGCGAAATGAGTACGGCAGCTTACCAGCAGCAGGCAGCTCAACAGCAGGCGGCACAAGGTGCGCCGGAAAGCGGAGCAGCTTCGCAGCAGGATACAGCTAAAGATGAAAATGTCGTCGATGTAGATGCTGAAGTCGTTGACGATAAAGATAAGAAATAATTGAGATTTGCGATAACCTGGCAACCCCTTGCGGGTTGTCAGGTTAATCTATTAATTAAGGTGGAATAAAGTGAGCGATAAAAAAGACTATTATGAAGTATTGGGCGTATCCAAAGATGCGTCCGAGGCAGAAATAAAAAAAGCCTTCAGAAAGCTAGCCCGTAAATACCACCCAGACCTCAATAAGGACAACAAAGAAGCTGAGGCTAAGTTTAAGGAAGTCAATGAGGCCTATGAGGTCTTATCTGACAGTAAAAAGCGTGCTCAATACGACCAATTTGGCCATGCTGCCTTTGAAAATGGCGGCGGTGGTGCAGGTGGCGGTTTTGGTGGCTTTAGCGGTGGCTTTGGCGGCTTTGGTGGCGGTGGTGCTAGCGATTTTGGCGATATTTTTGATGCCTTTTTTGGTGGCGGCACAAGTCGGCGCGCACGTCGTAATGGTCCCGTGCGCGGCAGCGATTTGCGCTACAATCTCGCCATTGACTTTAAGGATGCTGCCTTTGGCAAGACGGTTGAGCTGACGGTGCCACGGACGCAGGATTGTCCTGATTGCCATGGCAGTGGTGCAGCAGCTGGCACGAAGCCAGAAACATGTCCTAAGTGTAACGGCACAGGCCAGGTGCAGCAGGTACATGATACACCGTTTGGCCGCATGGTCAATGCCTCGACTTGCGACCGCTGTAATGGTACAGGCCAGATTATTAAAAATCCGTGCGCTAAATGCAAGGGGACAGGGCATATCCATGCCAATGATAAGATTTCTGTCAAGATACCGGCCGGTGTCGATAATGATTCGCGCATTCGCGTTTCTGGTCATGGTGAAGTCGGTAAAAATGGCGGCGGCTATGGTGATTTATATGTCTATATCACCGTCCGCCCAGATAAATTCTTTGTGCGCAATGGCGATAATGTCATTTGTGAGGTGCCAATTTCCTTTGTTCAGGCGGCATTGGGTGATAAGATAGAAGTGCCGACGCTAGATGGCAAGATGGAAATTTCAGTGCCTGCCGGTACACAGCCAGGGACAATTTTGCGCATCAAGGGTAAAGGGATTACTCATCTGCGCGGTATCGGGCGCGGTGATCAGCACGTACGTGTCAAGGTACTCACACCGCAAAAGCTTACTGAGCGTCAAAAAGAGCTGCTGCGCGAGTTTGCCGGTGAAAACAATGAGAATATCAATAATCCGGAACAAAAGACTTGGATAGAAAAATTTAAAGATTTATTTAAATGAAAGATATGAAAGAGCATATCTGCTAAAAACAGCTTGCGGCAATTCCGCAAGCTGTTTTTATATATTTATTGCCACTAAAAAAGCCGCAGCTTTGCTGCGGAAGAAAATTATTTTGACCAGATGCTGTCCATAGCTTGCGGATAAAATTCTTCTAGGCAAGGCAAAATACTTTGCAAAAGATAATAGAAAGTTTCTGCATTGAAATCATCGTCAGAGCTCATGAGGCAAGAATCCATAATCAGATTGTTTTCATTATCAAGATAGAATTTGCAAATCTTGTATTTGGCATTTTGGGCGTTAATAGCATCGTCAAGGGCGAAGCGGTTGTCATTGCGGACGGCCTTGGGAGCGACGAGAACGCGCATGGTAGAGTAGTAGCTCTTGTCAATGATGGCAATCATCGGCAGAGTCTGGCCAGAAGTTTCGATTTGGCCACGGAAAACAACAGTCGATAATTCATCGGTGTTTTCTTCGATGGTGAAGAAGTTCAGCTCATTTTCTTTTAAGAAAGTTTGAAATTTTTCTGCTTTTGTATTTATAATATCTCACATCTTTCATACTATATTAATAATTTAATATAATTATTATAGCATAAAAAGTTTCTTGATATTAATAATAAATTATAAATTTTTCTTGCTATACGGAAAAAATAGAGCATGAAAGTTCTGCTGTTGACAAAAGAAAATGATAATGATATTATAAACTGCGATAATAGTGTATTACCAATCAAATAAAGAGGGTCAGGTGTCCGGAAGGACTCAATAGAGAAGTTGGAAAAGCCAACGCGGTCACGCCACTGTAATGGGGAGCAGCTGCAATGCCACTGGATAATTTTTGGGAAGGCGCAGCATCGTTATGAACCAATAGCCAGGAGAACTGCCTGATTAGCAATCACCATTTGTACCTGCGAGAGATGGGGAGGGGATTTATTCAGTGTCGATAATTTTGTTATGTCAAGATTTTTTGTCTGATAGCTCCTATGTATGTAGGAGCTTTTTTTTATGGGGGAAGGCCAATGTTAATGCAGGGAATTAGATTTTTTGAGCAGGGAGGCAGTGTAATGTACGTCTTGCTGCTATGCTCTATTTTTGTTGTTGCTATGGGGATAGAACGAGCCATGTATTTCTCTCGTCACGATGATGGGCGAGACTTTTCGCGTCAATTATCTTTGCTGTTGACCAGGGGAAATTATGAAATGGCCTTGGAAATGATAAATAAGGGCAAAGGAAAGATTGCCGAGATAATTAAAAGTGCGCTTTCTTTTCAAGTAGCGCAGCAAGATAAAGCAGCTTCTTTTATGGAAATTCAGTCGGGCGTAGCATTGGCTGGATTTAAGAAGCATCTTTATTATTTAAGCGTCGTCGTTACATTGGCACCGCTTTTAGGGCTTTTGGGAACAATTGCCGGCATGATATCTGCCTTTAGTATTTTTAATGTTGAATCTGGGCAGGCAGGAGCTATCACGGGAGATGTAGGCGCAGCCCTGATTGCTACGGCCACAGGACTTTGTGTGGCAATAATTGCCTTGAGTATACATGCCTATTTTGTGCAGCGCGTAGATAGCATTATCACTGATATGGAACAGTGCTTTTCACTGGTAGAAGTGCATTTTAGCAGCCTCAAAAACAGCAGCGAATATACCAGAGCTGAGAAAGATGGTGACGCTAATGCGCTTGCGTGACCGGCGCAGTTTTACAAAGCCAGAAGTAATAATTATTCCCATGATTGATATCATGTTCTTTTTGCTGGTGTTTTTTATTTTGGCTATGCTGCATATGGTCAATATAAAGGCGATAGATATTGCCTTGCCTCATGCTGCTCATGCTCAAGAGCAGATTAATGTTAATTATGTGGTAACGCTGGAAAAAAACGGCAATTTGAGTCTGGAAGAAAAGCCCATAACGCGAGAGGTGCTTTTGCAGCGGATTAAGGCTGTGCGTGAGCAAAATAAGAAATTTTCCTTGGTCATTCGCGTCGAGAAGGATACGAATTATAATCTCGTTATGAAGCTGCTCGATGAATGTAAAGCCGTAGGCGTTGAGCATGTCGGTTTGGCAGCAGCAAAGGATGGCTCCTTATGATTGGCGAGGAAAAAAGGCAAAAATATAAGGCATTTGCTTTTTCTTTAGCAATTCACGGGGTGCTTTTTTTGCTGGCAGCATTTTTAGGGTTATTCAGTCTCAATGTTTATCAGAAGTCAGCAAAGCCAATGAATGTAATTGTCTATGATGCTGATGCTGCACCAAAAAGAAATGCTTCCGCCGCAAATGCAGCCGGCAGCAAAATGGAGGGCAGCAAGGAGGCTTTGCACATGGAAGAAAAGAGTAATGCAGCCATTGCCAAAACTGTGCAAGAGAAGGTTGCCTTAAACGCACCAGAAAAGGCAAAAAATGTAAAAAAAGTTCTTCCAAGTAGCCAGCCAAGCCAAGGTAATCAGCAAGCCAGCAAAAATGAGGAAAGCTCCAAAGATAGGGGCTCTTCTGATGGCAATGGTAAAGGACAGGGAAAGAGCCTATCGGGAAAAGGTGAGGGAAGTGGCAGCGCAAAGGAAGGTGGCAAAGGAAATGGACGAGGAAGTTCTTTAGCGGCTATTTCTCCGGCATTGCCGCCGCGACTTTTAAAGGCAGTAAAGCCTGACTATCCGCCTGATTTACGCAAATCAGGAATAGAGGGGACAGTATATCTAAAGATTTTTGTGACAAAAAATGGTAAGGTAAGCAATGTAGCAATTATCAGTTCTTCGGGGCAGACCGCATTTGACCAGGCTGCAAGTAAGGCTGCATATCAATATAGGTTTTCGCCAGCGCTAAATAGCAATGGGCAGCCTGTGCCTTGTATCGTCAGGCGCAGAATCGTCTTTCGCCTCGACTGAAAATACCCGGAAAAGAATTCTTTTCCGGGTATTTTAGTAGCATAGACAAGCTATGAGGTAGTGACATTATAAAATTTTGGGAGAAGGCGCGAAGAGTTTAGAAAACGAGCTCAATCAGTCGTTTTGATGCTGATTTTTTATGAAGTCGATAATGCTCTCAAAAGGGCGCGGCCTGCTATAGTAATAGCCTTGCACCATGTCGATGCCAAGGCTGCGAATAGCCATATATTCATCATGATGCTCGATACCTTCTAGAATGGTCTTGCGCTTTAGTTTTTTGCAAAGGCTGATGATACATTCCAGGAAAAATTTCTTGACCTCGTCGTTCATGAAATTTTTGACGAAAATCTTATCAATCTTAACAATGTCAACATTAATATCTTTGAGGAAGCCAAGGGATGAATAGCCGGTGCCAAAGTCATCCATGGCGATAAGCACACCTTTTTTGTGGATTTTTTCGATAGCACTATTGATATAAGTGTATTCTTTGGAAAGAAAATGTTCCGTAAATTCTAATTCAATCTGGGAAGGGTCAACACCAAATTCGTTAGCAGTATTCATGATGTAATCAAAGAGGTGCTTGTCATTGAGCTGCTCATGAGAGATATTGATATTGACAACCATGTCTGGGAAAATGGCGCTAAATTGCTGCAATGCCTTGATGGCCTCCCTGACAATCCAGCGGCCGAATTCGCACATCATTTTCATGTTCTCGATAATGGGAATGAATTTTTCCGGGGAAATGGCATTACCTTGCTCATCGGTATAGCGGGCCAATGCTTCGGCACCGATGAGCTTATTTTTCTGAACATTGATGTAAGGCTGATAGACGAGATAAAAGCCGCGAAAGTTGTTGTCAATACTGTGGCGCAGATTGCTCTGCAAAAGGCGGTAATTAGAAAAAGAATTTTCGGTGGTTTCATCATAGCTTACGATGCCATTAATCTCACGGCGGCGGGCCTGAATGAGCAGATAATCGGAAAGCTGGATTAATTCTTCTAAAGTGGATGCATTTTCGGGGTAATTACAAGAGCAAAAAGCGGCATTGATGTTGTACATAAGATGCAGATGTTTTTTAATTGAGGAATAAATAATATTGATATTTTGCGGCGAGCTGTCGCGCAAAATTAGGGCGAAGGTATTGCCAGATGTGCGGAAACATTGATTGGCTTCATCTTGGCTAAGTAAATTGGAAAGGTAGCTGGCAAAGTTAATTAGCACGGTATCGCCATAGTGGCGGCTGTGCTGATAGTTAATCATACTGAAATTGCTGATATTGAGGAGCATGAGGGCAAAAGACTTTTTTTCATGGATGTAATCTTTAACTACTCGCGAAAAGGCAGCAGCATTTTTTATTTGCGTCAATTCATCGATATGCGGCATTTGTGTCGAAGGAATTAAGGCACAGACAAGAAATGTTTCTTGGCGATGGCTTTTTACGGCCTTGCAGCGCAGTGAGACCCAGCTGAGTTTTTCATCGTGATGCGTGTTGAGTCGGATGTCGATGCTTCTCTTATGTGCTTTGCCGCGCAAGAGGGTGGAAAAGAGGTGGCTTGCCTTATCGCGGTCGCGTTCATAGATAATTGAATAGAGATTGTCCAATGTATAATAGCCAGCTGTAAACTGCTGGAAATATTCTTTTTGGAATGTTTCAGAGCATAGGATATGGCGCTTTTCCATATCGACGAGGAAAACGTGAGCTCCCGTGACGTATTCAATCGCTGTGCGCAGGTGATTTAAGGGAAAAATATGTTCCTCTTGTCCGTCGGAAATGGAAATGGGGAATATTGAAGCTTCATAATTCATTTTTTACACCTGGTTTTTCCAATTGATATTGTATTGAGATATTTCTTTGCATTATTAGAAAGCTAAAACAGGAAGCGAGGATACTAAGCTGGTTAATTTCCGCTTCAGTCCAGTGGTGACACTTTGTCCTATTATCAATGCCGATTGAGCCGAGCACGGTATTGCCGCGCCGAATGAGGCATTGGATAAAAGATTTGGAGCGGAGTTTTTGAAAAGTTTCTCTCTGTTCCTCCGGCAATGAATTAATATCATCGCAGGTGGCGATAATGCCGTGCGATAGGTGCTTGAAAAATGTTTTTACCACGAAATATGCTGCTAAAGGCAAATATTTATCGCGGACTTGCGGCGAAATGGGTTCATGACGGCCACTTGAATAAAAATGTGTCAGCTGAAAACTGTCGGTAGAAGGCTCGTAAAGAAAGAGAAGAGCTCTATCGGCATTGGTCATAATACCAAGCATTTTAAGACAGTGCTCAATGATGGAGTCTATGTCCTTATTTTTGTAAAAGAGGCGAAAGATATACTCGGCGGTATTTTTTTGAAAAAATTGCAGCCTCCGGTTATAAGAAGTTTTAAGGGAATCAGATTGATAAAAATAATTGCTGGTTATGAGGTTGGGATTATAAAAAGTGAAACAGCTTTTGCCGGCTCGTTTGCTTGTATAAAGGGCGATGTCGGCATGGCTGAATAATGACTGAAAATTTTTGCCGTTTTCAGGATAAAAGGCTACGCCAATACTCATGGAAAAATTGACGAAATGGTTGCCGCTATGGTAAGTCTTGGAGAGGTCTTTGAGAAGAAGATTGAATTTTTCCTTGAGAAAATCAACGGACTTGAGGTTGCGCATCAAGACGGCATATTCATCGCCGCCCATGCGGGCAATAAAGTCGTCCGTTCGAAAATGATGGCGCAATTTATCGGCAATTTCCTTGAGTACGGAATCGCCGAATAAATGGCCGAGCGTATCGTTGATATCCTTGAAATTGTCGGCATCAATAATAAGCATGGCATGAATTTGATCTTTGTTTTGAGGGGCAGCCAAAAAATTATTGGTAAAGCGGATAAAGGTTTCTTTGTTGTAGGTATTGGTTAAGGAGTCATGCTCTAAGGCATAGATGAATTTTTTTTGCCTTTCATCGGCATGCATTTCATCACTGACATTTTCTATGAGCCCGAAGATGTGACAGGAAGCTTTGGACTCTTTTTGAGCAATGAGAAACAGTTTTAGCCAATAACAGCTCCCATTATCATCAAAGATGCGCAAATAAAAAGAATTGTGGGCAAGGCGTTTTGGCGAGATGGGCAAATTACACAGATAGTCATTAATAGCCTTGTAATCATCTGGCTGGAGATGGTGCTTTAGCTCATCTAGGTAGCGATATCGCTTTTTTTTGAAAGAGATGGGCAGTACAAAGGGATGGGCTGAAAAGCAGATGCGCCCAGTCTGATAATCCCACAAAAAAAATTGCAGCATTTTGTTTTCACAAATAAAATTAAAAAGTGTGTTTTTGATTTTTGCAAAAGACATATCTATTCACCTTTTTAACATAATAATCTATCATAGAATAGATTGACGATGATTTTAAATAAAAAATAGTAATCATCAACATTATATACTAAAGGCCGGCTCTTTAGCAAAAGTATTTTTTGAAAGGTCTTGGCCTAGTGCAAAAATTTTTGTCGAAATGAAAAAATGGAGCGTATCTTCTGCTTTTTCCACTTTGAAAACATGACTTTCATTAAAGCGCGGCGAGCATTCTAAATTTTGGAGAAAGGAAAGAAATGAGAGAAAATCACCGCTTAGCTCGAGGCTGACGAGTAAGGCTTTCCTGTCGTCAGTGGGGCTGGTATTGATATTGATAAGATTTAATTTTTGTTTTTTTGCCTCTGAGCAGAGGCTTTTGATGAAGTTGTCTGCTTCAATTTTATCAGGAAGCTTCTGTTTCCATCTTTGGCTTGTGGCAGCTTCGGCCTGTGCAGCCAATTCGATATTGGGATAGCGGCTGCGCAGGACATCTATTTTTTGGACGAGTAAATTTTTTTCGGATAGAGCGTTTTGGAGCTTTTTCGTTTCGGCATAAAGAGAATGAAGATGGCAGCAGTAATAAAAGCAGACAAGGAAAAATGCGAGGGATGCTAAAAGAGGAAAAATAAGACTTTTTTTCAAGATAGAACCCTCCGCTCCTTAGAAGAATTGTCGTTTGGCAGATTGTTTTTACTATCTAACGTAAAAATGAACTTAAAATCAAAATAGTTGCCTTCTTGCTTGATATAATCTACAATAATAGATTGGCAAAATGAGAGATTTTTAAAATTTTTATAGCAATTATCAGCTGCTTGCGCTGTTTTGGCAAGGCCACGGACGGTAAGTTCGCTCTCATGGCGCTCTATTTGCAAAAGACAGGCATCATCTGCCAGATTAGAAGCAATTTCGCTTAAAAGTAGATAATTTGAATAAGGTTTTTTTTCTAAAGCCAGCAATTTTTTTTGTCGTATTTGGCGTTCTTGCTTTAGCTGCTTAATATTTGCTCCTTCTTGTATTAAATTGCGACAAGCGAGTATCTGGCCTTGCATATTTTCAAGGTCTTGCCGCAGGACGACAGCTTTGTTTTTGAGAAAAACGCCCGTCAGGCACAAAAAGAGGAGGCATAGAGCACAAAAGCGGCAGCAATATTTTTTCCATGGTATGGGGAAAAGAGATTTTTGTGAAGGAAAAAAGCCGCAATGCGTTAGCGGGTAAAAGCAAGCGCTGGTCATGGTTTTCAGGTCATCTTCATCAAAATCGCTCAAATCGTGGTGGGAGGGACATTGAATAAAAATATCCCGTTCGCCTAAGATGGCCCTATAATGATTGCCTTCATGCAAAATGTCCATATTGTCCTTTAAGGAAGGCAGGATATTGCTGGCAGCCTGCGGTGACTTGTTTATTTTGTCACTTAAAAAGAAGGTGTATTGGAATTCACCATTATTTTTAGCAATAAAGACGGCATTTTTTTGGCCGTTTTGGCGCATTTTGGCAGCTTCATCATAAATTTGCAGTAGTGAGCGAAAATTTGCCGGTGCTTTTTGCGATACTTTGCGATAATCTTTATTATTGATGATGAAAAACCTGCCCATATCAACGAGGGGCATTTCGGCAAATAAGTCGATAATATCGTCGACATGATAGGGTGAATTTTTTGTGGGCAAGGGAATTTTTGTTGTGCCTGAAATACTGTAGTCACGGCCTTTGCCAGTGAAAAAAAGTCCAATTATCAGGTCATTTTTTACCATGCATGCCTCAAAAAAACTCGGTGCAAAAAAATTATAAGATTTATCTTTGAGAATCTGTGCGACAGACGATAACATATTGGGTGGCCCTCCTTTTTACGTAGAGAAAATTTTTCTTTTCAGATGTTTTGTAGGCAGTTGTTGCTTCTAAGCAGAAGAGATTTTCGGCATGATTGATGAAGCGAAAGCGGACAAGAGAAGAAAGTGATTTTTCCGGCAGGTTGATTTCATATAGAACTGGCGCATAAACAGCCAGTCCTTTTTTGGGGGCTTCAGCATAGGCGGTTTCATAAAACTTCGGCTCATCGTACATTTTTTGCAAGGCTATTTCAAGTGAGCTGTCTAAAGCAATCTGGGCGGTCAGCTCATCATGGCGATAATTGACAATTTTTCTTTCATCTTGGCTAAGGTTATGCAAGGCAGCGGCCATGAAGCAAATTGGCAAAAGAATTAATAGGCAGATAATTGAGAGAAAGCCGCGCTTATTCATTGCCATTATTCTCCAGAAAACCGTTGAGTCGTACAGCAGTAGCTATAATGAGGGGATTTTTTAGCGCTGGCGTTCTCCCTTCAAGGCGCAAAAGATAGGTTTGGTTGTTAGGTGAAGTGCTAAGCGGACGACAATAAAATCTTATGCCTATGGGACAGGAGGAATAGCCGGGAGTGATTGGCTGTTGCTCTTTGTAAATGCGGGGCATGGCGACATTTTGGCTGTCTTGTTCATAGGTAGCTTTTTCAAGAATAGTGCCAGATGGCGTATGTTTTATAAAGGTAATTTTGTCGCATTCCTTTTTTTTAGTTATAATTAAAAAATTAGATTTTTCTAAATCATAAAGCATATGTGAAAGGGCAAGCCGCATTTGGGCTTTTAGCTCGCGTTTTTGTAAAAGTGTATTATAGCCTTGGATGAATCCGGTGAGACATTGAGCAAGGCATCCTAGGCAAGCACTGATGAGAAGCAGAGAAAGGAGTGCTTCGAGCATTAAGCTGCCGCGGCAATCGAAAATTTTTTTCATGGCATTTATTAAGTCTAGGAGAAAAGCTCCAGCAAGTCCTTTCGTGTATTTTTTGAAATGGAATATTATGTTGTATTATTTTTATTGCAAACGTATTTTTCTAAGCGGACAGAGTGTTCTTTTCCTTGCAGGGGGTATGTTATCTGTACTGTGATGAGCGCTGGATAGGATTGGTCAATATTTCTTTTGATGGTAAAGATACATTCGTTTAAATTTAATTTATATTCTGAATTATATTTTAAAGGCTCTGTCTCTGTTTCATGAGCAAAGGCAGCCTGCGCTAATAAAATTTCTCTTTTTGCCAAATGATAGGCGGTCATTTTTAAATCGTGTGCCCTATCTTCAAGACAAAATGCGTGAAAGGAGATGAGCAGGGCGGTAGATGCTGCTAAAAAGCAGGTACAGGTGAGGGCGTGAAGTAGAAAAAAGCCATTTTGCTGTCGGTTATTTTTCAAATTCTTATCCTCCCGTATGATGTGATATGAATCATGCGCCAATAGGTTCCTCCTTTTATATAGATGGTAGCTGAAGAATAAGTCATCGGATTGCCAAAATTAAAAGAGATTACAGCGCCGCGGTTGCAGCTTAAGGTTATTTCTTTGGGCAGTTCAAGGCGATGTACTTTTTTGTCCGTCGTATATAATTCTGCCTTATGTGGATATATGCAGAGCTTGGCTGGGACAAGGCCCTTTGAGCCGCCATTTGGTGGCAAAATAGCATTTTGCTGCTGTGCTATACGCAAGTTGGAGGCCAGGCAATGGGTAACATAATCAACATAGAGCTGCTTGTGAAGTGAAATTAATTTAGGGGTGCAAAAAGTCAAAATTATCAAAAATATGCTTAAAGCAATGATTATTTCAAAACTGATAAAGCCTCCTTTAGCATTCATTTTAAAATACGGGCAGGTGCCTTATCTTTTAGGAAAGGCAAATGACCGTTTCTCCTTTCTTTTATGGTTGTAATCTTAATAAAAGGGCAATTAGCGTGCCCGCGCTTAAAAAAGGGGCAAAAGGCAGGAGAATTTGCTTTTTTTTCAGAAATAAAAAGCAAATTAATGCGCTAAAAAGGGCAATGAAAATTGCCGTGAGCAGTTCTGCATAGGAAAGTGGCAAGGCTAGGCAGCAGGCAAGCTTTACATCGCCGCCACCTAAGCCGTCGCTCAAAAAATAAACGGGGAAAAAAGTCAGAGCAATAAAAGATAATTTGACTAGGAGTTCTTCTTGCCAGCAGATAAAGTGCTGTTCGGCGAGAAAAAAGCCCGAAAGGAGCAGAAAAGCAAGATGTGAGTTTTTTATTATATAGTGTCGGTAATCGATGTAGGAAATGACGGCAAGCTGCAAAACAAAAAGTAAAGCGAGAAAAAAATAGAGCATATCTTAGCTTACCTTGGCAGATGGACCAAAATCAGCTAAAGGGTGATTTTGGCAAAGGGCTCTTTCGCCTTTAGCGTCAAGTGTGTATTCTTTGGCGGTAATCTTTTGCTTGCTTCCATCGCGCATTAGGCAATCTCCTTGTGGTGGACTCATTTTATCTACATCGGCGATAAATTCATCGAGGTCAATTTTAATATTCTGTGGCCGACGATGATGACTGACCTCATAGAGAGCAATTGCCGTATTAATGACTTCAAGGTCAGCTTTTATTTTGACGGTATTGGCAAGGGCCAAAGAATTATTGAAACGGGGAATGGCAATTGAAGAGATGATGCCAAAAATCGTGATGACAATAATCAGTTCCAATAATGTGAAACCGCGACAATCTTTAATTAAGTTTTTCATGTTTGCACGCATGGCTTTTTTCCACCTTTCGCAATATAATTCAAAGATTAATTTGTGAGCCGGCATCTAAGAGTGGCAGGACGATGGCCATGACAAAGCTGCCGACAAAAAGAGAAATTATGAGAATTAAGGCTGGCTCTAAAAGAGAAATGAATTTTTTTTGCAGTATTTCGCTATCCTTTTGATAAAAGTCAATGATTAAAGAAAAAATATTTGATAGATTGCCGCTTGCTTCTCCCGCGGTGATGAGCTGAAGAAAAATTGGCGGTAGAGATTTTTCTTCTTGCCAGGCCTTGCTTAAAGGCAACCCTTGCTCTAGGGTTTTTGAAGCTAAATGTAAAAGATGTTCGATATAACAATTATCGTTTTGAGTAGCAAGCAGCAAAGAAGCCTCTTCAATGGGAATACCCGCACTTAAGAGGGCTTCAAGGCCGCTGCAAAGCCGAAAGAGAAGAATTTCTTGGCATAAGGTTCCTAAAAGCGGCAGTTGGAAAAAGCAGCGATAAAAGGAAAGGGGATTTTTCTTATAAAACAGCAAAAGCAATAAAAAAATGATGAGAAAGCTGCTAAGTACAAGCGGTATGACGTGTCCATTTATGAATAGTCTTGTAAAATAAGGCAGCGGTACGTGTAAGTTCATGAGCAAGGAATTCATGGCTGGCAAGACGAGAAGGGAGATAGCGCTCAAAGAGATAAATAAGGCGATAATGAGAATGATAGGATAGATGCTGGCCGCCTTTATTTTTTCAGTGGCAAGGCGGGTGAAGGAGAGATAAATGGTCGCTTTTTTGAGTGCTTCATCTAGGCGCCCGCTTGTCTGCCCTATTTTAATGAAATTTTGTAAGATTGGCGATAGGAAAAAACCGCTTTTTTCGATGGCTTCGCTGAGGGAAAATCCCTTGGCAATGGATTCATGTAGGCTGAAAAAAAGGGGCAGGGTCTTTTTCGAGGCACTTTGCGAGAGGATGGCTAGTGCATCTTGCAGACTAATGTTGGCTTGCAGTAAAATGGCAAGTTGTCGGCAAAAAAGTAATTGCTGGGCAGGAGAAAATATTTTTTTGGGGCGCAAAGAGGTTATAGCTAGCACGGTATAAGGCATTTGGGCAAAGTGCGATAAAACGTCATTTTTGGAATTTGCTGTCATTGCGCCCGTGATTATTTGTCCGTCTTTATCGCATAATTTATAGTGATATAGTTTCATATAGTCACCTTAAAGCGTTTTCTTGAAAAAATATTTTTTCTAAAGCTTGTTTCATAGTGCGCATGCCATTTTGTGCCCCCATTTGGATTTGAGATGTCAGCTGCTGCAAATTTCCCGAAGCAATGAGATTGCGGACAGCTGGTGTAGCAAGCATGATTTCTCGGGCGCAATGCAGCTTATTATCCGCGCCGCATAAAAGACGCTGCGCAACTATTGCTAAAAGACATTGGGAAAAGTCGAGACGAATTAAATCCCTTTGGCGGCTTTCGAAAAATCCTTCCACTCTGCTGATGGCTTCTGTGCAGCTTGAAGTGTGCAAGGTGGAAAGGACGAGATGGCCAGTCTGTGCTGCAGTCAAAGCAGCTTGCATGGTCGCGGCATCTCTTATTTCTCCGACCATGATAATATCCGGGTCTTGACGGAGCGCCCCTTTTAAAGCGGTAGAGAAATCGTGAAAATCAAGCCCATATTCTCTTTGATGAATGAGGCTATGCGGAGAAGAAAAGAGGTATTCAATCGGGTCTTCGAGCGTTATCAGGTGACAAGGTGCCTTTAACCGCGCATTAATCAGCGTTGCTAAGGTACTTGATTTGCCACTGCCGCAAGGGCCGGTAATAAGGAAAAGGCCCGTCTTTTGCATCAGGTCAAATAGGCAGCTGTCTTCTTTTTCCAAAGGGTATAGCTCTTGCTTAATGTATCTGATGCTAAAGGATAGATAGTTTTGGCATTTATATATATTAAGGCGAAAGCGCAAAGCATTAATTTGAAAGGCTGTGTCTATATGGCCGTTTAGGAGGAGCATATTTTTTTGGGCATCATTTAATAGTACTTGGCAGATTTTCTCTAGTTCGCAATGGCTGAGCAGGTTTTCAGCAGGATAGAGCTTTCCCTCCTGGCGCCAAAAATAAGGCATATTTGATTTTAAATGAAGGTCGGAGGCATCAGGATGCATTAAGAGCAAGGCTTTTAGCTTCGTGATGGCATCAGGCATGATGGAAGAACCTCATCAATTCATGGCTATTGGTCAAGTGTGCTTTTATTTTTTCTACTCCATCGGCAAGAAGGGAGATTTTTGGCTTTGGAATATTAGAATAATTAATTTTATTCAAAATATTCATGTTTTTATATTCAGACCAAGTTAAGACTTCGTGCAAAGGTATCCTGCCTAGAAAACCACTGCCGTTACATTGGGTGCAGCCCGTTCCTTGCCAGTCATCTGAAAGGCTTATATTGTGATAATGGCAAAATTCAATCTGTGCCTTGGTAGGAGCTTTAGCTGGTGCGCTGCAATGTGGGCAGAGGCGCCGTAAAAGGCGCTGGGAGAGGCAGCCGATGAGTGCGGCATCAAGCAAATGCGGCTTAATTTTCATCTGCAAGAGGCGCAAGATGGCTTTAGCGGTATTTTCGGCATGAAGTGTTGTAAGGACAAGGCGTCCTGTTAGGGCAAATTTTATTGCTAATTGTGCAACTTCTTCATCTCGAATCTCACCAATCATGATGATATCCGGGTCTTGGCGCAAAAGAGCGCGCAGGCAACGGGAAAAGGTAAGGCCAATGGCATCATTAACTTGAATTTGCGTAATTTCATCCAAGCGACATTCGACTGGGTCTTCTAGTGAAACTATGCTGCAGTCAGTGCGGCATAGCTCATTTAAGGCGGCATATAATGTCGTGCTCTTGCCAGAATTGACAGGACCTGAATTGATGATAAGACCGCCTTTATGGGTGAGCAAGTTATAAAATTTTTTTAAATTGGCAGCTGTAAAGTCGAGTTCAGCAAGAGTGCGGAGCTTGTTTTGCTGGCGAAAAAGGCGCAGCACCATTTTTTCTCCCTGCAAGGTAGGCATCGTGGCCGTGCGGACATCAGCACGGTATGAGCCATCGCAAAATTGAAAGGAACCATCTTGCGGCTGTCTTCTTTCTATAATATCCATCTTTGATAAGAGCTTGAGCCTAGAAAGCAAGGGATTTTGCAGTGCTTTGGGCAGCGTTAGATATGTCTGCAGCAGTCCGTCAATGCGTAGCCGTATAAAAAGCTGACCTTCATGTGGTTCAATGTGCAAGTCGCTGGCCCGCTGATTTAAAGCAGCGAGCAGCAATTTGTCAGCAAAGTCAATGAGCGGTGCCTGAATGGAAGGTGGCATAATCTTGCCCGCTTCAATTTGTCCGCCAGAAAGGATTTTTTCGCTCAAGGCAAGAAAATCCTTTTTATCATTGCTCGGAGGATGCATCATTTTGCTCCTTGAGCGCATTGTGAAGGGCAATGCGCAAGATATCAATATCTACTTTTATGCCAAGCCATTTTTCTAGTGCAGCAGCACCTTGGCCGGCGAGCATGAATTCGCCGTTTAAAATCAGGTGGCCGTTTTGCTGTGCCTGTGTAAGTAAGGTCGTTTTTTCTGGCGTGTAGATGATGTCATAGACGAGTGCGCCTTCTTTCAATGCTTTTAAATCGACGGGCGGTATTTCATTGATGTGCGGGTGCATGCCAAGTGGTGTCGTATTGACTAAAAGGTCGGCTTTTGCCAGTTGGGCGGCAACTTGCGTTTGGTTGCTCTCTGTCCAAAGGCAAGTGGTCACTTTGCCGGCTTTGGCAAAATCGCTGGCAATCTGCTCGGCTTTTTGCAAATGGCGGGCCAATATGCACACCTCGTCGATATTATATTGCAAGAGGCTATAAATGACGGCACGTGCTGAGCCGCCTGCTCCCATGACTACGGCTCTTTTCTTTTCTACGGGGAAATTGATGTGCAAAAGAGCATTGATAAATCCGATTGAATCGGTGTTGGAGCCGTAAGTGCGGCCATTTTTTATCGTTACGGTGTTGACGCTGCCGATAGCTCTTGCATCGCTATCCACCTCGTCTAAATATTGCATAATAGCACTCTTATAAGGCAAAGTAACGTTAAAGCCGCTAAATCCCAATGCTTTAAGCCCGCGTACGGCATCTTCAAGAGATTCTTTTTGGACGGGCATAGCCGTATAGACATAATCGAGGTGCATCATGGCAAGAGCGGTATTTTGAATGAGGGGAGAATAAGAATGGCTGACGGGATTACCGATGAGAGCCAATTTTTTTGTTTTTGCTGTGATATTATATTTCAATTTAACACCTTTTTCTTAAAAATTTTTACTTGATAAAATTGTTGCCAATTTTGAAAAAATATTCTTTATTGCCCTTCTGCAGGCGAAAAATTGCGGAAGTGGATAGCTTCGGCGATATGCTCTGACAAGATGTTTTCGCATTCCTTTAAGTCGGCAATAGTACGAGCGACTTTTATTATCCTGTCATAGCTGCGGGCACTGAGGTTCATTGTTGTAAAAGCGGTTTGCATAATTTTTTGTGAAGCCTCATCTAAGAAGCAGAGCTTTTTTATCAATTTGTGTGTCAGCTGGGCATTGCAGCACAAATTATAGGCCGAAAGGCGCTTTTGCTGTATTTTTCGTGCTGCTTCGACGCGCTTTCTGATTTGGGCAGATGTTTCAGCCTTTTTTTCGGTGCATAAATCGCCATAAGCGGGACGAGAAAGATTGATGCGCAGGTCAATCCTGTCTAAGAGGGGACCTGATATGCGCCGTGCATAGTTGCGTCGTTCCCTTTCGGTACAGGTGCAACTTTTCTGCAAATCGCCGAAAAAGCCGCACGGGCATGGATTATAGGCACAGATGAGGATTAGTTCGCTCGGAAAGGTAAAAGTGCCGCCAGCGCGGGTGATGGTTATCTGCCTATCTTCTAGGGGTTGGCGCAAGAGCTCGATTGTCTTGCGCCCAAATTCGGGCAATTCATCTAAAAATAAGACGCCATTATGGCTTAGGGTAACCTCTCCGGGGTGGGGATTGGTGCCGCCACCGATAAGGCCGGCACTGGAAATGGTGTGATGTGGCTGCCGAAAGGGCCGCCTTTCGATAAGGCCGCCGTTTTTGGGCAGGAGGCCGCAAATGCTGTATATTTTTGTTACCTCGAGTGCTTCTTTAGGTGAAAGGCGCGGCAAGATGGAAGGAAGGCATTTTGCCAGCATTGTCTTGCCCGTGCCGGGCGGGCCGCACATGATGACATTGTGGCTACCCGCTGCGGCAATTTCTAAGGCTCGCTTGGCGGCAAATTGTCCCTGTACATCGGAAAAATCACAGGCATAAGGCAATGAAGAGATTTCTTTTGTCCTCGTGGCGGGAGAAAATTTTCGCCGTTTATTTAAAAATTCGACTAATTCAGCTAGGCTGGTGATGGCAAATACCTCTATATCCTTGACGAGTAAGGCCTCATTTTCATTGCCTTGCGGCAAGATGAATTTTTGCAGGCCATTTTGCTGCGCACAGATGGCCATGGGCAAAATGCCGCTTATAGTGCGCAATTTGCCCTCGAAGGACAGTTCGCCGGCAAATAGAAAGCTGCGGCAGATATTTTGCGGGATGAAGCCATAAGCGGCTAAGACGGCGACAGCAATGGGCAAATCTAGGCCGCAGCCGTCCTTTTTTAAATTGGCAGGGGCGAGATTTATGGTGATGCGGCGTGGCGCAAGCTTGATGCCAGAATTTTTTATGGCTGTTTTGACGCGCTCTTTTGCCTCTCGTACAGCTGTATCAGGCAGGCCGACAATATTAAAGCCGGGCAATCCTTGACATATGTCAGCTTCGACTTCAATTAAAACGCCGTCAATGCTAGCCGTGGCCGCACCATAAGTCTTGGCAAACATCATTCCCCCCAGCGCTTAAAGAGATGATTGTCAAGCGCTAACTGGTCGCAGATTTTGCCGACGATAATATTGATGAGCTCATCAATTGATTGCGGCTGATGGTAAAAGCCGGGGCAGGCGGGCAAGATGGTGACATTTAGCCTTGCCAATTTGAGCATATTTTCAAGGTGAATGGCATTAAGCGGTGTTTCGCGCGGCACGATGATAAGCGGACGATGTTCTTTTAAGGCGACATCAGCAGCTCGGCATAAGAGGTTATCGGCAAGGCCGCAAGAAATGGCGGCAAGGCTCTTCATGGAGCAAGGTACGATGACCATGGCGTCAAAAAGAAATGAGCCGCTGGCGATTTTTTCGCCGATATTGCTGACATCATAAAGGTAATCGGCGTATGATGAAAGGTTTTCGTAGACATCGGGACATTCGTGCGCAAGTACCTTGCAGCCGGCCTCGGTTGCAACAAGATGCACTTCAACATTTTGGTCCTTTTGCAATACTTCTAGTAAGCGTGCGGCATAGATAGCGCCACTTGCACCGGAGATGCCGATGACGATGCGCTTTTTTTGCTTTATTTTATTCATAGGCTATATTCGAAAGCTCCTTTTATTAAATTAAAATGCCACGCTTCATTGTAATAACACTCAATGATATCAAAGCGACAGGGGCAGTCGAGAGCGTGTTTCATGAGATAAAATTGCGCAGCTAGCGCCAGGCAGCGCATTTTTCTAGGCGTTACGGCAGAAGCAGCCTGGCCATAAGCAATCATTTGGTGCGTCTTGACTTCGATGAAGCAGAGCGTTTCGTTTTCTTGGGCAATGATGTCGATTTCGCCACACTTAGTGCGGTAATTGCACTGCAAAATGATATAGCCGAGGCTTTTTAAATATTTTCTGGCGACCTGTTCGCCTATTATGCCGCTGTCATTTTTTTGTTTACGCATGAGGCGAAGTATCGGAATCGCGCCCTTGCCGTTTGTCGATGCGGTAGACGTAAGCAAGCACTTCGGCAACGACTGCATATAACTCTGCCGGTATTTCACGGTCAAGCTCAAGTGCCATGAGCATGCTCAATAAAGTCTTGTCCTGATAGATGGGAACGCTGTTTTCCTGGGCGAGCTGCAAAATATTTTCAGCCGTATAACCGCGCCCTTTTGCTACAATGCGCGGCGCTTTGTCCTTTTGGGAATTATAGCGCAGCGCTACGGCCTGCGCGGCTTGGTCGTCTTGGGGCAAGGTAAACACTTCCTTTGTAAGCGGCAATTAGTCAAGCGCGGCAATTCTCAAATCGGTGAGATTGAATTTTTCCTTGAAAAGATAAGCGCGCAGCTGCGGCAAAAATTCTTCAAAAGACACCGCGGTATCTTCATCAGAGAACATCAATCGTACGCTCAAATTATGCTCATCGTATAGGTGAAGCACGGTCTCCACAGCGCCAATATGCTCGGTGAGGCAGCAGACGCGCAGCCACGTATCTTTGATGGCGCGCTCTTTTTCCCCGTTTTTTATATGGCGGTCTTCGTGGTAGATGTTGACGTAGGCAGGATAACTGGTTTGAGGATTGATGTAAAGCGGCAGCATAAAATCGAGTGAACGCTGGGCAGCATTATTGGCTGTCGCTGCATCAGAAAAATAAGTACGGCTGGCCATTTTTGCAAAGGCCTCAACGCTTTCACCTGATTTTTGTAACAAGGCAGCCTGTTTCGTATCGAGAGAGGACAAGTCACAAAGCTGCATGAATGACCAAAGCTTAGGCAAAAAATCAAGCTGGCGCTGAGAGGCGGCCTGATAAAGCATGCCGGGCATATTCTGCCGTATGCTCGATAAGATGATATTGAGCTGTTTTAAATCACTGCCTTTTAAAGCGCCATTGGAATTTATGAAGTCTGATAAAAGTTGCCGTTGCTGCAAAGTCGTTGTAGGCGCATCCTTTAAAGTATTAGCTAAGTTGCGCAAAGCCTGCATGGCTTTTTCGTCACTGCTAGCTACTGGCACCTCGCCTTGTGCGGTATCAGCAGGAGCGTTTTGTTCTTGTCCTTTAATTTTAGTATCATTAGCTGCCGTCGCTGGCATTTTTGGTGCGTCCATGCCTTCGTCAGAAGGATGAGATAATGAGGGCAAGTCATTATCCGGCATCAATTCTTTATCGGTTTGTCCTGTTGCCTTTTCATCAGGAAGCATTGATTTTGCGGGATTTTCCTCAAGCTTTTTTTCTTGGGGGGCAGGGGAGCTGGCAACTTCGCGTTCTCCTATTTTTTCTTGCGTAGCAGCTGGCTTATCTTTTGGCGGCGCAGGCGTTTCAAGGGCTGAAGATTGCGCTGTTTTTGCCTGTTGCTGCAAGGCAGCATTTTCTTGGACAGGCCCTTTTGGCTCTGGTAAGTCAGGGCGCATTTTTTCAGCAGGGGGCTGCTTAAAATTGGGCAAAAACTTTTCTGCAATATCTTTTAGGCACTGCGCTAGCTGCTCTTTGTCAGAAGAAGCTGCAGATAGCTTATTGTCGCTATTGGCAGAGGCGTTATTTTTAGCTGGCAGGAATTTTTCTATCCCTGGAGGCAATTTTTCTGGCATTTCGTCGTTTAAACTTGCAAAGGCAAAGTTTAATAAATCTATGCCATTAAAGGCTTGGCCGTTTTTTTGCGTGTAAGCGCGATAGGCGGCAAAAAGATTTTTTAAGCCTGGAGGCAGCTGCGAAAAATTTTCATTGGCCGCCAATTTGCCTAAATCAGTGAGCAAATGGCCAAAAGACGTTAATTGTGCCAGAGCATAGCGCCTGTTTTGCAATGATGCGCCGAGGCCTTTTAAGAGCGAATTTTTCAATGAGAAAGCACTTTGCATCAGCTCATCGATGAATTTTCTCACCTCGGGCGGCAGCTTGCTGGTGCTGCTTTGCCGTGTTGCCAAGACCTTTGCCAAAATGCTGGAAAGGTCAGTTACAGCATTATTCAAGGCGACATTGGTGCGCGGGCTGAAAGCATCGGATTGATTAGAAACGAAACGCTGCTCTGTCTTGGTGGCAGCTTTGTTAGGCTGTGTTTGCACGGGGGTGGAAACGATACCTGTACCTATTGGCAAGATGAAATACTGCTGCCCAGGTGGCAGCTTACCCCTTTCTTAAATTTATTTGGCAAATAATGATTTTATCGGTTCAAAAGTGCGGCGATGGATGGGACAAGGACCGTATTTTTTTAAAGCTTCGATATGAGCGGCTGTGCCGTATCCCTTATGGCTTGCAAAACCATATTGGGGATATTTTTTATCGTATTCTTCCATGAGGCGGTCGCGTGTTACTTTGGCAATGATTGAAGCGGCAGCAATAGAGGCGCTTTTGGCATCGCCTTTTATAATGGCTTCATATCCAATGCCTAGATGCTCTAGCGGCATGGCGTCGGTGAGGACGAAGTCCGCCTTTTTGCCAAGGGCGTCAAGCGCTTTGTACATGGCAAGCTTTGCCGCTTCATAGATGTTTATTTTATCAATTGTTGCGGCAGATACGCTATAAGCTCCTATGGAAATGGCTTTAGCCTTTATTTCGTCAAAAAGTGCATCACGCTTTTTGGCCGAGAGCTTCTTGGAATCATTAAGCCCCAAAAGTTCACAGCCGAAAGGTAGGATTACAGCTGCAGCAATGACAGGACCTGCTAAAGGACCGCGTCCGGCTTCATCCGTTCCGGCAATGGCGCAAAAACCGCTTTTTTTATATTTTTCTTCGTATTCATAAAGCGCAGCGAGGTGTTTTTTTTCATTTTGCTCTTTTTGGTAGCGACGCCATAATGCCTGAACATTTTTGCGCGAATCTTCTTTTAAATGCTCCAAAAGGGCGGAAGTGTTTTTTTTTTTAATAAAAGGGCAATTTTTGCTGCGCTGAGCTTTTCTAGCTCATTCATAAAGAGGGCCTTTCCAGTGAGATATGGCCGAGCTTACCACTGCGAAAATCGTTTAAAATGGCCGTGACAGTTTTTTCTGTATCAATTTTGCCTCCTTTTTGCAGGAAACCGCGTTTTTTGCCGATATTTATAAAGAGTTCTTCCGTTTCTTCGGGCAGACACTCTAATTTGTAGCGGCTAGTCAGGCAAGTGGGATAATTGTCGCATAAGAATTTTAAGAGCAAGATGGCGATTTTCTCACTATCGTAAATTTCATCGTTAATTGCACCCGTAAAGGCGAGGTTTAATCCCACTACTGGGTCATCAAATTTTGGCCAAAGAAGGCCGGGCATATCGAGTAAGTCGACATCTTTATCGAGGCGAATCCATTGTTTGGCGCGTGTTACGCCGGGACGGTTTTCAGCCTTAGCGGCGGTGTTTTTGGCTAGCCTGTTAATTAAAGAGGATTTGCCAACATTTGGTATGCCGACAATCATAGCACGCGCGTGGCGTCCCTTAGCGCCATTTACGGCAAATTTACGCGTTTTTTCGCGCGTCAAATCATCTATGGCAGATAAAAGAGCTTTAAGATTTTTTCCTGCTAGAGCATCAATCATGACAGCAGGCTTTTGCATGCGCTTGAAAAAGTCGAGCCATTGATTTGTGATTTTTCGGTCGGCTAAATCGGCCTTGTTTAGGACGACAAGGTGCGGTTTTTTGCCGATGAGGCTTTTTATGAGGGGGTTGGCACTTGCAAGTGGAATGCGCGCGTCGAGCAACTCGACGACGACATCGACAAGTTTTAAATTTTTTTCGATAAGGCGCCTTGCTTTAGCCATATGGCCGGGAAACCATTGGATAGTTGGCAGGTCGGAGTAGTTTGAATCATTTATCATATTATCAAGTCCTTACAAATTTCCCCTTGGAAAAAATCTATATGAACGGGGAATGTATTTTATTGCAGCTATACTTGCTTTGAGCAAGTATTTTTAGCCTATCAGTGACAAAATTTTATCTAAAATATATTATATGAATTTTTCTCAATTAGTGCAATATTAGCGGGTCAATGTTGTGGTTTTGATACAATTTATCAAAAACGATGTTTTACTTGTAAATACAAATAAAGTTATGAGTAAAATTGGTTTTTATTAATGTTTTTTCAGTGGTTGAAGGCAAAAAAGCCAAAATTGTTTTGAAAAATAAAATATTAAAATTAAAAATTTTTCTATTTATCAGAATAAAAATTAAGATGTTCTGCGCATAATCGGAAGATTTATGTTAAAATAGAAATTAATTTATACTGGAAGGTGAGAATAATGAATGAAATTTCTCTTGATGTGCTTGTCAATCGCTTTAAGGACTATATAAGCTTTAATACGCAGTCAGATGAGGCGAGTAAGACGTGCCCAAGCACGCCAGGACAGATGGTTCTTGCTAAGCATATAGCGCAGGAATTAGAAAAAATTGGTCTGACAGAAGTATCGGTTGATAAAAACGGTTACGTTATGGCTACGCTGCCTGCTAACGGAGTAGAAAATGTGCCGACAGTTGGCTTTATAAGTCATATGGATACCAGCATGGACATGGCTGGTGGCCCTCTCAATCCGCGCATTGTCAAGGCATATGATGGTGGGGATATTGTCCTCAACGAAAAGGAAAATATAATCTTAAGCCCGCAAGATTTTCCTGAATTAAAGAATTATGTTGGCCAGGATATTATGGTTGCCGATGGCTTGACGCTCTTAGGCGCCGATGATAAGGCCGGCATCTGTGCTATTGTGAGTGCGATGGAATACCTATTGCAAAATCCGCAGATAAAGCACGGTAAAGTCCGCATCGGCTTTACGCCTGATGAGGAAGTGGGACGTGGCGCAGATAAATTTGATGTTGCAGCTTTTGGTGCTGATTTTGCCTATACAATTGATGGTGGTGCTTTAGGCGGTATTGAATACGAAAATTTCAATGCTTGCAATATTTCCATAAAGATTAATGGCTGCAGCGTCCATACGGGATATGCAAAAAATAAGATGATTAATGCCTTGACGGTAGCAGCAGAAATTAACCAGATGCTCCCTGCTGGCGAGCGTCCAGAATTTACGGCAGGTTATGAAGGCTTTTATCATATCCATGCCATTGAAGGCAGCGTAGAAAGCGCTGAGATGACCATGCTCATTCGCGACCATGACCGCGCCAATTTTGAAAAGCGCAAAGCACTATTAACTTCTATTGCCGCTTTTCTCAATGCCAAATACGGGGAAAATACCGTGGTGGTTAATATGAAGGATTGCTATTATAATATGCGCGAAAAAATAGACCCCGTCATGTATGTAGTCGATATTGCCAAAGAAGCTATGCGTTCTATTGGCGTAACGCCGGTTGAAGAACCGATTCGTGGTGGCACGGATGGAGCACGCCTTTCTTTTGAAGGCTTGCCTTGCCCTAATATTTTTACGGGCGGATTAAATTTTCACGGTAAATTTGAATACCTGCCTCTTTTGTCATTGCAGAAAGCTGCTATGACGGTCGTTGGCATTATTGATGGTGTGTCAAAGAGAACGAAATAACAAGCGATGCCTAGATGAAATAAGCCCTGCCTCATGATGAGGCAGGGCTTATTTGTTTTTCGTTGCTGGAGGTGAGCAATTTTAATAGTATTTCCGTATGGGAATGACGGGCTTTTGTCGCTGTTCCCAAGAGGACGATACTTTTATATTTGCTATAACGTGTGAAAAAATGTTTTATTGCCTGTCGCTGGGCTAGCAGTTTTTCATAAGCGAGAAAATATTCTTCATAGTGGCTGACGTCTTTTAAATAAGCCTTCAGTATTTCTTGGCTAGGAGCAAGTTCCAAGTCATGGATGTAGTCAGCATGAGTAATTTGGCGGCAAAAATATTCTAAATCATGTGCTTTGGTGAAGCCGCAAAGCTGTGAGCAGTTTTTTAAGCGTACATCTAAGACGAGATTGGCCTTTTTGGCGAGCAGAAAGGAAAAAAATTTATCTGCTGCTATTTCACAAGTGCTAAGCTCAAAGATATTTGGCATTTTACTCTACCTCTTTAAAAAGCAGTGGTTTTATGGAAAAGGTGTTGCGTGAAAAATCAATTAATCCTTCTTCGCGCATGTTTGTCAGCTCGCGTGTCAAAGAGCTTCTATCAACGCATAGATAATTAGCTAAATCAAGGCGTCCAAAGGGAATGGTAAAAGGCGCGGTTGGGTCGTCCTTGGCAAAATTTGCCTGAAAATATAAAATGAGCTTTTCGCGCAACGTGCGCTGCGACATAATCTTGTTCTTGCGGATGAGATTGCTATTTTTTTGTGCTAAGGCCGCAATGACATTTTTTAAAAAAATGCTATGGCAGTGACAGATTGGCGTACAGAAATTCATCACTTTATTTATGGAAAAGAAAGTGATTTTGCTATGTGGCATAGCGAGATATTCAATGGCGGAATTTGATTCATAACAAGATAAGTCTTCGCCAAAAATATCTCCTTCGCGCAAGCTTATGATAATTGATTTGGTTCCGTTCGTATCTTCGGTAATCATCTGGACGCTTCCTTGGCAGATACAGGCCAAAAAGAATATTTTGTTATCTTCAAAGCGGATGAAATCCTTTTTGGTATACGATTTTGTATAACAGCCAAGACAATTGCATAGATGTGGCAGGTCGACAGGCGCAATTCCTCTAAATAGCGGTAAGCGGGATAAAGCAGAAAAATCTATTACCATCATCTCCTTTGCAAAAGCAAGTGTCACCTCTATTTTAACATAATCCGCCAGAAGTTTTCCACCTCTTAAGTGAAAGATGAAGGCAAGTATAGCGAATTTATGCAAATAATTGAACTATACAGCTGCTTTTGTTTTATATTAAGTAGTATAACCGTGATAATATAAATAGAAAAAAATCTTATAGACCGTTATACTACGGTTTCACTTAATCTGAAATGCTGATAACTAAGGCAGTAAGCTCCTCTATTTTCCGTAATCGTGCTGTTCTTTGTAGAAGCAGAAAGACTTCGCCTCTATAAAAGGGGCGGTTCACCATATGTATCAGATATTTATGCAGCCTTTGTCTATATGAAGGCAAAATAGTGTAAGAGAGAGATAAAAAAGCAGCCATCAAATAATATTTGACGGCTGCCTAATGCTATAAGACGTGGAATTTATCTAATGGCCAGAAGACAAGTACGGCTTGCCCCTCAATGAGGTTGTACGGAACGAACCCGACATCAGAAAAACGGCTGTCTTCAGAGTTATTGCGGTTATCCCCCATTACGAAAATGTGCCCAGGCGGTATTTTTGTCAGAGGATAATTGCCGAGCGTATTATTGAGAATATAAGGCTCAGAGAGCATTTTGCCATTTAAGAAAACATGGTCATCTTTAATCTGGATAGTGTCCCCCGGAATAGCGATGACACGCTTGACAAAGTTGCGGCTATGGTCTTTGGGATATTCAAAGACGATAACTTGACCGCGTTTCGGCTTGGTGAAGTCGTAGATGAATTTATTGACGACAAGCCGCTCATTGGTCCAGAGCGTAGGTTCCATGGAAGGGCCGTCAACAACGTATAATTCGACGATAAAGTGGCGAATAAAAAGGGCAAGGACGATGGCAATGGCAATAGAAATAACCCAGTCCTTGATATCATCGCCTAATGATTTGTTCATTCTGTTCCCTCCGAATAGTCATTTTTATTGCAGGGGCAAAATGCCTGAGCAACAAAGCGCTAAACCAGCAATGGAAAATTGCGGGCTTAGCGCAAATTGAAGATTTACCGCTTTTTTAATAAAAAAAGAGGACTGCCTCTTAAAGCGCAATCCTCGACAGCAATTAGCGTCTTTCTTTAATGCGGGCAGCCTTACCAGTAAGGTTACGCAAGTAATAAAGTTTTGCTCTGCGAACAACGCCCCTGCGTACGACATCGATTTTTTCCAAGCGCGGGGAATGAACAGGGAAAGTACGTTCGACGCCAATGCCATAGGATACGCGTCTTACCGTGAACATTTCTCTTACGCCGCTGCCTTGACGTGCAATGACGACACCTTCAAACATCTGGATGCGTTCGTGCGTGCCTTCAACGACCTTGACATGGACGCGAACGGTATCGCCAGGCTGAAATTCAGGAATGTCTTTTCTGAGCTGTTCTTGTTCTAAAACTTCGATAATATTCATTGTTTTTCCTCCTTAAATCAGCCGTTCGTGGTCAATGTGCCAGAGGACCGACTGCAATACTTATCTATTCTAGCATAAAAATTATTCAATCGCAATTGTTTTTTAGTGCGTTCAAAAGCTGTTTTTGCTTTGGGGAAAGTGATAGGCCATTAAGCAGGTCAGGACGCTTTTTCAGCGTCACCTCAAGTGCTTTTTTTTGCCGCCATTCATCTATTTTGGCATGGTCGCCAGAAAGCAGGACAGGCGGCACGCCTAATCCCTTGTAATTGCGTGGCCGTGTATATTGGGGGTATTCCAAAAGACCGCAGGCAAAAGAGTCGGTTTCCGCGCAGGTATCGCAGCCTAAAACGCCGGGCAGCATACGAGCTAGGGCATCGATGATGACCATGGCGGCAAGCTCTCCCCCTGTGAGAACATAATCGCCAATCGAGAGACATTCGTCAGCTAAGTGGTCGATAATGCGATGGTCAAAGCCTTCATAGTGGCCGCAGATGAAGATGAGGTCTTCATAATGTGAAAGCTCGCGCGCCTTTTTTTGAGAAAAGACGTCTCCTTCTGGGGCCATCAAAATGATATGGGGTCTTCTTTCGCGCCGTGCCTCTATGGCATCGACGGCACGAAAAAAAGGCTCGGGCTTTAAGAGCATTCCCGCTCCGCCGCCAAAGGGAATATCATCAACATGATTATGGCGATTATAAGAAAAATCGCGTGGATTGGTGATAGAAAGGGATAGTATTCCCTTTTCTCGGGCGCGCTTTATAATGCTGTGCTCTAAGGGAGCGAACATTTCGGGAAAGAGAGAAATTATATCTATATTCATCGCAGTTCTTCTGGCAAATCGACATCGATGCGTCCGTTTTCGATGCTGATGCGCTTGACGATTTTTTTCAGCGCCGGTACAAGGTATTCACGGTGCGAGGTTTCATCGCGTACGGCATAAACATCGTTGCTGCCCGTCTTTAAGATTTCGCGCAATTTGCCAATATGCACCTCTTTGTCGTAGACGTCGAGGCCGATGAGGTCAAAGCAATAAAATTCTCCCTCATTTAAAGGGGCCGCATCCTCTCGGTCTATGGTTAAGAGCTTATCCGTAAAAGGTGCCGCAGCATCGCGATTGGAGATGCCTTTCAGCTTGATGATGAAAAATTTGCTGCTTTCTTGGCAAGACTCTATCTCAACGCGATTTTCTCCTATATATGCGGCTTTCAGTTCCAGCAGATGGCCGGGAAAATCTGTGAGAGGGTAAAGGCGCAAATAGCCTTTAAGGCCGTGCGGCTTGCCGAATTTGCCAACCGTGATATGCTTTTTATTCGCGGATTTCAATGATTTTTCCATCTTCTATAAGCATTTCCGTATTCATAACTTCAGGCATTGTGTCGCCAACTTTTACTTCAAAGAGGCGGGTAAGAGTGTCGAGCACTATTTCAGAGCCGATGCTCATTTCCTCGATTTCTGAAAGGCGCTTTTGCATATCGTTAAGCATTGCCAAGCGCTTTTGCTTTTCACCTTCCATGCTTTGCAGCAGCATGGAAATCTGCTGGGCATTTTCGCCATTTTGGTCGGCGAGGGCTTTTTTCTGGTCCTTGTCGATATGTGCTATTTCTGCGGTGATTTTTTCAATCTGGTGGGTGAGATTGTTGGACATATTCGTCTTGAATTTTTCCGTGACGCGCGCTTTGACGGTAATGGGGCATTGCAAGGTAATCGAATCCATCTTTTTGACCTCTCTTTACTCATATATACACAAATAGCGGCAAGCATAAGCGCTGCCGCTGTTCAGTGACATGCTCTAAGAGCTTCCCAAATAATTGGGCAATCCCCGTGTGTGTCCACGGTTTTATCATTTCGTTAGATGATTTTGACGATGACTTTCTTGTTCTCCCGCGCAGCCATGGCCTTGACAACGGTGCGAATCGCTTTGGCAATTTGTCCCTGCTTGCCTATAACCTTGCCCGTATCATCGGAAGCGACGGAAAGCTCATAAACTATCGTTTCACCATCTGCTTTTGCTCTCACGATGACGCTGTCGGGGTCATCGACGAGAGATTTCGCAATAAGCTCAATGATATTTTCCATATTACTTCTTCGCTTTCTGTTCAGCGAACTTTTTCATGATACCTTTTTGAGATAAAAGGGATCTTACAGTATCAGTCGGCTGAGCGCCTTTGTTCATCCAATCCAATACTTTTTCTTCATCAATGTTGACGATAGCCGGATTTTTCGTAACGTCGTAGTTACCGACGATTTCGATGAAACGACCGTCACGCGGGAAGCGTGAATCAGCGACAACGATGCGGTAGAACGGGTTCTTTTTAGCACCCATGCGGTTTAAACGAATCTTTACTGCCAATGAAATCACCTCCTTTAAAGAATAAATTGTATCTAAAATGGCAATTTGAAATTGCCGAGATTTTTCGGCAGTCCCTTTAGCCTTTTAAATCCCTTTTTACCTTGTGCCGCCGTCATTTTTTTCATCATCTTTTTCATTTCGGCGAACTGCTTGAGCAATTTGTTGACATCTTGCACCTTGGTGCCGCTGCCGGCAGCGATGCGCTTGCGGCGGCTGCCGTTGATGATGCTGGGCGTATAGCGTTCAGCCGGAGTCATTGATTTGATGATAGCTTCGACGTGGGCCATTTCCTTATTGTTCTTTAGGTCTAAATTTACATCGCCCAGCTGTTTTTTTAGCGAACCCATGCCGGGCAAAAGGCCGAGGATTTTATCTAAGGAGCCGAGCTTTTTGATTTGCTGCATTTGCGCAAGAAAATCATCTAGGGTAAATTCATTGCGGCGTAAGGCCTTTTCGAGCTTTTTGGTTTCGGCAACATCGAATGTTTCCTGTGCTTTTTCAATGAGCGAGAGAATATCGCCCATGTCGAGAATGCGCGAAGCCATGCGGTCTGGGTAGAAAGGTTCTAGTGCTTCTAACTTTTCCCCCATGCCAATGAATTTTATTGGACAGCCCGTAACTGCCTTGACCGAAAGAGCTGCACCGCCGCGCGCATCGCCATCCATCTTGGAGAGGATGACGCCATCAAGGCCGAGGTCGCCATTAAAGCTCTGGGCAACATTTACCGCATCCTGGCCAGTCATGGCGTCAACGACAAGCAGAATATCGTGCGGTGTTACGGCTGCTTTTATCGACTTTAGTTCCTGCATCAATTCTTCATTGATATGCAGGCGGCCGGCCGTATCAATGATAATGATATCATTGGCATGCGAATGGCCGTGCTCGACGGCTTTTTTCGCTATTTCAATGGGACTCGTGCCTTCTGGCTGCGAAAAAACCGGAATGTCGAGCTGTTCCCCGATAATTTGCAGCTGCTTTATGGCGGCGGGACGATAGACGTCAGCTGCAACCAAGAGGGGATGCTTGCCCTGTTTTTTGAACATGGCACCTAATTTGCCGGCTGAAGTCGTTTTGCCGGCACCTTGAAGGCCAACCATCATGATGATTGTCGGCGGTTTGGGCGAGATATTGAGCCGGCTTACGGTACCGCCCATCAGTGCCGTAAGTTCTTCATTGACGATTTTGATGACGGTCTGTGCCGGCGTAAGCGTTTCAAAGATGTCCGAGCCAATGGCGCGCTCTTTAACCTTGGCCACGAAGTCTTTGACAACCTTAAAGTTGACATCTGCTTCCAATAAGACCATGCGAATGTCTCGCATGGCACTATTGACGTCATCTTCATTGAGTCTGCCGTGGCCACGCAGTTTTTTAAAGCTGTTTTGCAATTTTTCAGCTAAGGATTCAAATATCAAGTTATTATCCTCCTTTCTAAGAATCAGTTCTCTTCGAGTACAATTTTATTTAATCTGTCGATGATTTTTTGTAAATCGGCTTGCGGTGCTTTTTCCGATAACGCTTTAAGCTCTTCTGCGATGACTTTGAGCTCGTTTTGCATGAGGCAATGGCGCTTGACGAGGCCAAGTCCTCTTTCATATTTTTCGAGGATAGCTGTGCAGCGATGAATCATATCAGAAGCTGCTTGGCGAGAAATACCAAGTGCCGTTGCTATCTCAGAGAGGGATAGGTCATCGTATAGGTGCATTTTGAGACATTCTTGCTGTCTTTTTGTCAAAAGCGCACCATAAAAATCAAAGAGCAGACCAAGATGCAAAAAATTATCGAGCATGCAATCACCCGCTTTTCTTTTGCTATTATACGGGAATAAAAAAGCTGTGTCAAGTAAAAATACTTGTCATATTATTTTTTGGCAATAATTTTTTTTCGCTGCTCCTTTAGCCATTTCCCCAAGGCAGGGCCAGAAAGATTAGCTTTTTTTATATCTATTTTAGTGAAGGCGGCAAATAATATTTCGGCATTTTGCAGATGCCATGGAAGGCTTTCACGGCAGCAAGCAAGGCAGGCCTTGATTTCAGAAATAGCAAAATTGCTGCGCCTCAACAGTTCAAGCTGTGCTTCTTTTGCGTCAATGTCTTGACAGGGCAAGAGGAGCTTTCGGGTTAAAAAGGCGGCTTTTTGCCATTTTTGTGGCAGTTTCAGATGCCTAGCCAAGTCATTTTGTGCCCTTTCATCTAGCTGATGCGTTAAAGTAGCAAAGCGAAAAGGCAAGGGAAAATTTTTTTGGCAAGCTTTATTTAGCGCAGCAAGCGATAATTTTAACTTATCTGGCGTTAAAGCGGCAAGGACGGGAAAAGTGACATCCAAAAGGTGTGCCTTTTTCAAATTGGCAAAAAAGAGGGCTGCTTTTGGGCAAAAAAGAGCCTTAGCTAGTTCCTTAAAGAGGCGTTCGCCAGCTTCAAGGGCAAGTTCAGCACGGCATCTGTGCATTGCTAGGTAAGTGCCTTCTTCTATTTTAAACGCAAGTTCAGCGCCTTGCCTTGCCGCGCGCAAAGCGCGCACTGGGTCTTCGGAAAAGTGGGCAGAGGTTGCGCGGATAATTTTTTTCTTTATATCGTCTGCGCCGCCAAAGGGGTCGATGATTTTTCTGTCGGGCAAGCGGCAGGCCATGCTGTTTATTGTTATATCACGGCGAAAGAGGTCATCTTCAATCGTAATTGCGGGCGATATGGAGGCGCTAAAACCAGTATAGCCTTTACCCGTTTTTTTTTCGGTACGGGCAAAGGCTATTTCACATTTTTTCCCATCTATGGATAAAAGGTAGACAGGAAACGTATTTCCCACTCGCACGGCCTGCGGAAAGAGCTGACAAAAATCGCTTTCCAAGAGATGGCAGACAACGTAATCCTTGTCTTTAGGCTGACGTTTGATAATCCGGTCGCGTACCCAGCCGCCGACGATATAGACCGTGCCGCCACTTTTTGTTATGCGAGTGACAAAATCGTGCTCGTTCATTTTGCTTTAAGCTTGGCCGACGATTTCTAAGCGTCTTACGCCGTCGACAACGCGAAGCTTATCTAAAAGGGCTTCGAGGTCAATGGTCATGTTTTCCGTTTCGATTGACAATGTGACATTGGCCATGCCTTGCAGGGGGAGACCTTGGTTGATGGTCAAGATGTTGGCGGCATCAGCAGAGATGATATTGAGCACCTGGGATAAAATTCCTTTTTTGTGGTCGAGCATGAAGGAGATAGAAATTATTTTGTTCAGGCTTGCTTCATAGAAAGGGAAAACAGAGTCCTTGTATTTGTAGTAAGCGCTGCGTGAAAGGCCGGTGGCAGCAATGGCTTCATTGATGGTGGCGGCATCGCCGCGCTTTAGCATTTCATTGACTTTGATAGTCTTTTTGATTGCAGTGGGGAGAATGTTTTCCTTGACGAGAAAAAAGCCGGTGTTTTTATTGCTTATGATATGTCTTCTCTTACGCATAAAATAACCTCCATATGTATTTTGTGTTGGCGTTTCTGATAACATTATAATGTATTTTGCTTTTTTTTACTAGATAAATTAGAAAAAAGTACTAAATTTTTGTTGAAAAAATCAATATAATACTTATTGTGAATAAAATTGCTCAAAATTATTCGCTCATAATGGAAACCCCCTATTCGCGAATAGGGGGTTAAGGTCGGTATATGTCAATTTTATTGTTTCTTGCCGAAGATTATCTCATCGAGTATTTCGATGAGATTGGTAATTTCGGGCTTAGATACTTGAGCGGCAGCACCGAGGTTCTTGCCCTTGATGCGCATTTCTTCATTAATCAGCGAAGAGAAGAGAATGACGGGCAAATCACGCATATCGGGGTCATCTTTGATGACTTTCAAGAGATGATAGCCGTCCATCTGGGGCATTTCAACGTCGGTAATTACGACATCGACCATGTCGTAGATATTGCTGTTAGCAGCTTTCAGGCTTTCGAGATAATCAAGCGCCGATTTGCCGTTGTTGAAATCGCGTACAAATTCGTAACCGGATTCGTGCATGGTGTTGACGACGAGGTCGCGCAGGAGATTGGAGTCTTCTGCAAAGACGACGTGCTTTTTGCTGCGGCGTTCCTTGATGGTCTGGTCTACCTTGCCAACTTTGGGCGAGAGCTTGGAATTAATTTCGCTGTTGATTTCGGTGATGATGCGTTCAAAATCAAGCAGAAGTACAATTTTATCTGTCATCTTAATCAAGCCGACGAGCAGGGAATCGTTTCCTACATCGGGGGCAGATTCCATATTTTTCCAGGAAATGCGGTGGATACGCGAAACGTTGTCGACAAGAAAGCCGATGTCGTAGTTGTTAATTTCGGTGACGATGATATTTTGCGGATTATCAGAACCCTTTTTCTTGAGAACGCGTGCTAGATTGACGAGAGGAATGGTCTTGCCGCGCAATGTAAATAGGCCATCAATGAATGGATGAGCTGAAGGCATGGCCGTTACCGGAACGCGGGTAATGACTTCGCGTACTTTAGCGACATTGATGCCATAATTGACTTCTCCAATATTAAATTCGACGATTTCAAATTCGTTCGTGCCGCTTTCGAGTAAAATCCCCTTTTTATCTTCTTTTGAATCGTCTAGGACTTCTGCTTCTAGTTTTTCTTCCATAGTTTGTCGTTACAGAAAACATCAGTTTTCTTCCTCTTTCATCGTACCCGGGAAAAACCCGCTGGTAAGGTACTCCTAAGGCTATCTACACCGCTTTGTGGCGGGGTATGTGTAACTCGCTCCTTTTATCGCAAATTTACCAAAGTAAATGCCTGCCGGATAATGCTTGCACACGGCAAGGAACGCAGCAGGACGGTTCCGCAGTTTTGCGGCAAAATCTGATGAATATGGCGTTTGGTAGGACGTAAATGCGCGTCACCTTCTGGAACTGATTATATCATAAAGAATAAGCGGTATCAATTAGCGGCGCTGTCGGCTGTATCTTTCTTTTTTTCGATTAGGACCAGCCAGCCGTCCTTTTCACAGACGAGGCCTTGCTTTAAAAGATGGCCGATGGCTCTTTTGAAAGCACCCTTGGAGATATTAAAGCGTGCCTTGACTTTACCTGGCGGCGTGTCATCGCTATAAGGAAGGCGTCCGTTGCCCTTTTGGAGCTCGGCTAAAAGCATTTGGGCATCTTCTTCCAGCGCCTTTTCCTTAACCGGGCGCAGCGAAACATTAATGCGCCCATCAGGACGAATGAATGTAACGCGCGCTTTTAGTTCCATGCCGAGGCGCAGCTTGTTTGTTACCTCTTCTTTGGGGAGGTGGGCAATAAAGCGTTCTGTCGTAAAGATAAAGGCACCTTGCTCGGTTATATTATAGAGCCAGCCAGTGACAAAATCACCTTTTTTTAAAAGGCCCTGTGCTGACTTTGAAGCCCGGCGCATTGAGTCTTCGACTTTCATCGTTACCGCAAGGCGTCCCGATTTATCGGTATAGAGCTTTGCCCAGATGAGCTCGCCTACTTGCGGTCGACCGTACATTTCTGAAAAAGGCATGAAAATGCCGCGCTCGGCGCCAGCGTCTAAGAAGGCGCCATCTGAAGAAAAATTGATTACGCGCATGCGGGCAATCTGTCCTTCGCGCAATTTGGGTACGCGCATGCTCGCCGTAAGCCTGCCTTTGGGGTCCTTATACAAAAATACATCTATTTCATCGCCGACTTGGACGGGGTGAGTTTGCTGCAATTTATGCAGCAAAATATCGTCATTTGTATTTTGCGTGCCGGCATCTAAAAAGACCCCCATCTCACTGAGGCGAACAACCTTTAAACGTGCAACGGTACTGGCTTGAAGGCGCTTTTTAGGGAAATGTTCACTGCTTTTCGTCATCATAATTTGTCACCTTGGCATCGCCCCAAAGGGTTTCGAGATTGTAAAATTCGCGGCTTTCACGCGTAAAGATATGGACGACGCATTCGCCATAATCGAGCAAAATCCATTCGCCTGCGCTATATCCTTCGCGATGGAGAAAGTGCAGGCTAGCTTTTGCGCCTTCTTCTTCTATATTATCAGCAATGGCTCTTGCCTGTACGGGAGAGTTGCCGTTGCAGATGAGGAAATAATCCGTGCTGCAGGTGAGCTCAGCCATGTGCAGGCACTTTATGTCAATGGCTTTTTTGTCAGCAGCAGCCTTTTCTAAGATTGCTATTTTTTGCTCAGCTGTGAGCTTTTTAGTGATGGGATTTATTATATAAATCACGCCTTTCTTTTTTATTATGTTTTATTTTTTGTATCGTTTGCTGGCAAGGTGCCGATTTGCTGCAGGCGAGAATTAATTGCTGCGTAATCGGGCAGCCAGTACTTGCCGTCATAAGAAAGCCTGCCAGGCAGGATTTCAAAATGAAGGGTATTGGCATTGAGAAATTTGCCGAAATGATAAAGATTGATGAGACTGAAGATAGCTGTATTTGAGCGCAGCTCATCGTGCATGATGCCTATGATTTCAGGCAGGTGCGGTATTGTATTAATGCTCAAGGCCTCATCAAAGAAAGCGCGCATGAATTTTTGCTGTCTATAAACGCGCCCAATATCACCTAGGTCATCATTTTTATAGCGAAGATATTGCATGACCTGCTGTGCATTGAGGTGCTGATAGCCTTCGATTAAGTTTATCTTAGAGGCGGGATTAGACATGTTTTCGCCAATGTATAAATTGATGCCGCCAAAAGCATTGATGAGTTTAGCGACCGTATCTTCATCCATGATAACGTATTCTTTTATGGGAATGCCAAAGAGCTTTGATACGTAAGCTAGCGTGTCCTTTGTACCATCTTGCTGGAAGATATTGATGGGAATTTGCCTGTTGTCAACGGCGATAACTGTATTGCGCGGAATCGAAATGAACGTGGCAGCGCCAGTATCACGGTTAAAGCAGACGAGGACAAGTGAGGCAGCATAAGGTGCGCTATTATTTTCGGCATTGAACTTATTGATGCCAATAAACAAAATATTGGTAATTTCTTTATATTCGACGGGAATTTGTGGTTTTTTCGGCGCAGGAGGAGTCTGGATAGCCCTCTTTTGGTAAGCTTCATAGGCGGCATTGGCGCTTTGGCAGGCATCAGTGGCAAGGCCATAGGCGAAAGTGCAAAGCTTGTAGCAGCCAAAAAAGATGAGAAAAACTGCCGTCAGAAAAATGAGCAGGCGGAAAGGACGAATACGGCGCCTTTTTCGCTTTACGATGCGCCGCCGGATGACTTTTTTTGGGCCTTTTTTTACAGGCTGTACGCCTGGACGCCTATTTGATGCCGTCGGAGCAGAAGGGCGGCGCCGCCTGATAGTGGGACGATTAGCCCCCTTCGTGTCTTTTGGAGGGCGTCTTTTATCCATGAATATCCGTCAAGAGCAGATGATTGCGAGCCAGGATTGTCTGTGGGTGAATCATCTGTCCTTTGCTGATGATGAAGATTATAGACTGGTCAAGAGCGGTTAAAAATAAAGCATCCAGGCTGGGACCTTTGGCGAGCTCTCGTAATTTTTCTACGCCGTCAAAGCAGCGACCTGGTTCAATGAGGTCAGCCAAATAAGTTATCTTTTCTAAAGTCGTCATCTGCTCATGTGCCACGGTATGATATTTGATGGCCCTGCAGATTTCATCGTCATAGACATGATATTTTTCACGCGCAAAGATTGCTCCTAAATCGGCATGAAGCAAGATTGGCTGTCTTTTATCGATGCTTTCTATGGGCAGGGAATAGCTTTTGGCAACTGCGAGAAGTTCATCAGTTGACACTTCGCGTGCACAATCATGCAAGAGACCGGCAATATGTGCTTTTTCGGTTTCTGCACTAAAATGCTCGGCCAGTTCTAAAGCGACTTTTGCAGCTCGCACGGAATGTTCGTAACGGGATTCTTTTAGCCGGGTTTTCAGTAGAGCCTGCATTTCTTCATAATGCAAAGGAAATCACTCCTTGTAAAAAATACGCCTAAACAAAAATAAACTGCCAACAGGCAGTTTATTTCAGCTATGAGCAATCAATAAGCCGAGTTCTGTTCCGCCTTTACGAGCGGTGATAATCATTTATCTTGGCCGGCAGTTGCCTGACGGCTCTAGCGACACAACCCGGAAGATCAGCGGGCCGCCTCATATCTTCCCTATTCGGTCTTGCTCCATATGGGGTTTACCAAGGCCGCACAGTTACCTGTGCGCCGGTGCGCTCTTACCGCACCTTTTCATCCTTGCCTGCCCAACAGCAGGCGGTTTAAATTTCTGTAGCACTTTCCCTAAGGTCGCCCTCGCCGGACGTTATCCGGCATATTGCCCTGCGGAGCCCGGACTTTCCTCAGATGCATAAAGCATCCGCGATTATCTTTCATACTCATATAGAAGAATTATAGCATTGAAGGTAGTAGCTGTCAAATAAAGAAAAACAGATAATATTTGGAAAAAATAAAGACTTTTTGATAGCAATATGTTAAAATATAATAAAAATTCAACAAAAAAAGGACTATTTTATTACTGCGTTGTAGTTATGTAAAAAAACAAAGGGGTAATTTTCAGATAATAAAGATAATATGTATAAATTTTAAGAGGTGAGAATATGCAGTTACTGGGTGTTGTAGTTGTGGTTATTGGATTGATGATGCGCTTTAATCCTTTGGTAGTTGTAATTATTGCAGGCTTCGTAACAGGAATTTGTGATGGAATGTCATTGATTGAGGGATGTTTTTAGGAAACATTACTTGCAGTCATCATATATAGAAATGTGTATGAGGATGCTTCGGCATCAATATTGCCTGAATTGCTGGAAAACCCTAAAGACGATAAAACCACAGCGAGAACATGAAAAAAAGTTGGGTGCGATGGTGGCGAAAGCAAAAAAAATTTATCGTATGGCACAAGGTTAAATCCTAAATGCTTGAAAATGGGCAATCAGCAGGAAAGCTCCGAATAGGAGAATCTTCAACGACTATTCCAGAGGGAAGTACGCGCAAGCGCGCGGAAGTGGGCAACCCCTAACGTCTAATGGCGAGGGAGAAGATATAGTCTGTGCTCGGCGGAAACGTCGAGGAGTTCGTTGCAGAACCGCAAGGGCATAGCGACCCCTTGTGAACAAAAGGCTAGCCATCTATAAAAGTGGCATGGCAAACAGGAATATATTGAATAATTTGGGTAAGGCGTTTATTGTCAATCGTTATATGTCTTTATTTATTTTAATTCTGCCGATGGTGGGTATCTTGGAGCGATACGGACTGCGGGAAAAGGCTGAGATGTTGATTGGTAAGATGAAGGTGGCGACGGTAGGTAAAATCTTGATGATGTATTTTGTATTTCGTCAGATTTCTGCTGCATTGGGTATTCCTATTGGTGGACATCCAACCTTTGTACGCCCATTAATTTCGCCAATGGCTGAAGCGGCTGCGAGCAAGAAAAAGCAACTATCACCACAAGTCTTAGAAAAAATTAGGGCAATGGCTGCTACTTCAGAAAATTATGGTAATTTTTATGGGCAGCTTATTTTTGTTGCTTCCGGTGGCCTTTTGCTCATCAAGGGCGTTATGACGCAGGCTGGCTATAATGTTAGTTTGCTTGACATGGCTAAGTACGCCTTATCTACTGGTTTGATTGCTTTTCTTGTCATTATTATTCGCTATATGATTTTTGATAAGCAATTAGAGAGAGAAATTGCTCAATTGCCAGATAAGGAGATGAAATCATGAAATTGACACTTGAGCATATCTATATAATGACGGGAATGCTTTTATTGATTTTTACGTTTTTTACTATTTTGGATAAGAGACATCCGCACAGGATAGGATCGGCCTTATTTTGGTTTATATATGGGCTAACGTTTCTGATAGGCAGCTATTTGCCATATTATATCACGGGCATATTGGTAGTAATTATGGCACTTTTAGCGGGAGCAAAGCAAGTAGGTATGGGTGATTATAAGAGTGTTTCAGTAAAGTTTCGTTTTGCTGCGGCTAAAAAATTGGGTAATAAACTTTTTATTCCTACGCTTATTGTTCCCGTTATAACCTTTTTTATTGCTGCTTATACAAGTTGGGGAGCTTTGGTAGGCTTTGGCATAGGCGCGATTATTGCTTATATTTATACGCTGTTTATGACTAAAATCAATATAGGGCAATCGTTTAATGAAGGGCGCAGACTCATGGATGCAATAAGCTGGGCGGCAATTTTATCGCAGCTCTTAGCGGCTTTAGGGTTTTTGTTCGATAAAGCAGGCGTAGGCAAGATAATTTCGCAGCTTTTCTCTTCAATTGTGCCACCAGAAAATCTTATTTTTACAATAATTGCCTATTGCTTAGGCATGGCTATTTTCACGATGATTATGGGAAATGCCTTTGCTGCCTTTGCTGTCATGACAACAGGGTTGGCTTTGCCGCTTCTTGTAGGACTGCATAGTGGCAATGCGGCGGCGATTGGTGTCCTCGGCATGTTGGCTGGCTATTCGGGAACTCTTCTCACTCCTATGGCAGCAAATTTCAATATTGTTCCTGCAGCTCTTTTGGAAATGCAGGATAAGAACAGTGTAATTAAGGCACAAATGCTTATTGCGCTCATTATGCTATTTGCTAATATATGCCTTATGTACTGCTTGGCCTTTTGAAAGAATATGGAAAGGATTTGATTTTTATGAAAAAAGTACTGCTTACCGGCTTTGAACCCTTTGGTGGCGAAAAAATAAATCCGGCGTTGGAAATCATCAAAGAGCTTGCCGCAGCAAAGATAGAAGGCGTTGTCTTGCATACAGCACAAATTCCTGTCGTTTGTAAAAAGAGCATTATTGCCTTAGAAGAGAAAATTGATGCTTTATCGCCAGATATTGTTATTTGTGTCGGGCAGGCCGGCGGCAGGAGCGAGATTACCATCGAGCGCGTAGCCATCAATGTCGACGATTACCGCATTGCCGACAATGAAGGTAATAAGCCGATTGATGTACCTGTCATAGAAAAAGCTCCCGCAGCGTATTTTTCAACTTTACCTTTGAAGAGCATTGTTAAAGGATTGCGCAAAGCAGCAATTCCAGCAAGTGTTTCCAATACGGCGGGAACTTTTGTCTGTAATCATTTATTTTTTGGGCTCATGCATAAGCTGTCCGCAAGCCCCAAAAAGGTGCGTGGCGGTTTTATACACATTCCCTTTTTACCAGAGCAAGTCATAGATAAGCCCAATACGGCCAGCATGAGTCTTAGTATGATGATAAAAGCTATAAAAATTGCGATTGAGATTTCAATAGAAAGAAAAGAGGATTTACAAATTGCTGGCGGGACAATTTGCTAAGCAAAGTTTTGTCGAGCAGCCTCGTAAAAGGTCATGGCGGCGGCACTGGCGGCATTTAACGATTCAGCGCGGCCGTGCATGGGGATGAAGAATTTTTCTTTGGCTAGAGATTGAACTTGCGGTGAGATGCCATTTCCTTCATTGCCAAGGACGATGGCGCAACGGCGTTTAAAATCAATGTTTACAATTGGTTTTGCTTTTTTGTCGACCATGGCTGCCAGGAGCACCAGTTCGTTTTGGGCGCAAAAGGCTGAAAGCTCTTCCGGCTCGACGCGCTCGATGACGGGCAGGTAAAAAATGGAGCCCATGGTTGCGCGCACCACCTTAGGGGAGAACATGTCGACCGTTCCCTTGAGGGCAATGACGGCAAAGGCTCCCATGCTGTCGGCTGTGCGCAAGATGGTTCCGGCATTGCCAGGGTCCTGCAGCCCATCAAAAACGGCAATAGTTAAGGGAATATTTTTAGGTAAGGTAAGGTTTTTGAGGGAGAGGTCATTTTTTTTGAGGACGATTAAAATGCCTTGGGGGGTCTTTGTATCAGAGACCTTGGCGAATAAAGCCTGGGAAATTTCATGGCAAGGGCACTTTTCTAACAGCTTTTTAATTAAGCGTGTATTTCTCTCATTTTGAGGAAATTCTTCCGTATACAAGCAGTATTCAATAGTCATTTCAGAGGCAAGGGCCATCTCGACATTGCGCGTCCCCTCCGCAATGAAGGCGCCATATTCGCTGCGGAATTTTCGCTGCTTTAAGGCGATGGCCTTTTTGAGGAGCGGGTTATGCGTGGCCGTTATTTTGGTCAATATAATCACCTTTTTGTTTTTAGTTAAGAAAAAACTGCCTTGCGGCAGTTTTTTTATTTGCTTAATTTTTTTAAACCAAATTTGATGAGTTCCTGTACGGAAGCGGTTTTTGGGGCACCTTTTAGGGCCTGCTGCGTTTCTTGGCGAGAGTAGCCAAGCCCGATAAGCGCATCTATGGCATCTTCTAGGCCCATTTCATCAGGCGGCGAAAAGAGGTCTTCCGGTGCTTCAATAAGCGCTGAAGCATTGGGCGGCGCTAAGAGCTTGCCCTTTAATTCGAGAATGATGCGTTCCGCTGTCTTTTTGCCGATGCCGGGAGCTGCGGTCAAAAGGGAAACCTGTTTGTACTCTACTGCTGCGGCGAGCTTTTCGGCGGAAAGGGTGGAAAGAATATTAAGCGCGGCTTTAGGGCCGACGCCCGAAATGCCGATAAGAAGGACAAATGCCTCATACTCCGAAAGTGAAACAAAGCCATAAAGCTGCATGGCATCATCGCGGACATTGAGGTAGGTATAAACGCGCACGCGTGCGTCTTTTTTTAGCTTGGCACGCAGTGCTGTGGTGGGAAAGACGCGATAGCCGACGCCATTGACGTCGATAAAGCACATCTCACCAAAAAAATCCGCCATAGTGCCGTCTAAATAGCCAATCATGAAAATTTCCTCCTCAGGCATTGCGCCAAATTGGACTGCTGGCGCAATGTGTAGCGCAGATGGCAATGGCCAGCGCATCAGCAACGTCGTCTGGGTGAGGTGCTTCGGGCAGGTGCAAAATCTTTTGCACCATGTAGATGACCTGTGCTTTAGTGGCGCTGCCAGTGCCGACAATGGCCTGCTTTATCTGCATGGGCGTGCGTTCGACAAGGCGCAAGTTATGTTCTGCCGCACTGAGCAAAATGACGCCGCGTGCTTGCCCTACCGGTATGGCCGTTGTGACGTTGCGATTGAAGAAGAGCTGCTCGACTCCCATGATGTCGGGCTGATACTTTTCAATGAGGGCACCAATCTGCTCGTGAATTTTCAGCAGCCTATCTTGCATCTGCGCTTTAGGGCTTGTGAACACGGCGCCATATTCCAAGGCCTGCAGGCGGCTGCGTTCCAATTTCACAATGCCGTAGCCGCAGATGGCAGTACCGGGGTCAATGCCGAGCGCAATCATGCGTCGCTTTCGTCTTCTTCTATTTCATAATTCGAGTAAACACTCTGCACGTCATCATGTTCTTCTAGGGCATCGATGAGCGTAACCATTTTTTCAGCGCTTTTGCCAGAAAGCTTCACCGTCGTGTCGGGAACCATTGTAATTTCTGCCTGAACGGTTTCAATCTTGTTGTCTTCTAGTGCTTTGGCAATGGCATCAAAATCGGCAGGGTCTGCCGTTATTTCAAAGCTGTCATCTTCTGCCTTGAAATCATCGGCACCAGCGTCAAGCGCAATAGTCATGAGTTCGTCTTCATTGTCATAAGTTTCCTTATCGACGATGAAAACTGCCTTTTGCTTAAACAGCCAGTTGACGCAGCCCGTTTCACCGAGGTTGCCGCCGTATTTGGAAAACAGATGGCGGATGTCAGCGGCGGTGCGGTTGCGGTTGTCCGTCAGGATGTCGAGCATGACAGCGCTGCCGCCCGGACCATATCCTTCATAGACGAGCTCTTCGTAATTGCTGCCTTCGACTGCGCCCAATCCCTTTTGGATAGCGCGCTGGATGTTGTCCTTGGGAATATTGTTGGCCTTGGCTTTAGAAAGAGCCAATTTTAAGCGCATGTTGCCTACCGGGTCGCTGCCGCCCATGCGGACGGCGACGGTGATTTCGCGCCCAATTTTAGTGGTAATCTTGCCGCGAATAGCGTCATTGGCGCCTTTTTTCCGCTTGATATTTGCCCATTTTGAATGTCCTGACATTGAGAAATCTCTCCTCTTATTTTGTAATTTGGACTTCTCCCTTTGCTGGCAGGAGATTTTTGAAATCCAAGGGGCAGTCCAAGTGCCCCGAGGCAAGGCTTTAGCTTGCTTTTAT
>JAHHSR010000049.1 GCA_020025075.1 Pectinatus sp. | reverse complement strand
TAAGCATTGGTCAATGAAGCAAGAACCCCGCGACTTTAGTCGTGGGAGGTTCAGTGCCAGTACATTTTGGTTTCGCATGCTCATTTTGACCACTTGGGCGATGCTGAAAAGATAGCTGAGCGCACGGGTGCAACGCTCATCGGTATTCCAGAAGTTCTCTCCTTATGCCCGGGCGCAAAAAATACGCACCCATTAAATATCGGCGGCTCCTATCGCTTTCCTTTTGGCTATGTTCGCATGACGCCAGCCGTGCATAGCAGCGGCGTAGCAGGAGGACTTGCCTGCGGTTATGTAATTAGCATAATTGACGGCCCAACGCTTTATTATGCAGGAGATACCAGTCTTTTTACGGACATGCAGATTATTGGTGCCAAGGAAAGAATTGATTATGCAATTTTGCCGATTGGCGATAACTATACGATGGGCAAAGAAGATGCCGCGCGTGCCACACAATTTTTGAAGGCACATAATGTCATTCCCGTGCATTATAATACTTGGCCAGTTATCAAGCAGGACCCAGAAGAATTTAAGCAGATTGCCGAAAGCGTGCCGACGACGACCGTTAAAATAGTAAAACCAGGCGAATCGCTTGTTTTAAGCAAGTAATGGAACCTATCACAGAGAAAAAGCAACCGCTTATCGTTATTTTGGGACCGACAGCCGTCGGTAAGACAAAGCTGAGCATTGAGCTTGCTAAGGTACTTAAAGCACAGATTATCTCCGGAGACTCGATGCTCGTTTATCGTGGCTTTGATATTGGCACGGCCAAGCCGTCAATCAAGGAGCGGGACGGTGTCAAGCATTATTTGATTGACATCTGCGACGGTTCAGAAAAATTTGATGCTGTCGAGTTTTGCCGTCTGGCGAGCCAGCTGATAGACGAAATGACGGCCAAAGGCCAGATGCCGATTATTGCCGGTGGCACGGGATTATATCTCAAGGCTCTTTTGGAAGGGTATAAGTTTAACGCCGCACCTGAAGATACGGCATATAGAAAGTATTTGGAGAATCTGGCTCAAGAAAAGGGCAAGGCATATGTGCATGACCTTTTGGCTAAAGTCGATGCCGAAACGGCTGCACGATTGCACACAAATGATTTGAACAGGGTTATCCGTGCTCTTGAAGTGCATCGATACAATAAGGAGCGGATTTCGACAGGCTGCAGTTTTTCACAGGAGGGCGCACTCTGCTATGATGCCTTGGTTATCGGTCTTGAGCGCGAGCGGGCGCATCTTTACGAGCGCATCAATAGGCGCGTTGAGATTATGCTTGAGCAAGGTTTCGTTGCTGAGGTCGAGGGTTTGTTACAAAAAGGGCATACGCGTGAAGAACGCGCTATGAATGCTATTGGCTATAAGCAGATTAATGCTTATCTGGCTGGTGAATGCTCCTTAGAAGAGGCAACGGATGAAACGAAGAAGGTGACGCGGCACTTTGCCAAGCGCCAGCTTACCTGGTACCGCAAAATGCCTTATATTGATTGGCTTGATGCTAATGCCCTTTCGGATAAACAGCTTTTAGAAAAGGCAATAGAGCTTGTTAAAAAGAAGTTTTCCAAGCAATAAGTATATAAAGTATGAATGGAGAGGGATAATATGATTAACTTGCAAGATGCTTTCTTGAATCAGGCGCGTAAAGAAAACGTGAGCGTGACTATCTATTTGGTCAATGGCTTTCAGCTGCGCGGCAATGTAGTAGGTTTTGATAACTTTATTGTCATTTTGAATAGCAATAATAAAAATCAGCTTATTTACAAGCATGCAATATCGACAATTGCTCCTGAACGTGAATTAGTTATCAATTATGCGCTCGAAGGAAAAAAAGAAATCACGCAATAAGGACATGTCCATAACTGCAAGAAAAATCAGCTAAAGAGAGCTAGAGCTGTCCTTTATTAAAAATGAAACTGATAATGACTTTTTCTTTGCGCTGAGTATTTTTTGGCGGTACTTTATGACAAAAGCCCCTTCTATTATAGAAGGGGCTTTTACTATTTTTATAGGAATTTCTTTAATGCAAAAGTCCCTCCACTATTTAGGTGGGGGGAGGAAAGCGAGTACGGCGAATTTACGCAAGTAATTGAGCCATATCATTGTCCTCATGGAAAAGAAAGAATGGAATACCATGGGGCGCATGGGAATCTATGCCGCGGAGAGATTGCAGGACACCGCAGCTTTTTTGGGAAGTGGTACCGTTCTCCGTAGAAGTAGGAAGTTTCCGCCTTTTAGCAAGCACATGCGCTCACAAAGTTGGTTATTTTGGACGGGGATACTTAGAATTGGTATTTAAAGCCGACTATGATTGAGCGTCCAGGATTAGTCCACCATTGTTCAGGGGATCCCCATGCTACGTTGCTGCAGTTAGCATAGTATTTATCAAAAATATTATTTATAGATAAATAGATGCTTTTATTGGAAGTTAATTTATAATTGGCATTAAAGTTCCAAAGCCAGTAGGTATTAGTTGGTAGAGCAGGAGTAGATAGATGTGGTGTTGCAATATCTATATAGCCGCTCCCTGTTAAATTGGCTTCAAAACTGCGATTTTGATAATTTAGGCCAATATTGTATTGGCTGCTCGGTAAATATTCTATTCCATTTGGAAAACTTGTATGTGTATAGGAAACATTGCTGCTCCAGAAGGAATCAAAGCGATGATTAAAGTTCATATTCCAGCCGCTTGTGATATTTTCGCCGGGCAAATTAGCGTAGTGGCTGGTGGAATAGTTATAATTGATGATATGTTTGCTATGGCGAACAAAATAATTAGCAGTTAAATTATTTTTATTGTCAAATTTGTAAATCATCCCCAGTGACTTTGTGTTGCCACTTTCTGCTTTTAAGTTCACATTGCCAGATGGCGCATAAAGTTGATAAAGTGTGGGCACTAGATAATAGCCAGTATAAGAAGAATATAGATGAGCTTTTCCTTGCGTATAGCCAATGGTAAACGAAGGACTGTAATGCTTACCGAAGATAGTATTATTGGTGTATCTGATACCGCTTGTAAATGAAAAATTATTATTGGCTTGATATTGGTCTTGCAAATAAAGCGCACTAGTTATAGAACTGGCAGAGTTGATTACGGCGTACGGTATTTTATCGGCATTGTCCTCATTGTGCTCGAAACCGAAGCTCAAGAGGTGTTTGCCGATTTTTTTGTTGAACTGATCAGAAAAATTAAGATTGCTGACAGTTAAATCGGTATTTTCAGAGATAAAATTATTTTCGAGGTAATTTTTGCTAAAAGACAACTGGTTGCTAGATGTAGCATCAAATTCGTGTTGCCAGCGAAAAGTATAATTTTTTTGCGTAAAATCAGCAAATTTACCAGTTTCCCAAAGAGCACCATATTTGCTGATGTATTTTGTTTGGTTGAAAGAAAAATTAAGGTCATCTAAGCCGCCGTTTAATTTTTGATTGAGTGCAATGGATATTGTAGAATCGTGTTGGTGTGGGCTCCATGTGATTCCTTTGCCATCACGATAATTGCCTTGCTTGTCGCCTTGATAAAAAAATCGATAGGATAAATTTTGATCTGAGGAAAGACCTTGCGTTTCAAATGAGTATTTGGCTGTGTTGAAATTGCCGTAACTTCCCTTTATGATAGTTGCCGGGTTTTTGAATTTTTTTGTGATAATATTGATGACGCCGCCTTCTGCGTCAGCACCATAAAGTGTTGAGGCGGAGCCATGAAGGATTTCGATACGTTCAATATTTCCCATGTCGTTATACATGGAAAGAATCTGTGCACCCGTGCAGCCTGTAAGGCCAGGTGGATTTTGCTTGACACCATTGACTAAAACGACAATATTAGGTGATCCATTGAGGCAAAGAGAATTTGTTGCCTCATAGCCTATAGGACCGTATTTTTTTATTGTGATACCAGGCACATCAGAAAGAGCGTCAAATACGTTTTTATAGTGGTGTTGTTCAATTTGCTTTTTGGTAATGACTGTTACATCGGCATTAACCTGAGAGAGTTTTTGTGGTGTTTTGGTTGCAGTAATAATTTCTTCGGATAAGTTAAATTGAGGTGAGCTGACAGCAGGCGGTTTGGTATTTGCTGCTGCAGCCACTACGCTTGGAATGAAGATACTGCTAGCAGCCGATGTCAAAATTATTTTGCGCAAAGTCTTTTTTTTCACATGGAAAACCTCCCTAAACTAAAAAATTCTTTTCACTGCGATAGTGAAAAGCTATACAAAAATAGTTTTGACAAATACCTTCCTATCGCTCGTAGGTGCTAATGGTATTATAAATCAGGCAGTTCTCCTGGCTTTGGTTCATCACAATTTGCTGCGCCTTCCAAAAAAAATTTTTTTCAGTGGCTTGTGCAGATGTTCCCCATTACAGTGGCGGGACCGCGTCGGCTTATACCGACTTCTCTATTAAGTCCTTGCGGACACCTGATTTTTAGATTATTATATTAACAAAAATTATGCTATCATTTTCTTTATCGATTGTCAATGCTGATTATTAATCAGAATTTATGATTGAATATCACTAGATAATCAATGGGTGCATAGCGATATGAGGATGACGAATGAGCGGTACTGCTATTATGGTTAAAGGATTTGTTGATAGATAGCTTGATTTCGTTAGCTGTATCTATTGCGTAGGAAGCACGGAAATTTGTGAGAAGATAAGGTTTTGTAGAAAATGAATGTTTGTAGCGTGGTGTTTTGACGCGCCTTCCCATATAAGAACCATAAAGGCTAGCCGACAATTTTCCTTTTTTATAATCAAGTTGCCCCGTGAATTGAATACGGCCATATTTATCATCCCAGTAATTTTTTTGATTAGTTTTGACGCGGGGATTTTGATAGGTAATGCCCCATGTATAGTGGAGGTTTTGTCTTGCGCTAATATTGAGAAAGAATTACAAGACCGCTGTTATGAAAATCTTCATTTTCATAGCGGTAATTGGCTAAACGACGTTCTCGCGTTCCAGCGATACTATTTTTGATTGCCGTGCGAAAAATAGCCGTTTGCCATTTGTGTTTATCGTGGTTTTTCTTCCAGCCTAATTCGTAACTGATGCCTGTTTGTGGTTTTAGATTGGAATTGGCAAGGGCAATAAATTGTGCGCCGTATAGCTGGGAAAAAGTGGGTAAATCAAATGATTGTCGTGTACTAAAATATAAAGTATCTGCAGCACTCATCTTGCGTACGATACTACCTGCTAGGCTCAAATTACTATAATTTTTGTCATCGGATTTAGAAAAAGTATGTCGTAAACTGAAGGAAGCGGTACTTTGGGCATCTGGCGCATGCTCAAGTTGGGAAAAGAAGCTCCAGGTTTGGCGAGACTTAAATGATAGCTTTTGATAGTTTTCTATTGATGGGTAATATTCTTCTTTTTGCCAGCCAAGACCTGAAGTAACAAATGTCTTATCACTTAAGCGCCAGCCTCTTTGCCAGATAAGACCATAAAAAGGCTCTTTTCTATGTAGTTGATTTTTATTGCCAGAGGGATTGCCGAGAGGAAAAAAAGCAGATTTATTTTGCTCTGACATATCATGATAAAAACAAGCCTGGATATTTTTCTTCTCGCCCAAAAGTAATGGTATTGTTTCTAGCGTCCTGTTATACTTGCGGGCGTTAGAAGAAGACGTAATTTTTTTGCTGCGAGCTAATCCCTCGTTCATGCTGAGGCGATAGCGCATATAGAGAGCTTTTATTGCCGGGGCTTCATCAAGTTCTTTGCTTTTTTTATCTGTATACCCTTTTTTACATAGGGTTAACCGCGAGGGAGATAAGATGATATCTGGAGTTTTAACAATAGCGATTTCCTCTTTTTGCTGGCAATCGTTTGAAAGGGCTATGTGTCCCGGCAATATAGCCAAAAGAGTTGTCAAAAAAATGGTTTTGTGATATCTTTTCATAAGCTATATAGTAATCCTTTGATAAATTATTTTTATCGTAGCATTTTTGAGTTTAGCTGTCAATTTGGTGGAAAAGGAGGTAGTATTGTGCAGGAATTAATAAATATGGCCAATACGAAAGAAATGGATTATTCATTGGCACAATATGGTGGCTTAGCTCAATTTTCCTTAAAAAATGGACTTTCTGGCATAGAACTTATGATTTGTGGGCCAGTTGATTTTAAAATATATCAACCTGATTTTATAAAAGGAGTGCATTTATGGTTTTGGCCGTCTTGGCTTGATTTTTGGCTTCATGATAGACATCATCTTTATGATGTTTATCAGCTTAATAGTATAAAAAATATTTATGGTGGCTTTAAAAAACGCGAATGGCTCAAAAAATGGCAGAAAAATTTTTCTTTTTTTGAAAAAATTATGCCGCAGTATCTTGTTTTTCATGTTGCAGAGATAGGTCCGGCGCAAATAAGAAATAGAGCTTATCGTTATACTGATGCAGATGTGCTTTGGGCTGCGATGCAGTTAGTCAATATATTGCCTTGGGAAAAATATATTGCCTCTGATTGCCTGTTGTTATTTGAGAATCTCTGGTGGCCTGGTCTTAATTTTAGCGATTTCTCCTTGGCATATCGCTTTTTGGAAGGTATTAAGCGAGAGAGCAAAGGCTTTTTGTTTGATGTAGGACACTTTCTCAATACAAGCATGAAAATATGTAATGAAAAACAAGCTAATATTTATTTAAAGAAAAACAAAAAATTATTTTCATGTTTAAAAGATAGTGTACAGGTTATACACCTGCATTATTCAGCTTCTGGTGCTTATACGACAGCGGTTCGGCAAGGTAAAAGATTTGATGCTGATGATATGCATTATATTCTTTGCACTGATGAGCATCGCCCCTTTCAGCATGAAAAGGTAGGCTGGCTTTTGCAAGAGTTATCACCGCGTTTTTTGGTACATGAATTTTTGGCTTCCGATTGTCAAAGTATTATCGCTGCATTACAATTGCAAAGAAAATGTTTAGCATAAAAATGAGCTGAAGAAGGTGAATGACAAATTGTTGCTTGTAAAAAAATTGAGCAGTGGATATGGAGATAGGATTGTTTTACAGGATATATCGTTTTCTTTGCAGCCAGGGCAAATGATGGGAATTATTGGAGCCAATGGTTCAGGAAAGAGTACGCTTTTGAAGACGGTGGCCAATCTTTTGCCACGCCTAAGCGGTACGGTGAAAATAATGGGAGAGGAAATAAGGACGTTTTCTCCTAAGCAATTAGCGCAAAAAATGGCGTATTTGCCGCAGGATATGAGCATTCCTTTTGATTTTTCTGTTCGTAATATTGTCGCAACTGGGCGATACCCTTATCACGGCTGGTGGCATGGCGAGACAAATGAGGACGAAAAAATTATTGAGCAGGCTCTTTGTTATATGGGGATTGAAGATTTGGCGCAAAGAAGTATTGCCGCTCTTTCGGGCGGGCAGTGTCAGCGCGTCTTTTTGGCTAGAATTTTGGCACAGCAATCACCAGTGCTTCTCTTGGATGAACCGACAGCAGGCCTTGATATTTGCTATCAGGAGGAATTGCTGCGTTTATGCCAAGGACTTTGCCGCAGAGGAAAGGCAGTTCTTTTGGTTCTGCATGAGCTTAATCTGGCAGCACGGTTTTGCTCTCAGCTCATTCTTGTAGGGCGAGGCGGTCTTTTGGGTACGGGAACGCCGGATAGTATAATGACAGAAGAAAATCTGACGCGAGCATATGGAATGTCAATTAAGTGTGTGAAAAATAGTACAACAAACCATTGGGATATCTATACGGAAGGGGCAAACGATTGTGAATAGAAAGAATACGGCAAAAATATGGCTGGTCGCTTTTTTATTCTTGCTTTTTTCCGTTGCGGCTTCTCTTTGCTGGGGACAGATGAAAATAGCACCAGAGAAAGTAGCAGCCTTTTTTTGCCGGATATGGAATTTGCCTTTTCTTTTTGATGTGCCAATAACTGAAAAAGAGCAGGCAGTAATATGGTATTTGCGCTTACCACGCACGCTTGTTGGTCTTTTGGTCGGCGCAGGATTAGGCACTGCTGGGGCTGTTTTGCAAGGAATTTTTGCCAATCCTCTCGTAGGCCCTGGTATTATTGGTATTTCTAGCGGTGCGGCACTAGGAGCGGTAATTGCTATCTGTCTTGGGTATGCAGCTCTTTATCCGCTTTCTTTGCCTGCATTTGCTTTTGGTGGTGCCATATTGACAGTGGCCGCAATTATTTTTTTGGCATTCAATCGTGGACGAATAGAAACGGTGCAGCTTCTTTTATCAGGCGTTGTAATCAGTATTTTCTTGGGGGCAGTAGCTTCAGCCATTTTGACAAATGCAAGCGAGCAGCAGGTACAGCAGTATCTATTCTGGACAGTAGGCGGTCTTGATTATAGACGCTGGATCCATGTTGAAATCGGTTTTTTTCCAATAGCTTTAAGCCTTATGCTTGCCTTTTTGCTCTCTCGTCAGCTTAATGTTTTAGTACTGGGAGAAGTTAATGCACGTGCCATCGGCATGCGGGTTGGTCTTTATAGAGTGTTGTTTTTGGCCATTGCTTCTCTTTTGACGGCATCAAGCGTTTGTATTAGCGGAAATATTGGATTTGTCGGTCTTGTTGTGCCGCATATGGTGCGCCTTTTAGCAGGACCTGACCATCGCAGCTTGCTGCCATTATCGGCTATTTTGGGTGCAGCTTTCCTCGTTTTGTGCGATGCGGTGGGCAGGGTGATTTTGCCGAATGCTGAAATTCGCGTTGGTATTATGACCGCCTTTATCGGTACACCTTATTTTTTGTATTTATTAAAAAATAGTCGCAAAAAGAGCGAAGTTTGAAGTAAGAAGGGGGGAGGCTGTGCTTTGAGGTGCAGCTGTATTTTAGTGAAAAAACTGCCGCTTTTGTTTTTGGCAATTGTCTTTTGCTGTTTCTTAGGTGGCTGTGCTTTGCCTAATCAGAAAACACAGCAGACCGTTGCTTATCAAATTACCGACATAACGGGGCATATTACGAAAATGTCCCATAAGCCGCAGCGTATTTTGACCTTATCGGCGACAACAGATGATGTTGTCTTGGGGTTAGTAAAGCCTGAAAAGCTCGTAGCAGTAAATAAGATTTTGCAGGATAAGGCCAGCTCAAATGTTTATGAGCTGGCAAGACAGGTAAAAAGAACGATACAAAATCCAAGTGCTGAAGAAATAATTGCTTTAAAGCCTGATTTGGTCATTGCGCCAAGCTGGGTAGCTGCCAATAAGGTAAAGGCTTTGCGCTCAGCCGGCCTTAAGGTTGTCGTTTGTCGCAATCCTTCTAATGTGCCGCAAATTAGGGAAAATATCCAGCTTATCAGCAGGGCTATAGGTGAACCGCAAAGAGGGCAGGTTCTTATCGAAAAGATGGATAAGAAGCTTTCATCTTTGGAAAAGAAAGTAGCTAAAATTCCTAAGCAAGATAGAAAAAGCGTTGTTTTGCTGTCCATCATGAAGACGTATGGCGGTATTGGAAGTTCTTTTAATACGGCCTGTCGCTTAGCTGATGTCATTAATGGACGTGCCCAGGCACAGATAAAAGAAGGGCAGGAAATGACTACGGAACAGCTTTTAAAAATAAATCCCGATTATATTTTTTTGCCGACCTATAGCGATTTTGGACAATATGATACTAAAAAATTCTGTGACCAATATCTTGATAATCCTGCTTTGCAGAGTCTTAAAGCTATTCGAGAAAAGCATGTTGTCTTTGCTCGTGATGGCTACATTTATAATAATTCACAGGATTTTGTTTTTGCTGTACAGGAGATTGATTATCGCGTCTATGGCGATGTGTTTGCCTTGCCAGATAATTGCCATCTCACGGCAGTAGAAGAAGATGAGAAAAAAGGTTGACAGAATATAATATAATATGGTATAGTGTTCTAGTATTCAAGTAGAAGCCACCGCTTCTCACCTCCTGATGTATAGTCAGATGGTTGCGCATAGGAATTTATGAGGTGGCTTTGTGCCGCCTTTTTTTTATAAAAATTTTCAGTTAGAGGTGATTTTTTATTAGTAAAGACAGCTTGAGAATTAATGGAGAAATCCGTGTTAGGGAAGTGCGCGTCACAGATGTAAATGGCAATCAGCTCGGAATCATGCCGGTACGTGAAGCACTGGCTAAGGCCGAGGAAAGCCATCTTGATTTGGTTGAGGTTGCACCAAAGGCTAAACCGCCTGTGTGCCGCATTATGGATTTTGGCAAATACCGCTATGAACAGCAAAAGCGGGAAAAGGAAGCCAGAAAAAAACAAAAGATTATCACGGTGAAGGAAGTAAAGCTTCGCCCTAATATAGAGCAGCATGACTTTGAGGTGAAAACCAAAAATGCGCTGCGTTTCATCACTGATGGTAATAAGGTAAAGGTCACAATCATGTTCCGCGGCCGTGAAGTGTCGCATCCTGAAATTGGCAACGAGCTATTGCTTAAAGTCGCTTCTACCCTTTCGGAATACGTCAATGTTGAACGCAATCCAAAACTAGAAGGCAAGAACATGACGATGATTCTAGCACCAAAGCAAAATAAGGGAGGAAATAATAATGCCTAAAATGAAAACTCGTCGTGCAGCAGCAAAGCGTTTCACTGCTACTGGTACAGGTGAATACAAACGCAATAAATCCTTCAAGAGCCATATCTTGGAAAAGAAGTCACCGAAGCGTAAACGCAATCTCAGAAAAGCCGCTATTGTTACGGCTGCCGATCACAAGCGCGTTAGCAGAATGTTGCCGTACGCTTAATATTGCAATTTAGGAGGAATTTTCATGCCAAGAGTAAAAACTGGCGTTACAGCGCATGCCCGTCATAAAAAAATCTTAAAGCTTGCCAAAGGTTATAAAGGTTCTAAGAGCAAGCAGTTCAAAAAAGCTAATGAAACAGTAATGAAGGCACTCTACTATGCTAGACGTGATCGCCGTGCTAAAAAAGGCGATTTCCGTAAGCTTTGGATTGCTCGTATCAATGCAGCAGCTCGCCTCAACGGTATGTCCTATAGCCGTATGATTTGCGGTCTCAATAAAGCTGGCGTAGCTGTCAACCGCAAGATGCTTGCTGACCTTGCTGTTAACGATGCAGCTGCATTCAGCAAGCTCGTTGAAGTAGCAAAAGAAAATCAATAATTGCAAGTATTGCATTTTGAAATATCCTATTTCTTTATAAGAAATAGGATATTTTTGATAATAAAAGCCCGCTTCAACGCTTTGGCGTAGGAGCGGGGCTTTTTAGCAGAATGATTTTGCTATATTGATTCATTGCGGCGGCAGCGCATTAACGCTCTGCTAGATCGTATGCAAGATGATGAATTAGACTTTTTAGAGGCATATATGAACTTGCTGAATGATATGAAAAGAAAAAAGGAGAAGAAAAAGAAATGAGAAAAAGAAGTACGCTATTATTATTATTTGTTTTTATGATTTCCTGCACGGCTTTTCTGGCCGGCTGCGGCAACAATCAAAAAGAATATAACCAGACCAAAAATTCTTTGGTCGAGCTTGAAGGAAAATGGGATGCTTGCAAAACGGATACAGCTGGCACAAAGGAACATGAGGAACTAGGCAAGCAGATACAGCAAAAATTGGATAAGATGAAAAAACTGGCTACGGATGATACAAAGCTGAACAATGATTATCTTGCTACTAAAGCGCAAGTTGAAGAAATTGGTAAGAAATGGCAGTCAGCTAAAGAAAGTGATGATTTTATAGATAGTTTGCCAACAAATCAAAAAGAACCAGCGGTAGATAATACCTGGTCAGAAGCATCTATGAATGAAGCAAAAAAAGAACTCAATAAAAGGAATAAGTAATAGTGATGGAAGCGTTGCATACAGCAACGCTTTTTTTATCATAATCCGCCAGAAGACTCCTTTATCTTAGGTGGGAGATGAATGGCGGCATCTTGTGCGGACTCAATACCCGCACAAGATAAAATTCAACTTAGATAGTCT
>JAHHSR010000048.1 GCA_020025075.1 Pectinatus sp. | reverse complement strand
ACTCGCGACCCCCACCTTGGCAAGGTGGTGCTCTACCACTGAGCTATTTCCGCATTTCGCTGCAACACATTGTTCTTTGTTGCGGCAACGTAAATAATTATACGGCTAGTGAATGAAAATGTCAATACATTTTTTGAAAAAATTTTATAATATTTTTCTTACCAATAATAAGATAAAATTTTTGACACAGTAAAGGGCGTATTTTCCCTTTTGCCGGTGAAATAAATTTTTTGAAAAATTGCTGGTGTTAATTTGAAAGAAAGATGGCCTTAGCTTTGACTTCTCTTTGATTGTTTGATATTATTCTATATAGTCTATTTTTGTATCTAAAATTGGTATGAATTTTAGTTATACGGCTTTTAAATATGAGAGGTGAATTTGTTGTTTGGTTTTTTAAAATCATTACTTGGCGATAATAACGAAAAAGAAATTAAAAGAATGCGTGGTATCGTCGAGAAAATAAATTCGTTGGAACCAAATTACAGGAAACTTAGTGATGTCAAGCTTTATTTGAGCACGAATGATTTCCGCGAAAGGATTGATAATGGCGAGAGCCTGGATTCGATTTTGCCGGAAGCATTTGCCGTTGTACGCGAAGCTTCGCGTCGTACCTTGGGTATGCGCCATTTTGATGTGCAGCTCATTGGCGGCATTTGCCTGCATGAAGGCAAGATAGCCGAAATGAAAACTGGTGAAGGCAAGACGCTTGTGGCTACTTGTCCGGTTTATCTAAATGCTCTGAGCCGTAAGGGCGTCCATATGATTACGGTTAATGACTATTTGACTAAGCGCGATAGTGAATGGATGGGCAAATTGTATGAAACGCTTGGCCTTTCAGTAGGACGTGTGGCACACGACATGGACTTTGCTGAGCGCAAATTTGCCTACAATTGCGATGTCACCTTTGGTACGAATAATGAATTCGGCTTTGACTATCTGCGCGATAACATGGTCATTGAAAAAGACCAGATGGTACAGCGTGATTTGCATTATGCAATTATCGACGAAGTCGATAGCGTTCTCATTGATGAAGCGCGTACCCCACTTATTATTTCCGGTCCGGGCACGAAATCGACGGGAATGTATGCGATAATGGCACATGCTGTTGAGCCATTAAAAGAAGGCGAAGATTTTACTATTAATGAAAAGGAAAAGACTGTCTCGCCTTCAGAAGAAGCGGTAAAGAAGGTTGAAAAAGCTCTCAATATAGAAAACCTCTATGACCCGGCCAATATTGAAATGTCGCATTGCTTTACGCAGGCTCTGCGCGCGAAGGCACTTATGAAGCTTGACCGCGATTACGTTATCCGTGACGGCGAAATTGTCATTGTCGATGAATTTACAGGTCGTCTCATGTTTGGACGCCGTTATTCGGATGGGCTGCATCAGGCGATTGAAGCGAAAGAAAATGTTAAGATTCAGCGCGAGTCGCAGACTCTTGCAACCGTCACATTCCAAAATTATTTTAGAATGTACGACAAGCTTGCCGGCATGACGGGTACGGCTAAGACGGAAGAAAGCGAATTTCAGAAAATATACAAACTGCCTGTCGTTGTCATTCCGACCAATAAACCGATTCAGCGCATTGACTATCCCGATGTCATTTATAAGACGAAGCGAGCCAAGTTGAAGGCAGTTGTCAACGCCATTGATGAGTACCATAAGGCGCAAAAGCCCGTCCTGGTCGGCACGACTTCAATTGTCCAGTCAGAAGAAATCAGTGCAGCATTAAAGAAAAAGAAAATACCGCATAACGTCTTAAATGCTAAATATCATGAAAAAGAAGCAGAAATAGTTGCCAATGCAGGTCAGCTTGGCGCTGTAACAATTGCAACCAATATGGCCGGCCGCGGCACAGATATTTCTTTACCTGATGAAGTAAAGAAAATCGGGGGGCTCCATATTATCGGCACAGAGCGTCATGAATCACGCCGTATTGATAATCAGTTGCGCGGCCGTGCCGGCCGTCAAGGCGACCCGGGCACCTCGCGTTTTTATCTTTCTTTGGAAGATGATTTGATGCGCCTTTTTGGCTCTGATAACATCGCCAATATCATGAATAAGCTGGGGATGGGTGAAGATGACCCGATAGAGCATAAGCTCATTACGCGCTCTATCGAAAAGGCGCAAAAGAAAGTGGAAGCGCGCAATTTCGATATTAGAAAGCATGTTCTTGACTATGACGATGTCATGAACCAGCAGCGCGAAGTCATTTATAGTCAGCGCCGCAAGGTGTTGACGGGCGATAATTTGCGCGATAATGTTCAGCAGATGACGCGCGACCTCATCGATGGCATTATGGACCGCTATGCCAATGAAAAGGTCTATCCAGAAGAGTGGGATATTGAATCTCTCTTAAAAGAAGTAGAAGAAATCTATGCGCCAGAAGGCAAATATACGCGCGAAGATATTGAAAAGATGAGCCGTGACGAGCTCAAGGAAAATCTTTATGCCCTGGCCGATGAAATGTATAAGGCACGCGAAAAGCTCTTTGGCGAAGACAATATGCGTGAATTAGAGCGCATTGTCATGCTCAAAGTGGTTGACAATAAGTGGATGGAACATTTAGACGAAATGGACCTCTTGCGCGAAGGCATTGGGCTTAGAGCATATGGTCAGCGCAATCCGCTCGTTGAATACAAAATTGAGGCATATGATATGTTCCAGGCGATGATTAACAGCATCCAAGAGGAAGTAGTAAAGCTCATGTATCGCGTCAATATCATCACGGAAGAAGAACCGCGTGAAGACCCGCTGAAAAATGCTACAACTTCTCATGGCGGTGAATCGGCGGAGCCGGCGAAGAAAAAGCCAATCGTCAAAAAGGAAAGTGTCGGGCGCAATGACCCGTGTCCGTGCGGCAGCGGCAAGAAATATAAAAATTGCTGTGGCCGCAATAAATAAAAAAGTTAGGAAGTGAAAATAATGCTGGAAGATTTGCGTACGACAATCAGCAATATTGGAAAAAAATTAGAGGAAATGGGGGCTTCACTTTGAAGTCGCTGATAAAAAGGTAAAAATTGAAGAATTAGAATATAAAATGGGTGAGCCTGCTTTTTGGGATGATACGGCGCAAGCGCAAAAGATATCGACCGAACTCAATGCGCTCAAAGAAACCGTTGAGCGCTATAATGGGCTCATGCAAAAATATGATGATTTAAAGATGCTCTGGGAATTGGGCATGGAAGATAAAGACGAGAGCGTCTGCTCTGAAGTGGAGACGGAAATAGAGGCGCTGAGCGAGGAAATGGAAAAGCTCGAGCTTGAAATTCTCCTTTCTGAGCCATATGATGCCAATAATGCCATCTTGACATTGCACGCCGGTGCGGGCGGTACGGAAGCGCAGGATTGGACGCAGATGCTGCTTCGCATGTATGGGCGCTGGGCTGAAATAAATGGGTTCACTGTCGAGACGGCAGACCTTCTGCCCGGCGATGAGGCAGGGGTGAAATCAGCTACGCTTTTGATTAAAGGCCATAATGCCTACGGCTATTTAAAGTCGGAAAAGGGCGTGCACAGGCTCGTACGCATCTCGCCCTTTGATGCCAATTCACGGCGGCATACCTCTTTTTCGGCTTGCGACGTAATGCCGGAAATTGATGATAATGTTGAAGTTGACATCAATATGGCGGATGTTCGCGTCGATACCTATCACGCTAGCGGTGCGGGCGGTCAGCATATCAATAAGACGGACTCGGCAGTGCGCATGACGCATCTTCCTACCGGTGTCGTTGTGCAGTGCCAGACGCAGCGCTCACAGCTGCAAAATAAGGAGCAGTGCCTTAAATTATTGCGTGCCAAACTTTTTGAGCTTGAGATGCAAAAAAAGGAAGAAGAGCTATCTAAGCTCGAAGGCGAGCAGCAAAAAATCGAATGGGGCAGCCAGATAAGGTCATATGTATTCCACCCTTATAATCTGGTTAAGGACCATCGTACCAATATAGAAACAAGTGATACGCAAGGCGTAATGGATGGCAAGCTCAATCAATTTATCGAAGGCTATTTAAAAATGAAGGCAAATGGTTATTTGTAATAGATGGAGTTGAGTGATTATTTTGCGTAAAGGCTTGATTATCGTATCGGGTATCATCATTGTGCTGGCTGTTTTGACAAATTTGTTCTTGCCTAGCTACACCTCATTTTTGGTGCGTCATTATCTGCAAAGTACGGTCAAGGCGCAGCAGGTTGAAGGCAGCGTGCAGACAAAGCCAGCATTTATGATTTTGACGGGGCGTTTAGATGAGATTGACTACACGGCTTCCGGTGCTAATTTTGGCCAGGTACAAGTAGGGAATCTCTCCTTAAAAGGCAAAGACCTGCATATATCGCTGCCCGAACTTTTAACGGGGCATTTAAAAATTGAAAAGGTTGGTAATTTGCAGCTTTCCGGCACAATCGATGAGAGCGAATTGCAGGAACTGATTGCCAAAAAAATTAGCAAGGCCAAAAATGTCAAGGTTAATATTACGCCAGAGGCAATAGATGTCAATGCCTCAATACCGCTTTTTGAGAATTCCATCTCTGCGCATTTGGTCGGACAGGTATATACATCTGACGGTAATATCTATTTCAGAACGCAGCGTATGGATGTTGAAAATAATTTCCTCGGCAGGATTACGCTAAACAAGATGGAAAATATTTTGCTTATCAATAAGGAGCGACTGCCGTTTGGCGCTAAAATCTTTAGGATAGAGCAGGAAAATGGCCAGATTTTAGTTGAAGCCGGTATGTCTAAAGAATAGCGAAGGTGGGAAAAATTTTGAAAAGCTTCAAGACAAGCCGCTTTTTTTTGCTAATCATTGCTATTGGCCTTATCGCGGGTTTAGTGATTAGCTTTCAGCGCTATCAGATTGAGCGAAACAACAATACCGTTGAGCTGGCGCTCGATTATGAAGATGTTCTGAAATTAGCGGCTACAGAGGGATTGCCGCCTTCTGAGGTACTCTCCGAGGTGAAAAAATCTGGCATTACCTCATTGGCCGTTTATGAAACGACCTTTAAAAAGTTAAATGCCAGTGGCAAGGCTGCGGCCACGCCGGGCAGTTTGCTCATCGAGCGTTATCATAATGGCTCTTTGATGAGCCCGGCTTGGCGTGCAATGGTCGCGCAGCATAAGATAAAGGCTGATGACGTTTATGTAACGGGCAATGACCCCAAGACTTTTTCTGAGCTCAAGGAAGATTTAGTGCTTAGGCTCGGTAAAAATCGCGTTAAAAAATTGCAAATTGGCGATGAACAAGTCCTTCAAGTCAAGGCTTCCTACGATGATTTTCTCAAGATGAATATGGGAATGCCAACAGACGAGATGAAAGCCGTCAATGCGGCAGGTTTTTATGTAATTGCTCGCCCCAGCAATTATAAAAATGTCGATAAGCGCGATATTGACGCGGTATTTGACCGCTTAAAAGGCATAAAGGTATCAGATATCGTTTTTTCTGGACCAGAAGTTTTAGGTGCGCCTGATTTGGTTTCTTATACGGCGCAAAAAATGAACGAGCGCCATATCACGCTCGGCATGATTGAAAATGTTACGCAGCTTCGCTTTTATCCGCAAAAAGGGCTTATCGACCTTGCTGCAGACCTTGATTATCGTGGCGCCCGCCTTTATACGATACCCAAGTCGGAACAGCCTAAGCTGAAGATGTCGATAGCTGTAGAACGCTGGAGCAATTCTGATGAAGAGCGCAATATTCGCATTGACCTTTTGCGTCCTTATGAAAAGCCGGCACCGGGCATGAGCCTTTTGGCGACGAATCTCGAATATTTTTCCAAGACGCGTGCACACCTTATCGAAAAGGGCTTCAAAATTGGTCCGGCGAGCACTTTTCCCGTTTACGATGGCAATGCCATCTTGCATATTTTGCTGCTTTGGGGTGTTTGTGCTGCTGGCGTTGTTTATCTTTCTCAGGTCGTGCCTAACTTCAAGCTCAAATATCAGTACTATCTTTTTATTTTGACGGCTCTTATTTGCACGGTTCCTTTGGCGATGGGACACGGCAATAAAATTCGCATTTTGGGTGCTTTGGCCTCTGCTAATTTGTTCCCGGCTCTGGCGATGATTTTTATTCTCTTGAGCCTGTCGCGCTCTAGTCGCAGCAAAAAGAGCTCTTTAGGCAAAATCGCTCTTTTGGCGATTTTGTCCATTGTCGTGACGAGTGCCATCTCCCTTATGGGGGCAGCTTATGTTTCGGGAATTTTAGCAGATACGCGCTATTTCATGGAAATTGATATTTTCCGCGGCATAAAGCTTACCTTCATCATGCCGATAATTTTGGTTGGCATCGCTCTTTTGCAGCGCTTTAACATCTTTGATGATGATAACCCGCTCAATTCGCCGGGCTTAATTACGCAGCTTAAAGAAATTTTGGATACGCAGATGTATGTGAAAACCTTTGTGGCGTTCTTGTGCCTCTTATTTGCGCTCTTTATTTTCATTAAGCGTTCTGGCAACTCAAGCGGTATCTTTGTGCCGGGATTTGAGCTTAAGATACGCGCCTTTTTGGAGCAGACTTTTTATGCACGGCCGCGTTCAAAGGAAATTTTCATTGGGCATCCGGCGTTTTTCCTCATGATTATGGCCTGGCTGCGCAAATGGCCATCGGCGGTATTTGGCGCTTTGGCAATTGTTTCAACCATTGGCCAGGGGTCTATGGTTGAAACTTTTGCTCATATGAGAACGCCTGTGTACATGTCCTTCATGCGCGGCATTGATGGCGTTATGCTCGGCATTGTTTTTGGCCTCATTGCCATTTTTGGCTTGCAGGTTATTTGGTATCTGGCACAATATGCAAAAAGGAGGCGTACAGCTGAGCATGAGTAATGTGGTGGTTTCTGGGTATTATGGTTCGAGAAATGCCGGAGACGAAGCAATGCTCGCTGCAATGCTGGAAACTTTCGCGGGCCTTGATAATGAAGTAGAGTTTACGGTGATTTCGTCTAATCCTGCCGATACGGCAAAACGGCATGGCGTCGAAGTCATCGGCTGGCTTGATTTCATGCGGATAATCAAGGCCATCCGCAAAGCGGATTTGTTAATTAGTGGTGGCGGCAGCTTGCTCCAAAACGTGACAAGCGGCCGCAGCCTTTACTACTATTTGGGCATTTTGTTTTTGGGAATTTTGCTTCGCACGCCGGTGATGCTCTATGCGCAAGGGATAGGCCCCGTTTACGGCTGGCTGCCGCGCCATCTCATGCGCTGGCTCTGTAATCGCGTGCGCCTGATTACGGTGCGCGATGAAGGTTCCTTGGGGGAATTGGCGCAAATGGGGATTGACGTGCCGCCCATCAGGGCTACGGCAGATTCTGTCTTGGCGATAAATCCTGTTGACAAGGCGATAGGGCGCGATATCCTCTCTTCTAACCATGTGGCTTTAGATAAGCCAATTATTGGCATTTGCGTGCGCGAATGGCGTAATAAGCTCGGCTACAAGAAGGTTATTGCCGAGGCTTGTGATAAAATTAACGATACATATGGTGCGCAAATTGTTTTTATTCCTATGCAGTATCCGGAAGACGCGCAAGCTGCCGACAAAATTGTCTCACTCATGCAGCGCCCTGCGATTGTGCTTCGCGCTGAATATACAACGGGAGAGCTGCTTTCTTTGACGGGCAATTTGGAACTTATGCTTTCTGTCCGCTTGCATTCTCTCATCTTTGCCGGCGTGATGAGCGTGCCGATGATAGGCGTTTCATATGACCCTAAAATAGAGCGCTTTTTGAGCTCTGTCGGTGAGCAGGTAGCCGGTGATTTAGATAGCGTGACGGCAGAGCAGATTTTGGCGCAGGTCGAGAAAAAGCTTGCCAATAAAGATGAATTTCGCAAAAATAATGCGCAGCGCATGTACGCCTTGCATGAAAAGGCGCTTTTAAATGTTAAGCTGGCGTTGAAGATAATTCATGCTGAAAATTAATTGTTTAGGGTTTTTCTGTGAGCAGGCAAGGAATTTGGGAAACTTGGCAAAAGCTGCGCCTGAGCAAGAAATGCGAGAAAGCCTATTCAATGCTAAACAAATATGTTATAATCAACGTAGGTTGATGAACTACCTATCGAGCAGTTTTGTAAAAGCTGCTGATTAAAAATTGGGGGTAAGCAAATGGCAAAAGTAACAACTACCGAGATGTTTAAAAAAGCCTATGAGGGAGGATATGCCATAGGTGCTTTTAATGTCAATAATATGGAAATAATCCAGGGCATTACCGAAGCAGCTAAGGCAGAGAACGCTCCGTTGATTCTTCAGGTGTCGGCTGGCGCGCGCAAATATGCAAAGCATGTATATTTGACCAAATTGGTCGAAGCCGCAATCGAAGATACTGATTTGCCGATTGCTCTTCACCTCGACCATGGCGCTGACTTTGAAATCTGCAAAGATTGCATCGATGGTGGTTTCACCTCTGTAATGATTGACGGTTCCAAGCATAGTTTTAAGGATAATATAGAACTTACCAAACGCGTCGTCGATTATGCACACAAAAAAGGCGTTGTCGTAGAAGGTGAGCTCGGCAGACTGGCAGGTATTGAAGATGATGTCAATGTTAAGGCAGAAGATTCTTCCTACACGCAGCCTGAAGAAGTTGAAGAATTCGTTAAATCGACAGGCGTAGACTCTTTGGCAATTGCTATCGGCACGAGCCATGGGGCATTTAAGTTCACGCCGGAACAGTGCACGCGCAACGCTGATGGCGTTTTAGTACCGCCTCCTTTGCGTTTCGACATTCTCGAAGAAGTGGCAAAACGCCTGCCCAATTTCCCGATTGTCTTGCATGGCGCTTCTTCCGTTATTCCTAAGTATGTAAAGATTATCAACGAAAACGGCGGCGATTTGGCCGATGCAGTCGGTATTCCTGAAGAACAGCTCAGAAAAGCAGCAAGCATGGCCGTCTGCAAGATTAATATCGACTCCGATTTGCGCCTTGCCATGACCGCTGGCATTCGCGAACATATGAATGCACATCCTGACCATTTTGACCCGCGTCAGTACATTGCACCGGGCCGCGATTACATTCGCGAATTGGTTCAGCATAAGATTGCTGACGTCTTAGGTTGCAGCAACAAAGCTTAATTGAAATAGATCAGAAATAGCAATGCTCTCTTTACAGCAGACAGCGTGCCATAGTAAACTGTAAAGAGAGCTTGTTTTTTTATATTTTTTGGAGGTAAGGATTTTGACCAATGATATGGAAATGGTAGTAATCATTGACTTTGGCGGGCAATATAATCAGCTTATCGCGCGCCGCGTCAGAGATTGTGGCGTTTATTGCGAAATAGTGCCCTATGATTGCTCCCTCGAAATTATTAAAAGCAAAAAGCCGCGCGGCATTATTTTCACGGGCGGTCCTGCCAGTGTCTATGCCGATGATACGCCACAGGCTGTAAAGGGAATATTTGATATGGGCGTGCCCATTTTGGGCATTTGCTATGGCCATCAGATTATTGCCAACGAATTAGGCGGCAAGGTAGAAAAAGCTGAAGCTGGCGAATATGGCAAGACTTCGATTGAGCTGAAAAGTGACAATGCCCTGTTTTCCGGCATTGAAGAAAAAGATATTTGCTGGATGAGCCATCGCGATTACGTAGCCGAAGCACCGCAGGGCTTTTCAATTCTAGCCAAGACGCCCTCTGCTCCGGTGGCGGCAATGGCCGATGAAAAGCGAGGCTTTTACGGCGTACAATTCCATCCGGAAGTTGAGCATACGCCTTTTGGCAAAAAATTGCTCAAAAACTTTCTCTTCGGCATTTGCCATCTAAATGGCGATTGGAACATGCAGTCGTTTGCCGAAACAAAAATTGCTGAAATAAAAGCTAAAGTTGGCGATAAGAAAGTCATCTGCGCTCTCTCGGGTGGCGTTGACTCTTCTGTTGCTGCGGTTATTACCCATAAGGCCGTTGGCAAGCAGCTTACCTGTATTTTTGTCGACCATGGCCTTTTGCGCAAGGACGAAGGCGATAATGTCGAACGCCTCTTCAAAGATAAATTTGACATGAATTTTATTCGCGTCAATGCACAGGCGCGCTTTTTGGGCAAGCTGAAAGGCGTTAGCGACCCTGAACAAAAAAGAAAGATTATTGGCACGGAATTTATTCGCATTTTTGAAGAAGAAGCCAATAAATTAGGGCAGATTGACTATCTCGTGCAGGGCACGATTTATCCCGATATTGTTGAAAGCGGCACGAAAACCTCGGCGACGATTAAGAGCCACCACAATGTTGGTGGGCTGCCTAAAGATATGAAATTGGGACTCATCGAACCGCTGCGCGAATTATTTAAAGATGAAGTGCGCGCTGTGGGAGAAGAACTTGGCATTCCGCACGAAATGGTTTGGCGCCAGCCTTTCCCGGGACCGGGTCTTGCCATTCGCGTCTTGGGCGAAGTGACGGAAGAAAAACTCGTAATTACGCGGGAAGCAGATGCCATTTTCCGTGAAGAAATTGCCAAGGCCGGCCTTGCCGAAAAAATTTGGCAGTATTTTGCCTGCCTGCCCAACATCCGTTCTGTCGGTGTCATGGGTGATAGCCGTACCTATTGCCATACCATTGCCCTGCGTGCCGTGACGAGCTCTGACGCCATGACTTCCGAGTGGGCACACATTCCTTATGAGGTGCTCGACAAGGTATCAAGGCGTATAGTCAATGAAGTGACGGGTGTAAATAGAATCGTCTATGATGTTACCTCTAAACCACCGGCGACAATTGAGTGGGAATAATTTTATTAATAATATGAGCCTTATTATTAATAATAAGGCTCATATTTATAAATATGGAGGGGTATTTTGATAAAATATACTGATTTGCAAAAAAAATGGTAGACATTTTTTGAAAGATGTTGTTCCTCTACCTAAGCCATATGTATTATTCATAGATCCTTCTAGCATTTGCAATTTTAAATGCAAACAATGTTTTCATAGTAATGACAATTACAATGATGCTGCATATATGGAGTTAGAGCTATTCAAAAAAATAATTGATGATTTAAAAAACTGGGATAGTGATTGTAAAATTAAGTCATTGAAACTATATAATCATGGGGAGCCTTTATTAAATGCAAATATCTGTGATTTTATAGAAATAGCTAAAAAAGCGGATATCGCTGATAAAATTGAAATTACCACAAATGCGGCATTTCTTTCAGAAAAAGTAATTAAGGCATTGATAGATAATGAAGTAGATTATTTGCGGGTTTCTATATATTCTCCTATTCAAGAAATCAATGAAAAAGTAACAGGATCTAAAATAGATGTAAATACTATATATAATAATATAAAAAATTTACACTTAGCAAAGAAAAAAATGGGAGCAAGTAAGCCTTTTGTTGCTGTAAAAATGTTTGAAACTAATATAGATGAAGAAAAAAATCTTTTTATCGAAAGATTTAAAGATATTAGTGATGAAGTTTTTTTTGAAAAACTGCATAATTGGTCTGATTCAGATAAAAATTATGCAAAAAGTTACTATAATACCAAGAAGGATGCTGCTGTTAATGATGGTAAAAAGACCGCTTTGACTAAAAAAGTATGTGCATTTCCTTTTTATTCCATGGTAATTAACCCTAAAGGTGATGTCATTACCTGTTGCCTAGATTATGGGCTAAATACTAAAGTAGGAAATGTTAAAACCGCTAAATTGGAAGAGCAAAGAGTTGTTGAATTTTTGCTTAATGCATTTAGAGAAAAAGAGATATTTAAACGATAGTTGTCGACAATGTAATTCTTTTTTATCGTATAATAAGGAAGAAGATAATTTGGATAGTGTGCAGGTAGAAAATTTTAAAAAAATTTTTTATAAAAAGTTATGATTTTATTGGCGCAAAGAGATTGTAATCTTATTGCGCCTTTTTTATATAGGAAAACCACGCTATAGTGTGTGCTTAAATTGTAGTAAAAAAACAGTGCGTTACTGTTTGATTGAAATTGCGCCGCATACTCGTGACTTTAGTCATGAGTAAGGCGCAAC
>JAHHSR010000047.1 GCA_020025075.1 Pectinatus sp. | reverse complement strand
TTTGGGATATGTCTGTCAGGCATTAGTTCGTGTATCAAACTTCTCAAGAATCCCCCACTTATAGAAGTGGGGGAGGTTCAATCAATGATAATGAGTATAATATCATTATCAAAATTAGTTTGAAATAACGTCGGGAGGCTTAATATGAAAATAGCGCTAGATGCAATGGGCGGGGATTATGCTCCTATGGAAATCGTCGCCGGTGCAGTAAGTGCTGCGCGAAGCCTTGATTGTGAGCTTGTGCTCGTCGGCGATGAAGAGAAGATATATAGCGAGTTATATAAATTTTCCGATTGGAAGAATTTAAATATTTCCGTTCACCACGCCTCAGAAGTCATTGAGATGGGTGAACACCCGGCAGCGGCGGTCCGCAAAAAAAAGGACTCATCGCTGGTTGTGGCGACGCAGCTGGTAAAAAAAGGCGAGTGCGATGCAGTTATTTCTGCTGGCAGCACCGGTGCAGCAGTGTCTGCTGCGCTTCTTATCTTAGGAAGGATAAAAGGCATAGCTAGACCTACGATTGCGACGCCTATTCCGGTAGGCAGCAACTTGACATTGCTCATGGATTCGGGGGCAAACGTGGATAGCAAACCGCTTCATCTGGTGCAAAGCGCTATGATGGGTTCCCTTTATTCCCAATATGTTTTCGGGGTTGAGAAGCCACGCGTTGGCCTATTGAATATTGGCGAAGAGGCTACCAAGGGCAATGAGCAGGTCTTAAACACTTATCCGCTTTTGGAAAGTACCACAACGGTTAACTTTTGCGGCAATGCAGAAGGCCGCGATATTGTCAATGGTCGCTTTGATGTTGTCGTTTGTGATGGTTTTGTGGGTAATGTCGTCCTGAAATTTGCTGAAGGGCTGGCTAAGACGTTAGTTAAGCTGATGAAGCAGACAATGAAGAACAGCGGCATTATGGCGAAAATAGGTGCTCTCTTGCTGGCACCAACCTTTCGGAAATTCGCCAAGCAGATTGATTATACCGAATATGGCGGGGCTCCTCTTTTGGGAGTTGACGGCTGCTGTATTATCGCCCATGGCAGTTCAAACGCCGTTGCAATCAAGAGCGCTATTGGCGTAGCCTGTGAGTACGTCAAGAAGGATGTTAATGCGCACATACGGGAGAATATACTGCAAGAGGAGATGCTTTCGAATGACAAAGATAAATAGCGCTGGCATCTTGGGTACAGGCTACTGCCTGCCCGAGAAAAGATTGACTAATTTCGATTTGGAAAAAATGGTCGAAACGAGCAATGACTGGATTTTGGAGAGAACGGGCATTAGCGAACGCCGTATCGCCGAAAAGAATCAGCCGACTTCGTACTTTGCTTATCGTGCTGCCAAAATGGCACTCGAAAATGCCAAGGTCAAACCAGAAGAGCTGGATCTTATTATCGTTGCGACCATTACAACTGACCGGATTATTCCCTCTACAGCCTGCACTGTGCAAAATATGCTCGGTGCTAAGAAGGCAGGGGCATTTGACCTTACGGCCGCTTGTTCTGGCTTTGTCTATGGCTCGGTCGTTGCGTCACAGTTTATTGAAACTGGCGCTTATGACAAGGTCTTAGTCATTGGAGCAGAGACATTATCGAAATTTGTCAATTGGAAAGACCGCAATACATGCGTCTTATTTGGTGATGGTGCTGGAGCTGCTGTTTATGGCCGCGTTCCGGAAGGTTGCGGTATGCTTGGTTTTGACCTCGGCGCTGATGGAGCAGGTGGCGACCATCTCGACATACCAGGCGGTGGTAGCCTCAATCCCGCTTCGCATGAAACGGTTGATGAGCATCTTCACACATTGCATATGGACGGTAAGGAAGTATTCCGTTTTTCCGTCAAGGCAATGGGCGAAACAGTACTAAAGTCATTGCAAAGAGCAAATTTAACAGTCGACGACATCAATCTTTTGGTGCCGCATCAGGCGAATATTCGCATTTTAAAATCTGGCTCGAAGCGTTTAGCCTTGTCTATGGACAAGATTTATGCTAATCTGGACAAATACGGCAACACTTCGGCTGCATCAATTCCCATTGCGCTGGCAGAAGCGGTAGAAAAAGGCAGAATAAAAAAAGGCGATATTATCGCCCTTTCCGGTTTCGGCGCAGGCCTGACATGGGCATCGTGTATATTGAAATGGACCGGGGAGGAATAATATGTTTGAGAACAACAGGCTCTGCAAAGCATTAGGAATCAAGTATCCAATCTTTCAAGGTGGCATGGCCTGGATTGGTACGGCAGAATTGGCTTCTGCCGTGTCGAATGCAGGCGGCTTAGGCATTATAGGTGCTGGCCACATGCCCCCCGATTTGCTGCGCAACGAAATAAAAAAGGCGAAAGCCTGGACAGATAATCCTTTTGGCGTCAATATCATGCTCATGTCGCCTTTTGTCAAGGAAGTAATGCAGGTGGTCATTGAAGAACGAATTCCCGTCATTACGACTGGTGCGGGAAATCCAGCTGAATACATTCCTGCCTTAAAGGAAATTGGCAGCCGTGTTATTCCCGTTGTCGCTTCGGTAGCGCTTGCCAAGCGCCTTGTCCGCACAGGTGTTGACGCCGTCATTGCAGAAGGCATGGAAAGCGGCGGTCATATAGGGGAAATAACGACGATGTCATTGGCACCGCAGATCGTTGATGCCGTTGATGTACCGGTTATTGTCGCCGGCGGCATTGCTGATGCACGCGGCATGGTCGCGGCGTTGGCACTTGGCGCTGATGGTGTTCAGATGGGAACGCGCTTTGTCTTGTCAGAAGAGTGCATTGCCCATGAAAACTATAAAAAAGCTGTCTTAAAGGCGCGTGACCGCTCGACTGTTGTTACGGGACTGACGACGGGACATCCCGTCCGGGTTCTCTCCAATAAGCTTACGCGCAAGTTTGAAGATATGGAAAGGCATGGTGCCTCGACGGAAGAGCTCGATAAGCTTGGCGTTGGCAAGCTCAATTTGGCGACGCATGGCGGCGATGTCGAAAACGGCTCGGTCATGATTGGCCAGATTAGCGGCATGCTCAGCGAAATTAAACCCGTCAAGGTGATTATTGACGATATAGTAGCGCAAATTCCCGCCACATTAAAGCGCGTGCAGGATTTGTGCTAGGATTGGCGATGCGCCAGAAAGGAAATTCGCATGGAAAAATTAGCTTTTATATTCCCCGGCCAGGGTTCGCAGAGCGTCGGTATGGGCAAGGAATTTTATGATAATTACGATATTGCAAAGAAGATGTTCAAGGAAGCTGATGAGGCACTTGGCTATTCAATCAGCAAGATGTGCTTTGAAGGTCCTGCAGAAGATTTGAAGCTAACGGCGAATACGCAGCCTGCTATTTTGACGGTCAGCCTCATCGCCGCTCGTATCCTAGAAGAAAAAGGTGTAAAAGCACAAATTGCTGCGGGACATAGTCTTGGTGAATATTGTGCGCTGTCTTTAGCTGGCGTTCTCGACTTTAAGGATGCTGTCTACCTCGTTCATAAAAGGGGTATGTACATGCAAGAAGCCGTTCCTGTTGGTGAAGGCGGCATGGCGGCAATTATCGGTCTTGACCGTGACCAGATAGTTTCCATCTGCCAGAAAATAACACAAGGTGGCAACCTTGTCGAAGCCGTAAACTTTAATTGCCCTGGACAGGTCGTCGTTGCAGGTACTTCAGCGGGCGTCAGCAAGGCTGTTGACGCTTTGAAGGAAGCAGGAGCAAAAAAATGCGTTCTTTTGCCCGTTAGTGCACCTTTTCATAGCAAATTGATGGAACCTGCCGCCAAACGTTTAGCCGAAGAACTCGATAAGGTAGAATTTCATGATGCTTCAATACCCGTAGTGACAAATGTGACGGGCGAGGCTCTTACGCACGTCGATGATATTAAAAAGAGCCTTATTAAGCAGGCTGCTAGCCCTGTTAAATGGGAAGATTGCATGATGACCATTAAAAATAGTGGGGTAAATACCTGCATTGAAGTTGGTCCGGGCAAGGTTTTGTGCGGTTTTACGCGTCGTATCGACAAGAGCATGACCTGCTTAAATGTCGAAAATATCGAGTCTTTAGAAAAAACGCTTGCTAAATTAGAGGTGGTTCGATAAAATGCTATTAGAAGGAAAGGTTGCTCTTGTAACTGGCGCTTCACGCGGTATTGGTAAAGCGGTTGCCGTAGCACTTGCCAAAGCTGGTGCAAGCGTAGCAATAAATTATGCTGGCAATCGTGCGGCGGCAGAAGCCGTCAAAGCAGAAATTGAAGCGGCTGGCAGCAAGGCTATTTTGTGCCAGGCTGACGTTTCTGACCGTGCTGGCGTTCAGAAGATGGTTGATGATGTCGTTGCCGCTTTTGGTACGATTGATATTCTCGTCAACAATGCGGGCATTACCCGTGATAATCTCTTCTTGCGCATGAAGGAAGAAGAATGGGACCGCGTCATAGACACCAATCTTACCGGCGTTTATAATTGCACAAAAGCCGTTGCTAAGATTATGCTCAAAAAGCGTGCTGGCCGCATTGTCAATATGTCTTCCGTTGTTGGCATTACCGGCAATGCCGGACAGGCTAATTATGCCGCTGCTAAGGCAGGCGTTATCGGCTTTACAAAGTCGATTGCGCGTGAATTTGCGCCTCGCAATGTTGGCGTAAATGCTGTGGCGCCGGGCTTTATAGTCACGGATATGACGGCAGTCATTCCTGAAAAAGCCAAGGAAAATATTCTCGGCAATATTCCGGTTGGCAAGATGGGACAGGCAGAAGATGTCGCCAATGCCGTGCTATTTTTGGTAAGTGACCAAGCTTCTTATATTACAGGTCAGGTAATCCATGTCGATGGCGGCATGGTTATGTGATAATATATTCTAGTCCGCTACGGAGGGAGGTGAACAACATATGTCGACATTTGAAAAAGTAAAAGACATCGTTGTTGAACAATTAGGCGTCGAAGCAGATGACGTAAACATCGATTCTACTTTTATCGATGATTTGGGTGCTGATTCTCTGGATATCGTTGAATTAATCATGGCTTTTGAAGAAGAATTTGGAATTGAAATTCCTGACGAAGCTGCTGAAAAGATTAAGACCGTCCAGGATGTTGTAACCTATATAGACCAGAACAAATAAGATTGAGCAGTCGGCTCGGAAAAGCTTTGCTTTTTCGGGCCGATGTAAGCGAAGTGAGGAGGATTAATTTTGAAACTTCCGGAGCTGAAGATTGGCGATAAAGTTGCCAAGGTGCCGGTTATTCAAGGCGGCATGGCCATAAGGCTTTCGACAGCCCGTTTGGCAGCAGCTGTCGCCAATGAAGGCGGTATCGGCTTAATCGCTGCATCTGGCATGACAAATGACGAATTACGTTATGAAATTCGCTTGGCGCGCTCTTTGACATCTGGGGTCATCGGCATTAATGTGATGGTGGCGGCTAAAAAGTTTAGTGAGCTCATCCGGACAGCAATTGATGAAAAAATTGACCTTGTTGTAGCTGGCGCGGGTTTTTCGCGCGACATGTTCGGCTTGGGCCGGGAATCTGGTACACCGATTGTTCCTATCGTCTCATCTGCAAAATTAGCGAAAATTTCCCAACATCTTGGTGCTGCGGCTGTTGTCGTTGAGGGTAAGGAAGCAGGCGGTCATCTCGGGACGAGCATTTCTATTAAGAAGCTCATTCCTGAAATACGTGCAGCTGTTGATATTCCTATCGTGGCAGCAGGCGGTGTATTGACAGGACAAGATGTTGTTGATTTTATAAAATTAGGCGCAAATGGCGTCCAAATGGGGTCGCGTTTTGCTGCAAGCGTTGAATCGAATGCGGCACCGGCTCTTAAGGAATTTTATCTTAAGGCACAGCCTGAAGATATCGTAGTCATTCATAGCCCGGTCGGCTTGCCGGGGCGTGCCGTGAGAAATCCTTTTTCGGAAAGGATTTTGCAAGGTCCCGTACATATTGCCAAATGTGATAGCTGCTTAAAAAGCTGTAAGCATAATTTCTGCATTATCCGCGCGCTTGAAAGAGCGCAGCAGGGCGATGTAGAGACGGGACTCGTTTTTGCCGGTGAATATATTCATAGAATCAAAGAAATCCTGCCGGTGAAAGAGATATTTGCACGGTTGCAAAATGAGGCAGCTGTAGCAAATTAAATGTGAGGTGGATGTTTTGACAAAGCGAATTGTAATAACGGGTTTAGGTGCAATCTCGCCGATAGGTATCGGCAAGGAGAAGTTTTGGGAAGCATTGGTTGCCGGTAAATCTGGCATTGGCAAGATAACCCAATTCGACGCATCTGAATTTAAAGCACAGATCGCTGGACAAGTAGATGATTTTGAACCATCTGATTTCATTGATAAAAAAGAAGCTAAGCGCATGGACCGCTATACTCAGTTTGCCATTGCGGCTACTCGTCTTGCCTTTGAAGATGCAAAGATGGATTTGGATAAGGAAAACAAAGAGCGCATCGGCGTCTTTATCGGTACGGGCATCGGCGGTATCAGCACAATGCATGACCAATATGATGCGCTGATGAAAAAAGGCCCTAATCGCATCAGTCCTTTTTGCGTACCGATGATGATTGCCAATATGGCAACAGGCCAGACATCAATAACTTTTGGCTTGCAAGGTCCAAGTTGCTGTCCGATTACAGCTTGCGCAACAGGTACCAATGCTATTGGTGATGCTATGCGCGCTATTCAGCGCGGCGATGCAGACGTGATGGTTGCCGGCGGCACAGAAGCGTGCATATCGCCGCTGCCTGTGGCCGGTTTTGCCTCAATGAAAGCCCTATGCACTGATATGAACGACCAGCCAGAAAAGGCTTCACGTCCTTTTGATAAGAACCGCAGTGGTTTTGTTATGGGGGAAGGAGCTGGTATTGTAATCTTGGAAAGCCTTGAACATGCTCAGGCACGCGGCGCCAAGATTTATGCAGAGCTTGCTGGTTATGCGGCAACGTCTGATGCATACCATATTACAAGTCCTGACCCAGAAGCTATTCAGCCGGCACGTTGTTTTAAGCTTTTGATGGAAAATGCGGGAGTAAGGCCCGATGAGGTCGATTATATTAATGCGCATGGCACATCTACGCAGCTCAATGAAAAGACGGAAACAACGGCAATCAAAAAGGCTTTTGGTGATGCTGCTTACAAATTGTGCATCAGCTCGACTAAGTCAATGATTGGTCATCTGCTCGGTGCGGCTGGCGGCATTGAATGTATTGCCACAGCTCTTACCGTCGACAATGACCTCATCCCTGCCACGATTAATCTCAATACACCGGATGAAGAACTAAACCTTGATTACGTGCCTAATGTAGCACGTCAAAAGGTCGTCAATGTCGCAATTTCTGATTCGCTCGGCTTTGGCGGCCACAATGCGGCCATATTGCTGCGCAAGATGAAATGATATTGCTCTTTTGGCAGCAATATCGGTTAGAAGGCTTGATGAGATGAGTATTTCAAAAGAACGCGAACAGGAGCTTTTGAAATTGTCAGAGTTGTTGCAGCTGAAGTTCAATGACCTGATGCTATTGGAGACAGCGCTCACGCATACTTCTTTTGTCAATGAATCGCCGCTGCCTATAAAGCACAACGAGCGCCTAGAATTTTTGGGTGACGCTGTCTTGGAGCTAGCGACGAGCACTTATATTTTTAGAAATTTTCCAGCCATGCCTGAAGGGCAGATGACACCAGCGCGCGCTTCTGTCGTCTGCGAGGCTTCGCTTGCAAAGATAGCAAGCCGATTGTGCCTAGGCGATTATTTGCTCTTAGGCAAGGGAGAACGCCGCTCTGGCGGTGCTCAGCGCCCTTCCATTCTCGCTGACACATTTGAGGCCGTGGTTGGAGCTGTCTATGAAGACCAAGGTTGGACGGCAGCACGTGATTATATCATGCGCGTGCTTAAGGAGCCGCTCGAAGATTTGAGCCAAAAAAATTGTTTTTTGGATTTTAAATCGCTGCTGCAAGAGATGATGCAAAAGTCTGGCAAGAGCGTTAAATATAAGATATTGTCGGAGTCGGGGCCAAGCCACGCCAAGGTCTTTGAAGTGGCAACGCTCATCGACAATGAAATTTGTTGCACGGGACAGGGTTCCAACAAGAAAGAAGCGGAACTCATTGCGGCGCAAAATACGCTCAAGAAGCTGCACGAGCTGTTTTGAGAATGTTTGCCATAAAAAAGGTGATGCTTAGCATCGCCTTTTATTTTTCTAAATACAAGGGAATAAAAAAGAGAGCGGCACTATGGTCGCTCTTTTTTAGCGCTTAGAGGAACGGCGCCAAATTTTCATCTTTTCTGCTTCTTTTATTAATGTTTCACGGAAGTTAGGATGGGCAACGGAAATAATGCGCTCAGCTCTTTCCCAAGTACTGCGGCCGGCTAAGTTTACCAAGCCGTATTCAGTGACGAGAAAATATGCCTGACTGCGCGGATCCGTTATAATATCTTTGTCAAAAGTTGGCCGAATGCGTGAATGCAGCGTACCCTCTTTATCGCTAAAAGTTGAAGTCATGCAGATGAAGGCTTTGCCGCCTTCTGACATAAAAGCGCCTGTCAGATAGTCGAGCTGTCCGCCTGTGCCGCTTATCTGCCGCAAGCCCGAGCTTTCAGCGCTAATTTGTCCGAAGAGGTCAACAGCAATGCAATTGTTGATGGAAATCATGTTGTCTAATTGGGAAATAACCTCAGGGGAATTGACATAGCTTAAAGGAGCCGCAGCAACACAAGGATTTTCTGACACCCAGTCGTATAGTTTTTGCGAGCCTACGACAATACCTGTAAGTCCTTTATGGCGATATATTTTCTTTTCGCTATTCGTGAGCTTGCCCGCTTTGTAGAGGGCATAGTAGGCATCAGAGCAAAGTTCGGTGTGCATGCCGAGATTCTTGAGGTCTGATTCAGCAATCATCTGGCCGATTGTATCTGGCATAGAGCCTATACCAAGCTGCAAGGTAGCTCCAGAAGGAATCTGAGGCATGATGAGGTTGGCAATGGCGATATCGGTTTCCTTGGGCGGTGCCGTGGGAAATTGTGGCAAGGGACGATGCGTTCCTTCTACTATATAGTCTACTTGAGAAATGTGAATTACTTCGTCAAAACCACCATAAATACGCGGCAAATGTTCATTTACTTCAACGATGACGACATCGGCCTTATCCAAGATGGCCTTGGCAACACCAGTTGCAGCTGAAAGATTGAAATAGCCATGCCTATCCATTGCAGTGACGCTTATCATTGCAACATTGACATTCAAAAATTTTTTGTAATAGGCGCTAAGATTGCGAAAAACCATTGGAATGAAACTGCATAATCCTTTGTCACAGAGTTTTCTTTCATAGCCTGAACAATGCCAGCTATTATAGATAAAATGTTCACGTTGCGGGTCGCATTCAACTATTTTTATAGGGCCAAAAATCAGATTGCCGCGTACCTTGACATCAGTCAGCTCATCTCGTCTTTGTGCAAGGGCTTCATCGAGAAGTTCAGGAAATCCTAGGCAAGTCGTATAATCTACCCAATCACCGTTTTTGATAACTTTTACAGCTTCTTGTGGTGTGCGCAGTTTTTGCTTGTATAATTCACTTAGATTTTTCATTGCGGTCCCCTATTGCTTTCAGCGGCAGCCTTATAGCCGGCACGATATGCCTTGAGATTTAATTCGAGGAATTTTTTTGGTACCGTCTCGGCAATAATTTTTTCCCAGTCAATATTATTCATTTGCAGAGCATAGGTCATTGCGCCGAATAGGACGATATTCATGCATTTAGCACTGCCCAGCTCAAGAGCGATTTTTGCTGCATCAAGGGGATAGCATTTGAAGTTTTTCTGCATTGCTTCGAGGCAGCCTTGCGGATATTCGCAAAGTCCAGCGGCAATTGTTGAAGATGGCATTTCGTAGTCATTGATGACAGCAACGCCAGCCGGTTTTAAAAATTTTGCATAGCGGACAGCTTCCATTTTTTCAAATGCCAAAATGATATCAGCAGCACCTTCGCCAATGACGGGGGAATAAACCTTTTTTCCCCAATGCACTTGAGTGGAAACAGAGCCGCCACGCTGGCTCATACCATGGACTTCCGACATTTTAACGTCAAAGCCTTTTTGCATTAGGCCATTGACGAGAACTTTGGCAGCTAAGATAGCGCCTTGTCCTCCTACGCCTACTAAGAGAGCACTTGTCTTTTCCATTTATTTATCCCCTTTCCTGGTGATGGCGCCAACTGGGCAGATTTGGGCGCATACTGTGCACCCAACGCATTGGATTGGGTCAATATGGGATTTTTTATCTTTAAAGAAGACTGCTGGGCAACCTACGCTCAAGCATTTGCGGCAACCGATGCATTTGTCGGCATTAACGCTGCATTGTCCAATATCGTGTTTGATGCGCTTGATAAGAAGGCAAGGACGGCGAGCTATTATTGCTGCGGGTTCTTCTGAGGCTAATGCATCATCGACGGCTTTTTGCATGGCTTTTAAATTTTGTGGGTCAACGATGATGATATTTTTATAGCCGAAAGATTTTAAGACATCTTCAATTTTTATTGCTACTGCTATTTCACCTTCAAGCGTGAACCCTGTGCCGGGGTTTTCTTGATGGCCAGTCATGCCTGTAATCGAATTATCAAGGACGACTGGAATCATATGACCTTTATTGTAAATTATTTCAGCTGCGCCAGTCATGCCGCTATGAAAGAAAGTAGAATCGCCAACGACGCCGAAGACTTTTTTGTCCTTTTGCCCTGTGAGGTTGAAAGCTTTGGCTATGCCCATTCCCATCGAAAAGCCGCCGCCCATGCAAAGGCAGGTATCGACAGCACTCAAAGGAGGCGCTGCTCCTAAGGTATAGCAGCCAATATCGCCAGTGACGACAAAATCATGCCCCTTGGACATAACATAGAAAAAGCCGCGATGCGGACAGCCTGGGCAGAGTGCTGGCGGACGGGAAACGGCTTCAATACCTATTTCTTTAGTAGGTGCTTCTTTGCCAAAGAGCATTTTTTCGAGGCGCTGTGGATTGAGTTCATACATATTACTGATTAGTTCTTTGCCGATGCAGGGGATGCCGGCAGCTTTTATTTGTTCTTCCATAAAGCCTTCTAGCTCTTCGACAATATAAAGCTTGTCAACTTTAGCGGCAAAGCTGCGGATTAACTGCATGGGAAGTGGATTGGTGAGTCCCAATTTGAGGAAAGAAGCATCTTCCGGGAAGACGTCTTTGGCGTATTCATAGGCTATGGAGGCTGTGATTACGCCGATACGCGTTCCGTTTAATTCCATCTTATTTATCTTGCAGGTATTGCCATATTCTTCAAGCGCTTTTAGATTTTTTTCTACTTTAGGGTGATTTTGATAGGCATTAGCTGGTGCGCAGACATATTTTTTGGTATTACGTTTATATGACGGCACTTCCTGCTCGATGCGTTCAGAAAAAGTAACGAGGCTTTTGGAATGGGAAACGCGCGTCGTTGTCCGAAAAATGACGGGCATATCAAATTTTTCAGATATTTCATACGCTTCTTTAAGAAAATCAATACATTCTTGCGAATCAGATGGTTCAACCATAGCAACTTTAGCGGCGCGGGCATAGTAGCGGTTGTCCTGTTCATTTTGCGATGAATGCATGCTCGGGTCATCAGCTGAAATGAGAACCATGCCTTTGTTGACGCCGTTGTAGGCAGCCGTGAAAAGGGCATCAGCAGCGACATTGAGGCCGACATGTTTCATGGCGCATAAGCTGCGTACGCCAGCAACGCAAGCGCCATAAGCAGCTTCTGTTGCTACTTTTTCGTTGGGCGCCCATTCGCAGTGCAGGACATCTTGGTACTGCGGCAAATTTTCGAGAATTTCTGTACTGGGTGTCCCGGGATAAGCCGAGCAAAACTTTACGCCAGCTTCATAAGCTCCGCGGGCTATTGCTTCATTACCTGAAAGTAAATGAAACTTCATTTGATAAGCACCTCTTTCCAATATTTGACAGCCAATCTATCATTATTATAAATTTTGCCCGTTAATTAGAAAAATTCACAAATTTTATCTTAATATAAGAAGTCATTATAATAATATATTAATAAACATTTTATTTTATAAAAATTCCTTCATAAATATAGGAAAATAAATTGAAAAAGGAGCAATATTATTTAGTATCAAAATAATATTTCCTAGCAAATTAATCACAAATGACAGACGA
>JAHHSR010000046.1 GCA_020025075.1 Pectinatus sp. | reverse complement strand
TCCGCCTTCATCCCCCACCTAAGAGGTGGAGGACTTCTGGCGGTTTAAGTTAAATTGCTCTTCCCTGAGCTCGGCAAAGCCGAGCTCTTTTTTTTGCCTACCAAAAAGTCAATCGAGAAATCGCGTCAAGAAAAAGAGCATGCGAGCGATATTGATTGTTCTTCAGCTCAAAATCGTCAATATATAGTTGTTAAAAATTTGCCCATATCAATATATTGTGTTATCATAGCATCTGAAATCACAACAATAAAGAGAAAAGAGCGTGTTTTAATGACGACTACGGTCAGAGTAATTAAAAGAGATGGCAAAGAAGTACCTTTTGACGGCCAAAAAATAATAAACGCCATCAAAAAGGCAAAAAATGATACGCCAGAAAGCGCTATTACAGAAAGCGTCATTACGGATATTGCCGATTACATTGAATTCAAATGCTCAAAATTTGGCAATAAGGCCACCTATATAGAAGATATTCAAGACATGGTCGAAAAGGAACTGATGAGCCGCGGCGAATACAATTTGGCTAAAAACTATGTCAAATACAGGTATGAACGAGAGCTTATCCGCAAAAAAAACACCACTGACGATATCATCTTAAACCTTATCGACTGCACCAATGAGGAAGTTCTTGAAGAAAACTCCAATAAAAACCCCATCGTCAACTCCACGCAGCGCGACTATATCGCCGGCGAAGTATCACGCGATATAACAAACCGCATCCTGTTGCCCAAGAAAATTTCTGATGCACATAAAAAAGGCATTATTCATTTCCATGATGCCGACTATTTTATCCAGAAAATGACCAACTGCTGCCTTGTCAACTTAGAAGATATGCTTCAAAATGGCACGGTTATTTCCAAAACAAAAATAGACAAACCTAAGTCCCTTTCAACCGCGGTTACAGTAACCACGCAGATTATGGCGCAAATTGCCTCAGCTCAATACGGCGGGCAGTCAATTTCTCTTGCGCACATCGCACCTTTTGTCGACGTGTCGCGCAAAAAAATCAGAAAACAAGTCGAAGCGATTTTACACGAAAACGGTAATTTTTCCGAAGAGTTGGCTGACAACATGACCAAGTCTTTACTCAAGAGGGAAATCCAAAATTCTATTCAGACCATGCAGTACCAAATCATTACGCTCAATAGCTCCAATGGCCAGGCACCTTTCGTTACGGTATTCATTTATTTAAATGAGGCCAAAAACGAACAGGAAAAGAAAGACCTCGCTATGCTCACTGAGGAAATGTTCAAGCAGCGCATGCTCGGCGTAAAAAATGAAAAGGGCGTCTATGTAACGCCAGCTTTTCCTAAAATTATCTATGTCCTCGAAGAAGACAATATCAAGGAAGGAACGCCTTATTGGTATTTGACTGAGCTTGCCGCCAAATGCACGGCCAAACGCATGGTACCAGATTATATCTCCGAAAAGGTCATGAAAGAACTAAAAGATGGTCAATGCTATACCTGTATGGGCTGTCGCTCTTTCCTCACCTTGTGGAAAGATGAAAACGGCAAATACAAATTCTACGGCCGTGAAAACATGGGCGTCGTAACTATTAACCTGCCCCATGCCGCCTTGTCATCAAAAGGTGATATGTATAAGTTCTGGCAAATCATGGACGAACGCCTTGAGCTTTGCTATGAAGCCCTCATGATTCGCTTTGACCGCTTAAAGGATATTGTTTCTGACTACGCACCGATTTTGTGGCAACACGGTGCTTTGGCACGCCTAAAATCAGGGGAAAAGATTACCAAATATCTCATGAACGGCTATGCCACAATAAGCCTCGGCTACGCAGGACTTTTCGAGTGCACCAAATATATGACCGGCGAGTCGCATACGGGCGAAAAAGGCAAGGCCTTTGCCCTAAAAGTCATGCAGCTCATGAACGACAAATGCGCCGCCTGGAAGAAAAAGACCTCGCTTGATTTTTCTCTCTATGGCACGCCGCTTGAAAGTACGACCTATAAATTCGCCAAGGCCCTGCAAAAGGACTTCGGCAAGATAAAAGATGTCAGCGACCACAACTACATTACCAATTCCTACCATATTAACGTGCGCGAAAACATCGATGCCTTCTCCAAGCTGAGCTTTGAAGCAGAATTTCAGAAGCTCTCGCCGGGCGGCTGCATCAGTTATATTGAATGTCCCAACATGGAAAACAACATTCCTGCCTTGCTGAAAGTTTTGCAGCACATCTATAATACAATCATGTATGCGGAAATCAATACCAAATCCGATTACTGTCAAAACTGCGGCTGGGATAAGGAAATTCCCATCGTTCCTTCTGATGGCGGAAAATTAATTTTTAAATGCCCCAACTGCGGCTGTGAAAATCAGCAAAAGTTAAATATTGCTCGCCGTACTTGCGGCTACATCGGCACCAACTTCTGGAACCAGGGCAGGACGCAGGAAATTAAAGACCGCGTCATGCACCTTTAATTAAGCCGGGTGACGAAATTGCATTATGGAAATATAAAATACACCGATATAGCTAATGGGCTTGGCGTCAGAGTATCGCTTTTTGTCTCGGGCTGCGAAAACTGCTGTCCTGAATGTTTTCAGCCTGAGACATGGGACCCTTGTTACGGCGAGCCCTTCACGGCAAAAGTTTTGGACAATCTCCTTGTTGGCCTTGCCAAACCCTATATAGATGGTCTCACACTTTTGGGCGGCGACCCCTTCTACCCTGCCAATGTAGAGGAAATAGCAAAAATCATCGCTATCGTCAAGGAAAAATTTGGCGAGGCAAAAAACATCTGGCTTTATAGCGGCTACACTTACGAAGAGCTTTTAGCACGCCGCGACACAAGGATTGAAAAAATCCTCAAAAGTGCTGATGTGCTCGTTGACGGGCGCTTCATTATCGCCCAAAAAGACATTTCTCTAAAATTTCGCGGCTCAAAAAATCAAAGGCTCATCGACTTAAAAAAGACATCTGGAAATACGGTCGTTGAACTTAATATATAATAATAGAAAAAGCTTCAGAAAATTAATTTCTGAAGCTTTTCTTATTAACAAAAAAGCGCTACCGCTTTGGCAGTAGCGCTCAAAAATTATCAGTTTGGAGGCGACACCCAGAATCGAACTGGGGAATAAAGGTTTTGCAGACCTCTGCCTTACCGCTTGGCTATGTCGCCGCTCTCTCGCGAGAACATAGATTATTATACTTACTTATCTTTGGTTTGTCAATACCAATTTAATTATTTAATCACATTTTTTTGTTAAGCCTCAAGTATTAGCCTTTAACAACGATATTGACCAGCTTGCCAGGAACACAGATGACCTTAACAACACTCTTGCCTTCTAGCAGTTCTTTAATGCGTGGCAGCTCCTGCGCCTGTTGCTTGATGCTTTCCGGTGCCGTCGTACGCGCTATCGTCATCTTATCGCGTACTTTGCCATTTATCTGCACGACCAGCTCAATTTCATCCGCTGTGGCGGCCTTTTCATCATAAGAAGGCCAAGCTGCCTTGTGGACGCTGCCCGAACGATTGGCCTTCGCCCAAAGTTCTTCACAGATATGCGGCGCAAACGGTGCCAAAAGCAAGATAATGCTCGTTGCCGTTTCATTGATAATCGCAGGAGAAATATCTTTTCCTTCTGAGGCATAAAAAGCATTTACGAGTTCCATTATCGAGGATATAGCTGTATTGAAGCTAAATCTTTCGCCAATGTCTTCCGTAACCTTTTTGATTGTACTGTGTAAAACAAGGCGCAACTTCTTTTCATCATCATTTAAATCTTTTATTTCAAGCGCCGGATTCTTCTTCAGGATATCTTCATGCTGAAGCACAATGCGCCAGACACGGCTCAAAAAGCGCCAAGCGCCTTCAACGCCTTGGTCGCTCCACTCGAGGTCTCTTTCCACTGGAGCCGCAAAGAGAACGAATAAACGCGCCGTATCGGCACCATATTTTTCAATTATTTCTTCCGGTGAAACGACATTGCCGAGCGACTTGCTCATCTTGGCACCGTCTTTGATGACCATGCCCTGCGTCAAGAGGCGCTTAAAGGGCTCATCAAAATCAATAAGGCCTTCGTCTTTTAAGACCTTCGTAATAAAGCGCGAGTAAAGAAGATGCAAGATGGCATGCTCAATACCGCCGATATATTGGTCTACGGGCAGCCAATAATTGGCCTTGTCTTTAGCAAACGGTTCTTTGTCATTATGCGGGTCAGAGTAGCGCAAATAGTACCACGACGAGCAGATAAAGGTGTCCATTGTATCCGTTTCGCGACGCGCCGGTCCGCCACACTTAGGGCAAGTGCAATGCTTAAACGATTCGCTATGAGCAAGAGGCGAAATCATGCCGGGCTCAAATGATATATCTTCCGGCAAGCGCACGGGCAGCTGCTCTTGCGGCACGAGAACCGTGCCACACTTATCACAATAGACAATGGGAATAGGAGCCCCCCAATAGCGCTGGCGCGAAATGAGCCAATCGCGCAAACGATAATTGATGCGGCGCTTACCAAAGCCATTTTCCTGCGCAAAGTCGATTAACTTTGTCATGGCGGCGCGGTTCTTCAGCCCATCAAAGGAAGCCGAGTTGTGAAGAATGCCGTCTTCCAAATAGACATCATCGAGCGTTTCGCGCGTCGTTGCAGCATCGGGTTCTATAACGACGATATGCGGCAGATTGTACTTTTTGGCAAAGGCCCAGTCGCGCGCATCATGTGCCGGCACGCCCATGACAGCTCCCGTGCCGTAATCACCTAAGACATAGTTGGTAATCCAAATTGGCACTTTTTTGCCATTATAGGGATTGATGGCAAAGGCGCCCGTAAAGATGCCTTCCTTTTCAGCCTTGTCCGAGGTGCGTTCGATTTCGCTTTGGTTATGGATACGCTCGATGAAAGATTCAATTTGAGCGGCATTTTCTTGCTTCAAGGCAAGTTTTTTCGCCAAGGGGTGTTCCGGTGCAAGGGCAAGATAAGTAACGCCAAAAATTGTATCGATGCGTGTTGTATAAACCATTATTTTGGCGTCTGGTTCGTCAGCAACGTTAAACTCTATTTCCGCACCCTCGCTGCGGCCTATCCAGTTATTTTGCATCGTCTTGACGCGTTCAGGCCAGCCCGTAAGTTTTTCCAAATCCTGCAAAAGTACATCAGCGTAATCGGTAATCTTAAAAAACCACTGCGAAAGGTCCTTCTTCACGACAGGAGAGTCGCAGCGCCAGCAACAGCCGTCAATTACCTGTTCATTGGCAAGAACCGTGCCACACTTATCGCACCAGTTGACAGCAGCTTTTTTGCGATAGACGAGGCCGCGCTTATAAAGGAGGCCAAAAATATACTGCGTCCAACGATAATATTCCGGGCTGCAGGTCTTGACGATGCGGTCCCAATCATAGGAAAGGCCCATCTGCTTTTGCTGGCGGACCATGTTGTCCATATTGCTGTAAGTCCAATCAGATGGCTTAACACCATTTTTTATCGCAGCATTTTCTGCCGGCATGCCAAAGGCATCAAAGCCCATCGGATGTAAAACGCTATAACCTTGCATCCGCTTAAAGCGCGCGACAACATCGCCAATCGAATAATTGCGAGCATGGCCAACATGAAGATTGCCCGACGGATAAGGGAACATTTCTAGCACATAATATTTTTTGTCGCCACCTTCGTCCGTCTGGTAAATTTTTTCCTCCTCCCATTTTTGTTGCCATTTCTTTTCAATTTCTTGAGGAATATATTTTTCCACAGTCAAACCTTCTTTCCTAAAAAATAAAAAACCCTGGCCAAAGGCCAGGGACGAATATTTCCGCGGTACCACCCTGCTTGGCGACTCATGCCGCCCGCTTGTGTAAACATCTCCGCAATGAGTTCAAAAATAGGCAAATACCGGCTCACAGCAACCCGGCTCTCTGCAAAATGCCTTTATTTTCTACTACTTTGCATCATCGAAGTACTCTTATTCTCTTTATTTTATAGATGATTGTATTTTTTTTATTATATCTGATTTATCTCTTTTTCGTCAAGAAAAAAAGCTCTCTTGGCGCACTTTTTAACCATTCCTAAAAATCATGATAATAATGATTTTTACAACTTTGTCATAATCAATGCAACGTATTTTGGCAAAACTCGATAAATGACTGAGCCGCTTTTGATATATAACGGTCCTTCTTCCACGCCAGTCCTACATCGACAAAAATTGGGTCTTCAAATGGCAACACCTTAATATTCGGCGCATCTTTAACGACAAAGTCGAGAAGGAAAGCCATGCCGACACCACTAGCGACAAGTCCCTTAATCGTCTCAATTTGATTTGATTCTAAAACGACATTCGTCTTGACATTTTCTGCCGCCATCTTCTTGAGTAAAAGATTTCTCAAATAAGAGCCATCTTTGAGCATGATGACATTTTGCGAATCAAGGCTGCTGAGACTTATCGACTTATTCTGGGCAAGCGGATGGTCAAGCGGCACACAGGCCATAAGCTGATTTTTAGACATTGGCAAAAGCTCTAAATTAGCCGACGCTCCCGAAATAATTACAATGCCAAAGTCGAGCTCGTCTCGTTCAATCTGCTCACGTATCGTCATCGAGCCTTTTTCATAAAGGTAAATATCCAAATGAGAATATTTTTGCTGAAAGCTTGAGAAAATACGCGGAAACAAAAAGGCTCCAATCATCGAAGGAATCCCAATCTTTATCGTGCCTTTTTGCAATTTCTTATAATCATTTACTTCTAAGACAGCATCTTGAATATTGCGCAAAGCCAAATCAATGCGATTTAAAAAGACCGCTCCTTCCGGTGTCAGCGAAAGTTGCTTTTGGCTGCGGTCAAAAAGCTGTATGCCAAGCTCGTTTTCAAGCTTTTTAATGGCTACAGTAATATTGGGCTGAGAAACGCGCAAACGTTTTGCCGCACGCGTGATATTTCTCAAGCGACTGGTCATCTGAAAATATTCTAACTGTTTTAATTCCATCGTGATGCCTCCTGCAAACATCAATTATGAGTATTTATATATCTGTCTAAAAATTATATGTTTTATTTATTATAGCATACAGCATACCAAATAATCTATAATAAAATAAAAATTATTTATCAACTTTGATACTTTTTTCACTATTCCCTAATGTAATCCTAGTGAGATAGTTACCATTCGATGGTTTTATGTTATAATAAACTCGCTTGTTAAAAAAAGCATCTAAATCCATTTTGATAATACTATTTTGATGTTTTTTGGCCAAAATATCGCTAAAATAGTTTGTCAATCTGCAAAACCTAGGTAAAAAATATGCAAAAAAGAAAAAACACTTCCAGACTGGATAATTTTTTTGAAGAAAGTGGCCGTTGGCTTGACGCGTACATCGCAAGTTTTGAATCTGACCAAGAGGATGTCCAAAAAGCCATCGCAATAAAAAAGGAGCACACACACCGCGTCACGGCGCTTTGTGCTGAGCTTGCCGCTCATCTTGAGCTATGCGCTTATGATACATTAATCGCCAAGCTCTTAGGTCGCTTGCACGATATAGGTCGTTTCCATCAATACAGCAAATATCATACTTTTAGTGATGCCGCCTCTGAAAATCACGCCGCGCTTTCGGTACGCCTGTTGCCGAGCATCAAAGGTTGGAATGAAATCGATGAAAAAACACAAGACATTTTCCGCTTTGCAATAGGAAATCACAATGCCAAAGAAATCTCATTAACTGATGACCGGCGACAGCTCTTTTTCGCCCGCCTGATTCGCGACTGCGACAAGATAGATATCTATCGCGTCCTTCAGCCATATCTAACGCCACCAGATGAGAGTATCTGTGGGCAGCAATTTATAGAGACGCTCGAAAATGGCGGCCAGGGCGATTATCGTCAAATGCAAAGCATGAACGACCACAAAGTCGTGCGCCTTTTGTGGGCCTATGACCTCAATTTTTCTTGGTCGGCACAAAAAATCGACCAAGCCGGCTACATTGAGGAAATTATCGCATCCTTACCCAAAAGCCAGCTGTATGCGCGCGGCATAAAGCATTTAAGAAATCACCTCGCCAAAATGGCAGCTAAGACAGATGTCCGTCCCAATTTCCCCGAACCAACATCATAGAGCTAGTGTTATCCTTGCTCTGATATGGTAAAATAGAAATATTACCCGGTACGGCAAAAGCCGACCAAATAAAAATAACGAGGGATTATCATGACGACAAACGAATTTTCTTCATCAAACTTCATTCATAATGCCATCGACGAGGATTTAAAAAATGGCAAATATGCTGACGGAATTCATACCCGGTTTCCGCCCGAACCAAACGGCTATCTGCACATTGGACACGCCAAATCCATCTGCATGAATTTTGGCACGGCAAAAAAATATAACGGTCTTTGCAATTTGCGCTTTGACGACACAAACCCCATCAAAGAAGATGTAGAATATATAAATTCCATCCAAGCTGATATTAAGTGGCTCGGCTTTGATTGGGAAGACCGCATGCACTATGCCTCTGACTATTTCGAGCAGCTTTATGATTACGCTGTTGAACTGATAAAGCTCGGCAAAGCATTCGTCTGCGACTTATCAGCTGATGAAATCCGCGCTTACCGCGGCACATTGACCGAGCCCGGCAAAGAAAGTCCTTATCGCAACCGTTCCGTAGAGGAAAATCTCGACTTATTCAAGCGCATGCGTGAAGGTGAATTTGAAAATGGCGCTAAAGTACTGCGCGCTAAAATCGACATGGCTTCGCCTAATATTACTATGCGCGACCCTGTCATTTACCGCATTTCTCATACGACCCACCACCGCACGGGTGATAAATGGTGCATTTATCCGATGTATGACTTTGCCCATCCCATTTCTGATGCCCTTGAGCATATCACACATTCCATCTGTACACTCGAGTTTGAAGAACATCGTCCGCTTTACAACTGGCTTTTGGAAACGCTTGGCTTTGACGAAAATACCCGTCCGCGCCAAATGGAATTTGCACGCCTTAACTTGACCAACACGATTATGAGCAAAAGAAAGCTGCGCCAGCTTGTAGACGGCGGCTATGTAGATGGCTGGGATGACCCGCGCATGCCTACTATTTCTGGGCTACGCCGCCGCGGCTTTACAGCTCGCTCCATTCGCAATTTCTGCGATGAAATAGGCGTTGCCAAGAGCAATAGCATTGTCGACATTACCATGCTTGAACACTGTGTCCGAGAAGACCTCAACGAAACGGCTGACCGCGTCATGGCCGTCTTAAAGCCGCTCAAGGTCATTATCGACAATTATCCGGAAGGAAAAACCGAGTACCTGCTCGCACAAAACCGCTATAACAGTGACAAAACGCATTATCTTCCCTTTGGTCGCGAAATTTTCATCGAACGCGATGATTTCATGGAAGAAGCACCCAAAAAATTCTTCCGCCTAAAACCGGGAGGAGAAGTGCGACTCAAATATGCCTATATCATCAAATGCGAATCCGTCATCAAAAATGAAAGCGGCGAAATCGTAGAGCTTCATTGCACCTACGACCCCGATTCCAAGCAAGGCGGCAAGACTGCTGGCCGCAAGGTCAAAGGCACGTTGCATTGGGTTGAAAAAAGCACGGCTGTCGATGCCGAAGTGCGCCTTTATGATTATCTGCTTACAGAAAGCAGCTTGAACGAAGGCAGCGATTTTATTGCTAGCCTTAATCCCAATTCCTTGCAAGTTTTACAAAACTGCAAAATTGAGCCCTGGGCAGCCTGGGCTGGACCTGAAACAAAATATCAATTCCTGCGCCAAGGGTATTTCTGCGTGGATAAGACTTCCCAAAGAAATCACCCTGTCTTTAACCGGATAGTTGGCTTACGGGATACTTGGTCGAAGGCTGCCAAAAAATAATTGGTATTGCCAGCTTTTTAATTGTGGCAGTACCTGAAAAGAGGTTGTTTTTCTTTTGGAGCCGAAAGCTATTTTAGCTGTTATCATCTTCTTGTTCACTTACGCCATTATCGTCTCGGAAAAAATTCAGCGAACTGTCATCGCATTATTTGGTGCCTTGCTCATGATTATCTGTGGTATCTTGACGCAAGAGGGAGCTATTCATCACATCGACTTTAATACAATCGGCCTTTTGGCCGGCATGATGATTATAGTCAATATTACTGCCGAAACGGGTCTTTTCAATTATCTGGCTGTCTGGTCTGCCAAAAAGGTCAAAGCCGACCCCATTAAGCTCCTTTTGGCCCTTTCCTCTCTCACGGCACTATGCTCGGCCTTTCTTGATAATGTGACTACCGTCCTTTTGACAGTCCCTGTAACCTTTATGATTACTGCCCAATTAAAATTGCCTGTTTATCCCTATCTCATTGCTCAAATTCTTTCTGCCAACATTGGCGGCACTGCGACTTTGATTGGTGACCCGCCCAACATCATGATTGGCAGCGCTGTAAAATCAATGGACTTTATGGCCTTTCTAAAAGAGCTCAGTGTGGTCTGCACCATTATTTTCATCATCACGATGGGGCTTATCATTTTTATCTATCGCAAGCAGCTGCATACCTCACCTGAATTACGTGAAAAAATCATGCAGCTTGATGAAAATATCCATATAAAAAGCACGCGCCTTTTGAAACGCTGCCTCATCGTTTTATTTTGCACGGTCTTTGCCTTTGCCTTGCACTCTGTTATCCATCTTGAGTCAGCAACAATTGCTCTGATGGGCGCCTGCTGCTTAATGCTTATGAGTATGGCCAGGCGTGAGCGGACGATTGCCCATATTTTAAGCCGCATTGAATGGCTTGCCATCTTTTTCTTTGCCGGCCTTTTCATCTTGGTTAGCGGTCTCGTCGAAACAGGCGTTATCAATCTACTTGCCCAAAAGGTCATTCATCTCACGGCAGGCAATCGCCTTTCCACTTCGATGATTATCCTCTGGGTGAGTTCTATCGCTTCCGCCTTTGTCGATAATATCCCCTTTGTTGCCACAATGATTCCGCTCATCAAAGACCTTGGTGCAATGGGCATGACTCATCTCGACCCGCTCTGGTGGTCGCTTTCTTTAGGCGCCTGCCTTGGCGGCAACGGCACGATTGTCGGCGCAAGCGCCAATGTCGTCGTCGTGAGTATGGCAGCAAAACATGGCTGTAAGATAAGTTTCCTAGAATTTATGAAAGTTGCCTTTCCGCTCATGCTCCTGTCGATTGCCATAAGTACTGCCTATATTTATTTCAGATTCTTTATGTAAAAAAAGCCTCGGCTCAAATGCCGGGGCTTTTTTTACATATTATATCTTTTTTTGGTATTCTTTAGACAAAAGGCTATAAATCGCAACATCGACTATGCCCCGATTGCTCCAATTGGCCTTTCGCAATGTCCCTTCATAGATTAGGCCGCATTTTTCCATCACTTTTCCTGAAGAGGGATTATCAGGGTCGTGCTGTGCCTCAATCCTTTTGACCCCTACCTTTTCAAACAAAAAGGCGATGACGGCCTCAAATGCCTCTGTCGTGATTTTCCGATTCCACCATTTGCTGCCAATGCAATAGCCGATATGCGCTTTTTGCGTCTTTTCATCCAACTTCACGACGGACAGCGAGCCGATTGGCTCATCGATTTCTTTTAGGACTATCGCCCATTGATAGAAGTCAGGCCGACGATAATTAGAAACCCACTCCCCAATCACCTGCCTGGTGACCGCAATATCATCATGCGGCGCCCAGCGCAAAAACTTCGTCACCTGCGCGTCATTCGTCCAATTCAAAAATGCCGCCTCGCTATCGCTTTTCTCAAACGGCCGCAACAAGAGGCGCTTGGTCTCAATAATCTCTGTCCCTCGATGCTGCATAGCTATTTCCCCCTTGCCTTAATTAATTATTTTTATTATATATTTTTTCTTATAATTTGTGAAATATTTTTAATACAAAAGCAGAAAGATGATTGTAATTATGATATAATAAAATAAAGTGTCATGTATTTTGACAAAAAGCTTGCCTGCGCCAGCATCGGCAGCTACCCCACAAGGGGACGACAACTGCTTTCTTATTCAATCAGCTATACTTATTTCCCCGCAAGGGGACTAACTTAATAAGATTCTTTCATTGAACCTCCCCCACTTATAGAAGTGGGGGATTCTTGAAAAGTCTGATACACGAACTAACGCCTGACAGGCATATCTGTCAGGATACCCTTATTCTCAAGGGGCTGTCCAAAAGCCCCCTACACAGTTC
>JAHHSR010000045.1 GCA_020025075.1 Pectinatus sp. | reverse complement strand
TCTTGTGCGGGTATTGAGCCCGCACAAGATGCCACCATTCATCTCCCACCTAAGATGAAGGAGTCTTCTGGCGGATTATGATAAATGATAACCTGCGATTATTTCGCAGGTTATTTTTTTATTTTCTCGCAAACACCATAGCTATATATTATTTATTTGTGCTATAATTATATGCGAATATTATACTGCTTATTTTAATTATGAGGTATTTTATATGCAAAAATTCGTGTCAACGCGCGGTCGTCCAATCTTAATTGGCACTGTACTGTTCACGTTGGTTTTGGGCATCAACCTCTTTTTACACGAAAAGCTCTATCTCATCGGCGCACTCATCTGCGGCTACCTGGCCGCCCTTTACTATATAATCATGCTTGCCGCGCGCCTTAAAAAGGCCGCTTACCAGAGCAAGGAGAGGGGAACTAGCAGTGTCCGCTTTGGCATGCTCGTGCGAATTTTCACTCTGCTTGGCGTCATGTACATTGCGCTAAAAATATCATGGGATATATTCTGCTTTTTTTTACTGGGCTTTTTTTTCCTCCATATAGTCACCTTCATTAACCTTATTATCTTTTCCATACGAGAAAAGATTCACTGATGCTTATAATTTTCACACTTTTGTGCGGATAATTATAAAATTTAAGAAAAGGAGTGATTTCATGGCTGAAAACGCGGCTCATTTCATGCTATTTGGCTTATCTTTTGATTTGCACATCCTTGAAATGACATGGATGGTCATGGCTGTGACTGTCGTCTTATCCATCATGGCGACGCACAACTTGCGCATGGTTCCCGGTAAGCTGCAAAACATCTTCGAGATGATTATCAGCAGCATCGACAGCCAGGTAAACGCCAGTATTGGCACGCGTGGGCCTTTGTTTGCCCCGATGTTCGTGACAATGCTCATCTTCATGCTTATCGGCAACTTATGGGGGCTCATACCAGGGCTTTCTTCTCCGACAAGCTCTCTTAACACAGACCTTGGCATTGCCTTGCTCGTCATCGTGATGCTCCATGCCCTCGGCATTTACTACAAGGGTGGTTCTTACATCAAACATTTTTTTGAACCATTCGCGCCTTTTGTTATCATCAAGGCCGTCGAGGAATTTTCCAAACCAATAACGCTGTCCTTCCGTCTTTTCGGCAACATCGTCGCAGGCGAGCTCATCATTCACATCCTGCCCAAAATGCTGCCAAATATCATTTGCGAAGTTATACCAGGCGTAATATGGCTTGGCTTCAGCGTCTTTGTCAGCGTTATCCAGGCATTGATTTTCACAATGCTGTCCATTTCCTACCTCTCTGAAGGCGTAGGCGATGTAGAAGATTAACCGCACGCCCCGGTCCTTTTGGGCGCAACAATAAGCTGTATTTAATTTAAGGAGGATTTTTTAATGGAAACTTCAATTGGATTTGCTGGTGCTTTAATAGGTGTAGGTTTAATGTTCGGTCTGGCTGCTTGCGGCGCAGGTATCGGTGATGGTCTCGTTACGGGAAAAATGATTGAAGGCATTGCTCGTCAGCCTGAAGCTAAGAGCACATTATTTATGAACACCTTGATTTCCGTAGGCTTAATCGAAGCCTTGCCAATTATTGCCATTGTCATGGGCTTTATCGTCTTGAGCTTCGTACACGTTCTCTAATTTTGTTTTAGATGCTCATATTGGTAAATCTAAAAAAAGGAGAGAGTTACAATACCGCATCTTTGTGGTATGTACCCGGATTTTACCGGGGAAATCAAGCCCTTTGAGCACTGTACCAACGTCCATGCGGATGGGTGCGATGAAAGGGGAAGAAAATCTATAAGTTTTCGGTAACGATGTATTTTGATAAATATAGATGGAACACTTCTGGCGCAAATAGTCAACTTTATCATTCTCGTCATCTTGTTGAAAAAATTTGCCTATAAGCCGATTATGAAGATTCTCAAAGACCGCGAACTGAAAATTTCCGAACGCCTCAACTCGGCAGAAAAAGATGAACAAGCTGCCAAAAAGACGCTCGAAGAATATCAAAAACAGTTGGCGGATGCACGCGTGCAGGCACAGGAAATTGTCGACAAGGCCATGAAGCAAGCACAAAAGGAGCATGACCTTTCCATTGAGCAGACCAAGCGCGAAATCGAACAAATGCGCAAAACAGCCAAAGAGGATATTGAACGCGAACGCGAACGCGCCGCACAGCATTTAAAGGACGAAGTAGTACTGCTTTCCATGCAGGCTGCCAGCAAGGTCATTGCCGCCAATTTGGATTCTGACGCCAACGAAAAGCTAATCAATGAATTCGTCGAAAAGCTCGACAAGAGCAAGCTAGGTGATTTATCATGCTGAATACCCAGTTAGTGGAAAAATATGCTGCAGCTATTTTTGAAGTGGCACAAGAAGAAGGCAAACTCGTCGAATACGATGATGAGCTCATGCAAATTCGACAGCTTTTCGAAGATAACCGCGATTTAAAACTTTTCATGGCTGATCCGCAGATTGGAACGGCGGCCAAGAAAAAGCTCATGCGACAACTGTTTGAAAAAAACGCCTTGCCCGCTATTTGCAATTTCTTGCTGCTACTCATCGATAAACACCGCATTCATCTCTTAGCAGAAATCATCGAACGCTTTCACTTCCTCTCCAATGCTACGCAAAATATTGAGCTTGTATATGTAAGGTCCGCAAAGGAGCTAACGCCAAAGCAGCAAGATAAATTATTAGCTCGCCTTGAGGAACTTTCTAGTAAAAAGATTTCATTGAAAATCAGAACTGATGCGGACTTGATTGGCGGCTTAGTCATAAAAATCGGTGACAGACTCATCGACGGCAGCGTAGTTGGCCAATTAAATTCCATCAAAAAACAACTGATGGCAAATTGTTGATTTTGGGGTGACAAATTTTATGAAAATAAATCCTGAGGAAATAACAGCCATCATCAAAGAACAAATTAAAAATTACGATGTAGATTTGAATGTTGATGATGTCGGTACTGTTATGGAAATAGGCGATGGCATTGCACATATCCATGGCCTTGATAAAGCGATGTCCGGCGAATTGCTCGATTTCGGCGATGATATTTACGGACTCGTCTTGAACCTCGACCAAGACAGCGTCGGCGCTGTTTTGCTCGGTGGTGAAACGAAGATTAAAGAAGGCGCCATTGTCAAGCGCACCGGAAAAATCATGCAGGTTCCCGTCGGTGAAGCCATGATTGGCCGCGTCGTCGATGCTCTCGGCCGCCCAATTGACGGCAAAGGCCCTATCGACTACAAGGAAACCCGCCAGATTGAATACCCGGCACCCGGCATTGCTGACAGAAAATCGGTCTTTGAACCGCTACAAACTGGTCTTAAAGCAATCGATGCCCTCGTACCGATTGGACGTGGCCAGCGCGAATTAATCATCGGTGACCGCGGCACAGGTAAGACAGCCATTGCCGTTGACACCATTTTAAATCAGAAAAATGAAAATTGTATTTGCATTTACGTCGCCATCGGCCAAAAGGCCTCCACGGTAGCGCGTGTTGTCAAGACACTAGAAGACCGCGGAGCTATGGCCTATACGATTGTCGTCGCAGCAACAGCTGCCGATAGCGCGCCTTTGCAGTACATCGCACCTTATGCCGGCGTAGCCATGGCTGAATATTTCATGTACAAAGGACAACATGCCCTTTGCGTCTATGATGACCTTTCCAAACATGCTACTGCTTATCGAGCCATGAGCCTTCTTTTACGTCGTCCGCCAGGGCGCGAAGCTTATCCGGGCGATGTCTTTTACTTACATTCTCGCCTCCTAGAACGCGCCGCAAAGCTCTCCGATGAATTAGGCGGCGGCTCAATTACGGCTCTGCCTATTATTGAAACGCTTGCTGGTGACGTTTCCGGCTACATTCCGACCAACGTCATTTCTATCACCGACGGTCAGATTATGCTGCAAACTGAAATGTTCTATTCTGGCATACGCCCAGCTATTGATGTCGGTCTCTCCGTTTCACGTGTCGGCGGCAGTGCCCAGATAAAAGCCATGAAGCAAGTTGCAGGTCGCATGCGTCTTGATTTGGCACAGTACCGCGAACTGGCAGCTTTTGCCCAATTCGGTTCTGACCTTGATAAGGCGACCAAAGACCAGCTCGACCGCGGGGCTCGCATGGTTGAAACGCTCAAGCAGGCGCAGTATTCTCCGCTTAACGTCGCCGAACAGATTCTCGTCATCTACACGGCCGTACGCGGTTTTCTCACCGATGTTCCGCTCGAAAAAGTCGCGCCATTCCAAAATGACTATCTGAAATTCATGAACGCCAACCATCCGGAAATCGCCCAAAAGATTCTCGACCAGAAGAAATTAGATGACGCCCTTGAAGAACAAATCAACAACTCCATCAAGGAATTCAAGGCATCTTATTCCTTCTAAATAAAATATTCGGCCTGGCCGCAGTTGCGGCCAGCGCTGTTTTAATACAGGCGAGGTGACTAATATTTGGCCAGTTTACAGGATATACGCCATCGTATAAAAAGCGTAAAAAATATCCAGCAGATTACAAAAGCCATGAAGATGGTAGCTTCTGCTCGCCTGCGCCGTGCCCAAAGCGCGGCTCTTGCCAACCGTCCATATGCCGAAAAAATGTACCAGGTAATTATGGATGTCGCGGCAAAGGCCGGCAATATCCCGCATCCATTGCTCGCCCAGCACGAAACAGGCAAAATCCTCTTCGTGGTCATGGCCTCCGATAAGGGCCTAGCCGGCGCCTATGCCAGCAATGTCTTTAAGGAAGCCAAAGTTCACATTACGGGGACTAATGAAGCATTAAATTACGAACTCGAAAATAAAGATAAATCTCACGCTAGCTCTGAAACGCCTTCGCACGAAACAAAGGGACAGGCCGCCGGCCTGCCGCTGGCAAAATTCGAGCAGACGATAGATAAAGATAATGTCGACTTTATCACCATTGGCAAAAAAGCCGCCGAACATTTTGGCAACCACGGCTTTAATGTCGTCAAAAGCTATACGGGCTTTAGCGAACGTCCAAGTTTTGCCGATGCTCGCACGATTGCAACAGAAGTCATGGACCTCTTTGCAAAAGGGACCTATCAAAATATCTATCTCATCTACACGCATTTTGTCTCAGCTATTTCGGCCGTGCCGAAGACTGTCCGCCTTCTGCCGCTTGAAGACCTTACCGCAGGGCAAACGGCAGCCAAGGGCGAATACATCTATGAACCTTCACCAGATGTCGTCTTGAGCTACGCTCTGCCGCAATATCTCATCACCATGGTCTATGCCGCTTTATTACAGGCGGCAGCAAGCGAGCTGTCAAGTCGCATGACGGCAATGAGCAATGCGACCGACAATGCCCAAGACCTCATGGCAAAATTGGATTTGCACTATAATAAGGTCCGCCAGGCCAACATTACCCGCGAAATCAGTGAAATCGTGGGCGGTGCCGAAGCACTGAAATAAGGAGGAAAATATTCTTGGCAAAGGGTAAAATAGTACAGGTCATCGGACCTGTCGTAGATATTGAATTTCCCGCCGATGAATTGCCATCTATTCTCAACGCAGTTACAATTAAAGGCAAATCAGGCGATATAGACATCAACATAACCGTCGAAGTCATGCAGGACTTAGGCGATGGCATCACGCGCTGCATCGCGATGAGCTCGACGGATGGTCTCGTCCGTGGCATGGAAGCCATCGACACGGGAGCGCCAATTACTGTTCCCGTCGGCGAAGGAACACTTGGACGCGTCTTCAATGTACTCGGCGAAACAGTTGACCACAACCCCGCTCCCGTCGACAGCAAGGAAGCTTGGCCTATCCATCGTCCCGCTCCTAAGTTTGACGAACAGGAAACATCTGCCCAGATTCTCGAAACAGGCATCAAGGTCGTCGACCTCATCGCCCCTTATTCCAAAGGCGGCAAGATTGGTCTTTTTGGCGGCGCCGGCGTCGGCAAGACCGTCTTAATCATGGAACTCATTCACAATATTGCTACTCAGCACGGCGGCTACTCCGTCTTTTCCGGGGTTGGTGAACGTACGCGTGAAGGCAATGACCTTTGGTCTGAAATGACGGAATCTGGCGTTATCAACAAAACGGCCCTCGTCTATGGCCAAATGAATGAACCGCCTGGAGCCCGTATGCGCGTCGCTCTGACGGGCCTTACCATGGCTGAGTACTTCCGCGATGTCCAGCATCAAGACGTGCTCTTGTTCATCGACAACATCTTCCGCTTCATCCAGGCCGGCTCTGAAGTTTCGGCATTATTAGGACGCATGCCTTCGGCCGTTGGCTATCAGCCTACGCTGAGCACAGACGTCGGTGCCTTGCAAGAACGCATCACTTCAACGAAAAAGGGCTCTATTACTTCCGTTCAGGCCGTCTACGTACCTGCCGATGACTTGACAGACCCTGCACCGGCAGCTACATTTACGCATCTCGATGCGACAACCGTTCTTTCGCGTCAGATTGCCGAACTTGGTATCTATCCGGCCGTTGACCCGCTCGATTCCACCTCGCGTATCCTCGACCCGCATGTAATCGGCGACGAGCACTACGAAGTGGCACGCGGCGTCCAGGCAGTTTTGCAAAAATACAAAGAATTACAGGATATCATTGCCATCTTAGGTATGGAAGAACTCTCCGACGAAGATAAGCTCACTGTTTCGCGTGCCCGTAAAATTCAGCGTTTCTTGAGCCAGCCATTCTTCGTTGCCGAACAATTTACCGGCACACCGGGCAAATATGTATCACTTAAAGAAACAATTCGCGGCTTTAAGGAAATTCTTGCCGGTAAGCATGACGATATCCCCGAAAGCGCCTTCTACATGGTAGGCAGCATCGATGAAGTACTCGAGGCAGCAAAAAAGACCAAACAGGAGGCATAAGCGATGAGCACGACCAAGTTAGAAATCGTCACTCCTGATAAAATAGTCTATGACGAAGAAGTCGAAATGGCCATCTTACAGACCAATGGCGGCATGGTTGGTATTTTGCCCCATCATGCACCACTTTTAGCAGGCGTTTTGCCCCATGCAATGCGCATCAAAAAAGATGGTACGGAAAGCCTCATTGCCGTTGGTGGCGGCCTTTTAGAGGTCAATGCCAACAAGATTACCGTCTTGGCACCAGCAGCCGAGCTTCCCATTGACATCGACGTCAATCGAGCGCAAAGGGCCTATGACCGCGCTAAGGAACGCCTTGCCTTGCTAAATTCAGATGCCAAGGAAAATTCGGACATCGATTTCGTACGGGCAGAACTCGCTTTAAAACGCGCTATTGCGCGCCTTGAGGCCACAAAATCATTAAAGGCATAAAAAAAAGACCAATCCTTTATTGGATTGGTCTTTTTTGCTTTAATTAACGTTGCGCCGGCGATAAAAATAGACGAGCAGTAAAAGCACCATGCCCCCCAAGGATAAATACTGCCCAAAGTGCAAAAATTGCGCTTTGGTACACAGATAAAAAAAGCCGGCAAAAAAGCGCGTCAGGGCTGCCAAAAACATCGAAAAAATAAAAATATTTCCCAACCTAATCTTTTTCAAATAGATTTGTACAGCGCTTAAAATACATGCAAGGCCAAATATACCGCCCAAAGCTATAGCCTGATAAAGGGCAATCGGCCGAAAGTAAATATAGCCTTCAAACCCTTGCGGACGACGGTTGTAAACGATGTACTCCGCCAGGCTATGGTTATCGCTATCAGCGGGGAAAGGAACACCGATGCTGCTCTGCAGACAAAAATTGCTTATCTGAATCAGCATAAGGCCAAAGATGAGCCCAAGCGCAAAAATATCAAGCCAATGCCAAAAGCATATTTTCTTGCGGCGCGAATAGGCGTAAAGTGCAAGCAAAAAACCAGCAAAAGCACCATAGATTGAAAGACCACCGCTAGTTAGGTAAAAAACACTTCCCCAATGCTCTGAAAAGCGGCTGGCATGAGTACAGACATAAAATAACCTGCTCAAGACGAGGCTGACGGGAATGCTGTAAAGAACGACGTCTAAGGCTATGTCAAAATTCTCCCGGCGCAATCTTACATTGACCCAGGTCAAAAAAAGCCCGGCCACTATTGCCAAGCTGACGGCGATTCCGTACCAGTATAGGTCAATAGCGCCAACCGTTATCATAAAATTATCACCCTGCCCTTATATATACTATTTTTATATTTTACAACGACCAGAAAAAATTGGCAAATTAAAATCATCATGTGGTATAATATAGACGTTCCTAATATATGACATATACGATTAAAGGGGGATTATATAATGATTACTAAAGATATGGGTATTATGGAAGTTGTTCAAAAGTATCCGCAAACCGTTGAAGTCTTCGCTTCCTCAGGCATGGGTTGCCTGGGCTGTGCTGCTTCACACTTTGAAAACATTGAGCAGGGTGCTCTCGCTCATGGCATCGATGTTGACAAACTCATAGAAGACCTCAACAAGGTTGCCGGCGAAAATTAATCGCAAGAACAGCAGCACTATGCTGCTCTAATCGCAAGCACGGAAGAAGAAACTCTTTTTCCGTGCTTTTTTTCCATGAAAGGAATATCAATATGCTCTGTACGGGATTAGTCGGTACTTATGATAGTCCAAAAAACCGCGGCCCCTTTGAATTTTTTTTTGATGAAGAGGCAAAAACACTCACCAGCCGTCCCTTTTTCAGCTGTTCGGGAGCAAAATGCGTCACATTCTTTAAATCCTATGTCGTTACTGTCTTTGAAGATAAGCCAGCAGAAAAAGCCGGCATCATCTTGCTCGATAAAAAAGGCAATGAACTAAGCCGCTTTGCCGACGAAAAGGTTGGTGCCTGCTTTATCACAAGCGATGAAAATTTTATTTACACAGCCAACTACCATGACGGGGCGGTCTTCATCTATACGGTAAAAAATGAAAAAATTATCCTCGTCAAAAAAATTTTTATCCAAGAAGGAGCCGGCTGTCACCAGGCCTTGCGGCATGGCAATTTGCTTCTTATTCCTTGTCTGCTGCTTGACTGCCTCAAATTATATGATGTAGAAAACGACTATGCGCCCTGTGGCGAAATAACCTTTAAAAAGGGAACGGGGCCTCGCCATGGCGTCTTTACTTCTGATGATTATTTTTACCTCGTCAGCGAGCTGAGCAATGAACTTTTTTGCTATCATTGGCCAAAGGGAAAAGAGGCAACACTCCTTACATCACTTTCCTATCTGCCCCAAAAAGAGGAGAAAAAGAGCAGTAGCGCCGCCATTCGCCTTACGAGCGATGAAAAATACCTTTATATTTCAACACGTGGCAGCGACCTTTTAAGTTCCTTTTCCTTAAAAGAGCACCTACCTCAGCTCCTTGACCAAAAAAACTGCGGCGGCAGCCATCCACGCGACTTTATCTTAGCTGCTTCTGAAAAATATCTGCTCATAGCCAATCGCCTCAGCAATGAACTCATCGCGCTGGCAGTCAGCAAGGGGAAAATTGGCGCCGTCTGCGCCAAAACGGCTATTCCTGCCTGCATAGGCATTATTTTAGCATAAAATACCAATTTTGAAGGGAGGCATTATTTTGCAGGCCTTTACAATTTTTGGCGGCACGGGCGATTTGACCTTCCGCAAGCTCTTGCCCGCCTTTTACAACATGGTCGCCAGCGGCGATTCTTTTTCTTATCAGATTGTCATCATTGGCAGACGTCCTTATACAACAGAAAAATACTGCGAAATTGCGCGCGATTGGGTCAAGGACTTTGCACGCTTAGACTATGACGAAGAAAAATTTCAAAAATTAACGTCATATATAGACTATTACCATATGGACTTTACCGTGCAAGATGATTATTCCGGATTAGATGCCTATTATAAGAAGCGCGATTTAAAAAAGCATATCTTTTATTTTGCTGTTGCGCCGCGCTTTTTCAGTGTCATCGCCCACGGCTTGACCAAGGTTGAAAACGCTTGTCACGGCAAGGTAATTATTGAAAAACCTTTCGGCGAAGACCTCGCCTCAGCGCATGAACTCAATAAGCAGCTCGAAAGCTTCTTTTCTCCTGAGGGCATCTTCCGCATTGACCACTACCTCGGCAAAGAGATGGTCCGCAACATCCAGACCATCCGCTTTTCTAATCCTATCTTTTCCAACCTTTGGAACTCGCATTATATAGAATGCGTGCAGATTTCAGCCCCTGAAGACCTTGGCATTGGCACGCGCGGCGGCTATTATGACGCCAGCGGTGCCCTGCGCGACATGGTACAAAATCATCTCTTTCAAATTCTTTCCATCATTGCCATGGAATGGCCTGAATCCCCCGAAAAGCTCTTTGATGCCCAAATTCGCGTCTTGCGCTCCTTGCGACCGGCTAAAGATGTCGATATAAAAAATTCTCTTGTCCTTGGGCAATACGAGGGCTATCAAAACGAAAAACTCGTAAAGCCAAATTCCAATACGGAAACATTTGCCGCCTTGCGACTATTCATTGACAATGAAAGATGGTGGGGGACACCCTTTTACATTCGTACGGGCAAAAAACTCAGCCAACGCGAAATAAAAATTGCCATTATTTTCCGCACGTCCTTTCTTCAAAAGGCAGCCCCTAATATCCTCATCATTAAGGTGCAGCCTTCCGAAGGGGTCTATTTGCAGTTCAATATCAAAAAACCCGGCGATACAGACGATATCGTACAGGCTAAAATGGACTTTAGTCAAAGTGACTGCATTAACCGGCTCAATACACCAGAGGCTTACGAACGCTTATTAAAAGCCTGCATGAATGACAATCGCTCTTGGTTTTCCCGCTGGGAACAAATCGAGCTCTGCTGGAAATATATAAATGAGCTCGTAGAAAAATTCCATGCCGCAAATTTGCCCGTGGCAAAATATGCTCCCGGTTCACAAGGACCAAAGGAAAGCGATAATTTATTGGAGGCAGCGGGGCACAAATGGATTTAGTTAGCATTTTACTATTGACTATTTCCTTTATTTTGATTATACTATTCGAGTATGAAGTTTTGTCATGTGATTTCCTGCCCCGGTAATCGTAATAAGACTTCTAACCTTTATTCATCTTGTCAGATTCATTGCTGAGAGCATTGTTTTTGACGCGCATTTGCAAAACTTGCAGGTGCAGCTACTTTGCAGCGCATTATGCATGCGAAGATTTTGTTTAAAGGGCTTTGGACAGCCCCTTGGCAAGCCTTGTCGAGAATCTCCCTTGGAGGAGAGGTCCAATAGTTTAGTTTATTGCTTTACAGGGAAGGAGATAACAATGAAAACTACATTCATGGCCAACAGCCAAAATGTTGAACGCAAATGGTATCTCGTGGATGCAGAAGGCAAAACTGTCGGCCGCTTGGCCTCTGAAGTTGCCAAAGTACTCCGCGGCAAACATAAACCTACTTTTACACCGCACGTTGACACCGGTGATTTCGTAATCATCATCAATGCTGAAAAGGTTGTCTTTAGCGGCAAGAAGCTCGTCCAGAAGACGTATTTCCGTCATTCCGGTTATCCGGGCGGCACGACCTTCACCTCGGCAGGACAGATGCTGAGCAAGCAACCCGCCAAGGTTTTGGAATCTGCTATCCGCGGCATGCTTCCGAAAAATCGCCTTGGTGCTCAGATGTACAGAAAGCTCAAGGTCTATGTCGGTTCCGAACATCCGCATATGGCTCAGAAACCTGAAATTCTCGAATTGAACATTCGTTAATAACTTGGAAGGGAGAACACAGTAATGGCATTAGTTACCTACTACGGCACAGGCCGCAGAAAGACTTCGGTTGCCAGAGTTCGCTTGGTTCCAGGTGAAGGCAACATCAAAATCAACGGTCGCGATATGAGCGAATATTTCGGCCTCAAAACATTAGAATTAATCGTAAAGCAGCCGCTCGTTTTAACTGAAACGGAAGGCAAGTTTGACGTCATCGCCAAGGTAGAAGGCGGCGGCGCTTCTGGCCAGGCTGGTGCTGTTCGTCACGGCATCGCCCGCGCTCTCTTGGAAGTCGACAAAGACCTCCGTGCTTCCTTGAAGAAGGCTGGTTTCTTAAGACGCGACCCGCGCGAAAAAGAACGTCGCAAGTACGGTCTCAAGAAAGCGCGCAAGGCTTCGCAGTTCTCGAAACGTTAATCATTGTATTTTGCGCTATACAAAATCCTATCAGCCAATGGCTGGTGGGATTTTTTGTCGCTTTAAGCCCCATTTATAAATCACTTATCTGCTAAATCTTTTAATAAACTCATGTGTTTTCCCTATATTTTAGAAAAAATACAAAATAAATATTTATTAATAATGCTATTTTACCACTGCTTCTGCATAAATAAACGATGTTTTTCTTAGCGGCAAGTTTCTAAATTAAGCATATTATAGTATAATATAATTGGTTTTGTGAAATCTTTTATAAAAGAACGGGAGACGTAAAATGATTTTCAGCTTTCCTAACTCAATTAAGGAATTATTTCGTGAACGCACCCCCGCCTACGCTTCGCTAAGAGGCGGGAGCTTCCTGTTTCTGCG
>JAHHSR010000044.1 GCA_020025075.1 Pectinatus sp. | reverse complement strand
TCGTGTATCAGACTTCTCAAGAATCCCCCACTTCTATAAGTGGGGGAGGTTCAAAGGAAGGAATACAAAATGCCAGAAATGCCAGAAGTAGAAAGTGTCAGGTGGACTTTGGCGCCAAAGCTTGTCGGAAGGCGCATTGAAGGGGTAGAAATATTGCTGCCTCGCCTTATAAAGCTGCCTTCGGTGAGACAATACCAAAAAGATGTGACCGGAAAGCGCATTGAGTCAATCGGACGACGTGGCAAGTATTTGCTCGTATATCTGGAAGATAACTGGCTCATGGTATTTCATTTGCGCATGACGGGCAGCCTTTGCTATATGGCAAAGGAGAAGGAAAAGGGTGCGCATGAGCGGGTGATTTATGCGCTGGATAATGGCGATAGGCTCGTTTTTTCCGATTTGCGCACCTTCGGCACACTCTATCTGATAAAAAAAGGCGAAGAAGAGCGCATTGCAGGACTTTTTGCGCTTGGAGCCGAGCCTTTGTCAGAGGAATTTACGGTGTCGTATCTGAAAAAGCGCCTTGTCGGAAGGCGCGGCAAAATAAAAACCTTTTTGCTCGACCAAAGGCAGGTGGCCGGTTTAGGCAATATCTATGTCGATGAGGCACTTTTTTTGTCGGGCATAAATCCTTTGCGCAGAGCAGGCGATTTAAGTGAAGATGAGATAACGAGACTTCATGCGGCAATCGAAAAGGTAATCGCTGCCGGCATTGCCGACGGGGGAACGACCTTTAGGGATTATGTAGATGGCGAAGGGAAGAAAGGGCACCACCAAGAAAAGCTCTTTGTTTATAGTCGGGCAGGCGAAAAATGTCGCCTCTGCGGCGAAAAAATCGTCAAGGTGAAGATTGCAGGACGCGGCAGCTGCTATTGTCCGCACTGCCAGAAGGAAAAGAAGGCATGAAATGGGACTAAAAATCGGCCTTACGGGCGGCATTGCCTGTGGCAAGTCGACCGTGAGTGAAATATTTCAGGCATGCGGCGCTAAAATAGTCGATGCCGATAAGGTTGTGCACGAATTGCTTTTGCCGCAGGGCATCTTGTGGCATGCTTATTGCGAGCATTTTGGCCCTAAAATATTGCACCCTGATTTAAGCATTGACCGCGCCCGAGTTGGCGCCATAGTCTTTTCTGATGAAGCGCAGAAAAAATGGCTTGATGCTTTTTGCCAGCCTATTGTCAAAGAAGAACTAAAAAAAAGGGGAGAGGCGCTTTTTGCAGCGGGGGCGCCTCTCGTTATTTTTGATATTCCGCTCTTGTTTGAAGCAAATTGGCAAGCTGATTTTGACCTTGTCATCGTCGTTTATGTCGATAAAAAAACACAATTATTTCGCTTGCAAAAAAGAAATGGTTACAGTTTTTCGCAGGCGCGAAGCAGGCTGCGCGCGCAGTGGTCGCTAAAGAGAAAGTGTGCTCTAGCCGATATCTGCATAGATAATAGTGGCACGAAAGAAGAAGTGAAGAGGAAAACATACAATATATGGAAAAGAGTGCAAGAAATAGGCAGGCAGTAGGAAGGCGCCGTCGCAAGCGCCGCGACCCGCTCGAGCGGCTGCTGCATTTGGCAGTGGGTTTTGTTGTTTTGGTCGCTTTCGTTGGCGTAAGCTTCATCGGGATTTATGAAGGCCTGCAGACGAGAATTATAGAAAAAGTCGAAAGGCACTACTTTTATCCTTATCCCTATCAGCAGATAGTGAACAAATATGCAAAAGAGTACGGCGTCGACAGTTCCTTGGTGGCCGGCGTTATTTTAGCCGAGAGCAAATTTTTGCCCACGGCCTGCTCTAACCGAGGTGCCATCGGCCTCATGCAGATTATGCCTGATACTGGGGCGTGGATAGCAAAGCACGTCGGCGATAAGGATTATACGAAAGAGCAGCTTTATAATCCCGATACCAATATACGCTTTGGCGTCTGGTATCTCTCCTTTCTGATTGATGCAGGAGCATTGCTCCAAGCGGTCAGCGCGTACAGAAAATGTGCGTGGGCAGCAAGCAAGGCTGCTAAAACTGTCTGAAATGCTGGAACGCCCTAAAGCCGGCAGGACCACAGCATAGGCATGAAAAGGCCAGGTGCGATGGTGGCGAAAGCAAAAAAAATCGGTCGGATGATATAAGGTTAAATCCTAAGTATTTTGGCAATGGGTAATCAGCAGGAAAGCTCCGAACAGGAGAATCCTCAACGACTATTCCTTTGGGAAGTACGCACAAGCGTGCGGAAGTGGACAGTCCCTTTCTAGGCAGGGAAAAGATATAGTCTGTGCTCATCAGAAATGATGAGAAGTTCATGGGAGAACTGCGCAGGAAATAGCGAGCCTGCGTGAACGATATTATTACAGGAATCAATTTCATCACAATGAGATTTTGGCAGTTACGGCCTATAATGCCGGTCATGGCCAGACGGAAAAATGGTGCAGGGATTACCATTGGGGGCACGATTTTTCTAATTATAAAGAAATACCATTTACGGAAACGCGCCACTACGTGCGCCGCGTTCTCGACAATAAAATGGAATATGAAAAGCTCTATGGCAATATGAACAAATAAAAAAAGCAGAGAATTTCTCTGCTTTTTTTGTCGCTAGAAGATGGAGTCTTCCGGGCGCTTCCAGATGAGATTAGACTAAAAGCTCGTCTGGGTAATATTGTTGGTGCTATTTTTTTGCGTGCTTGGCGTGCTGTTGGCGGAGCTGGAGCTGACATCAAATTGCGTTTGGCCGGGGGCCGTCGCGGTGGCAGCAGTGTTATCTGTTGCGCTGACGGTCTGGGCGGCACTTGTGAGGCTGTCGGCAGAAGATTGTCCGCCGACGCTGACGCCGTAAAGACCAATATCATTTTTGGTCTGGATATAAAGCTCTGTGCCGGCAGGCATTTCGACATTTTGTCCCTTGACGAAGATGCCGCCGATAATGCCGACAGGGCCCAAGAGCGCTATGCCGGCAAGGCTTGCACCAGCGGCCATGGCTTCAGATTTCATTTCTTCTTTGGCTTTTTCGCCTAATGTCGTTTGTACGGTGCGGCCATCAAAGGCTTGCGTGCTATAAAAATCAATATTCACTTTGCCATTGCGGCCAAAATTGCGCGCCTGCTGCACCTTGGTGACGCTACCTTCTCCCGGTGCGCCTTTGGCAAAGACGAGAACGCCGTTGCAGATGACATTTTGCGCCACTTCGTATTTGACGATATTTCCCACCTGCATCGTCTCCGAATTGATGGGGGTCAAAAGCTTTATTTTAATTAGCGTATTGGCAGGAACAATGGTATGCGACATCGGAATTGCCTCTTCAGAATTGCCAAAGGCGATATTGCCGAGGGCAATCATGCGGCTATAAAAGCTGCCAGATTGCGGCTTGCCGTAAAGAATGGTTTCCAAATTTGTCAGGCGCGTCTGTATTGGCTCCATTGAAACTTTGTGCATGAGTGCCCATTCGATTGCATTCATCTGGGCGATAGCAGAAGGAGCATAGGAATTGTCAAAAATTTGCTCGTAAATATTGTCAATTCTTTCTTGCAGGCTGCCTTGGCGCACGCTGCCATAATATTCTTTTTCGATGTAGTTTAGCTGCTCTAGGATTGCTCCCGTCTGCGGCATGCCGAAGAGGATTTTTTCGACGGCGATGAGCTTGCCCTGCAGAGCATTATTGACGGGCGGAATAACGGAAGCTGCTGCGGTAGGCGTGTCGACCGTGACACTGCTGGCAGCGGCATAGGGCAATGCTGTTGTCAAGGCCAAAGAAAGACACAGGGCAGCAGAAATACTTTTTAACTTCATAAAACTCTCCAATCTATTTGCTTATGGCTTCTTTTAAAGCGCAGGCAAGCTGGTCGGGACAAGACGTGTTTTTGCTGCCGCATTTAATGTTTTCTAATCTATCGATGACATCTTTGGTGTGCATTCCCTCGACGAGATGTGAAATGCCCTGCAAATTTCCGTTGCAGCCGCCCGTGAACTGGACATTTTTTACAATGTCGCCATCTAATTCAATATCGATTTTTTTGGAGCAAGTTCCATTAGTGGTATAGGAAATAGTCTGCATAAAAAAAATCCTTTCTTTTATGAATTTATTTTAATTTCGTCGGCAAGGTGCCGCAACGATGCCAATATGTCTTTATTATAACATAATTATTTAGTTTATTATAAGATTGTCTTGAAACAGGATGGATAAATCCATTTTAAATTTGGCCAGCATTGCCCCCTAAACTGAGTATGATATAATAATAACAAACTCAGCCGTAGATTTGCTTGGTGAGCATAATAATAAAATGTGGGGGATTTATTTTGAAAATTGCAATGATTGGTACAGGCTATGTTGGCCTCGTTACGGGTACATGCTTTGCCGAAACTGGAAATGATGTTATCTGCGTTGACGTCGATGCCAAAAAAATAGAAAATTTGCGTTGCGGCAGGATACCTATCTATGAACCGGGACTTTCAGAAATGGTCAAGAGCAATCATGAAAGGGGCAATTTAAGCTTCACGACGCGCATTGAAGAGGCACTGCAAAAGGCGAATATCTGCTTTATCGCTGTCGGCACGCCGATGGGGGAAGATGGCAGCGCCGACCTTCACTATGTGCTTGAGGCAGCGCGCAGCATTGGACGCCATATGGTGCATGATATGTACGTCGTCGATAAATCGACGGTACCGGTCGGCACGGGCGACAAAGTGAGAAAGACCATTCAGGAAGAACTTGATAAGCGCGCGAACAGCCTCAAATTTGATGTGATTTCCAATCCGGAATTTTTAAAAGAGGGCAACGCCTGTGCTGATTTTATGACGCCAGACCGCGTCATTATCGGCTCGGAAGCGCCCGATTCAATAGAGGTCATGAAGCAGCTTTATGAGCCGTTTATCCGCTCGCGCGAAGTCTTTATCATTATGGATTTAAAAAGTGCAGAGCTCACGAAATATGCTGCCAACGCCATGCTGGCAACGAAGATTTCCTTTATCAATGAAATTTCCAATATCGCTGAACGTGTCGGCGCCGATATAAATAAAGTGCGTCATGGCATTGGCTCGGATAGCCGTATTGGCTATAGCTTTATTAATCCGGGCTGTGGTTATGGCGGCAGTTGCTTCCCTAAAGATGTGCAGGCACTCATAAAGACCAGTACCGATATTGGCTATGAGCCGCGCCTCTTAAATGCCGTCGAGGCCGTCAACCATTCGCAAAAGCAAATTTTGGCGGCAAAAATCGTCAGCAAATATGGCGATGACCTTTCAGACAAAAAATTTGCTATCTGGGGTCTTGCTTTTAAGCCTGAGACAGATGATATGCGCGAAGCGCCGTCTATTGCGCTCATCAAAGATTTGACGCGCCGTGGCGCGCAAATTGCAGCCTATGACCCCAAGGCGGTGTCTATGGCAAAGGAATGTTATCTAAAAGACGTGGAAATTGCCTATGTGCAGGACAAGTATGAAGCTTTAAAAGGGGCTGAGGCGCTTATCTTGGTTACGGAATGGAAGGAATTCCAAAATCCCGACTTTGCTCAGATTGCTAAGCTTTTAGCGGGCAACTATGTATTTGACGGCAGAAATCAATATAAAAAGCATATTTTAAAGAAATTCGGCCTCAATTATGTCCAAATTGGCGTTCAGGAGTGAAAAAGTAAAAAGCGTCAAAGTGCCTGGTTCATGTGGCGAACTCGTGCAGGGGATTATAGGTGATTCACTTAGCCTTGTTACTTGTCCTGTCGCACTTTTTAGTACGGTCACCTGGGAGAAAGGCTTGCCGGTAACTTTCTTGCCTTATAAAGCGCAAAGGGCTGTCGAGCTTTTCTTGGCGCAAAATAGTGTCAAGTTGCCGCGCGGCAGGATAAGGCTGCGCTCGGAACTTCTCAAGGGGAAGGGCATGTCTTCAAGCAGCGCCGATATTGCCGCCGCGGTAAGGCTGGCTGCTGAAATCTGTCAAAAAAATTGCTCTGAGACCTATCTGTCAAGCCTTGCTGCGCAGATTGAGCCGACAGATGGCGTCTTTTGCGAGGGCATTGTGCACTTTGACCATCGGCGAGGAAAAATTCTAGCGCATTTAGGAATGCCGCCACCTTTAAATATTTTGATTTTTGATTGCGGCGGCAAGGTCAATACGGTCCTTTTTAATCAGCGGCAAGACCTTGCTGCCCTCAATGAAAAAAAGCGTCCGCAGGTAAAGAAGGCTTTTGCCGCCGTGCGCTGTGGCCTTTTGCATGGCGATGGTGAGGCCATCGGTTATGGCGCGACCTTGAGCGCTTTTGCCAATCAGGAAATTTTGCCCAAGCCGGCCTTGCCCGCCTTTTGGCGCCTCGTCAAGGCTTGGCAGGGATTGGGCGTTTGTGCGGCACACAGCGGTACTTTGCTCGGCGCCATTTTTCCTGCTGCGGCCCATTTTTCGGGGCGAGATTTTTGCCTGGAAGTAGAGGAAAGGTGTCCGGCGCTAAAATATGTAGCAAGGACAAAACTCATGGCAGGAGGTTTTTTTTGTGATTGATAAATTTGAGCACGGCGGGCACTGGGAGGAATATCGCGAAAAGGCCGAAGGACAGCTTTGCGATTTTAGCGCCAATATCAATCCCTTAGGCTTATCGCCTCATGTGCGCGAGGCCATTTTATCCCATATAGATGATGTGGTACATTATCCAGATAGCAGGTGCCAAAAGCTGATAGAACAAATTGCCTCGTTTTACGGCGTGGAAGAAAAATATCTTTTGGCAGGCAATGGTGCCGTCGAGCTCATCTATCTTTTGTGCGCTGTCTTAAAGCCGCGCCGCGCTCTCATCGTTTCACCGGCTTTTAGTGAATATGAGCGCGCCCTCAATGCTAGCGGCAGTGCCTATGATTATCTTTATTTAAAGCAAGCAAATAATTTTGCGCCGCAGCTGCAAGAGATAATCATTGGCCTAAAGGGGCACGATTTAATTTTTATCGGCAACCCCAATAATCCGACAGGTTCCGTTTATTCCTTGCAGGAGCTGACGCTCATAGTCGAACATGCTGAAGCCAATGGCTGCTTTGTGGCCATAGATGAGTCGTTTATGGATTTTGTTTCTGATTTTAAGGCGCATACCGCACTTTCACTTCTCGAAAAAAGCCATAATCTCATCGTGCTTCATTCCCTGACGAAGTTTTTTGCGCTTCCGGGACTGCGGCTCGGCTTTGCCGCCTGCTCAGATGAAGAAGTCAGGCGCCGCATGCTTCTACATAAGGACCCTTGGAGCGTCAATAATCTGGCGCAAGCGGCAGGCTGTGCCGCTCTTGCGGATTTTCGCTATATCAAAAAGAGCCGCAATTATTTAAAAAGCGAAAAGCAGTATCTTTATGAGGAGCTTTCGGCAATTGACGGCCTTTTGGTTCTTGAGCCATCCGTCAATTTCATTCTTTTTAATTGCCAAAAATTGGGCTTTACGGCGGCGCAGCTTTCAGAAAAACTCTTGAAAGAGGGGTTTCTCATCAGGGATTGCAGCAATTATCCGGGGCTTGACGAGTACTGGGCGCGCATTGCCGTGCGCACGCGGCAGGAAAATGAAAGTTTTCTGGAGGCTATTGAAAATTGCCATAAATAAAAGGCAGGACCATTAATCCTGCCTTTTATTTATGGCAATGATAGATAAAAGCGGGCGGAAAATTGCGCCATTCAAAACTGATTTTGACGCTGGAAAAATTTTTTCGCAAGAGCGGCCACATCTGAAGGCTGTATTGAAAGGTAGTGAAAATGCCATCCGGCTTTAATGAAGCGATGACGCCACTAATGATTTTAAGGCGCAGCTTTTTTTTAAATACAGCAAAAGGAAGTCCCGATATGATGTAATCGTACTGCGGCACGGCAAATTTTTGCGCGATAAAGGGCAAATTTTGGGCATTGCGGGCAAAATGATTGCCGGCAAATTGCTCCTTTAGCAAGTCGAGCATTTTTTCATCCTGCTCAACGATGGTAAAGTGGGCAGCAGGTTTTTTGTGATTATTGATGTAGGACGTAAAGGTTCCCGTGCCGGCCCCCAATTCGGCGATATAATCGGCTCGGGACCAGTCTACCTTCTCGAGCATTTTTTGTGTCAAATATGAGGAACTCGGCGTGATGCTGCCAATTTTTTGCGGTTCCTCGATGAATTTTTTTAAAAACAGAATGCGGCTATTGCCCATTTTCCCATATCCTTTTTTGCCCGCCTTTATGGCCTTTTGGCATTATTTATTGGCATAATAGTCGATATCTTGCTTTACGATTTTGCCATTTTCGACATCGACATCAATTTCGCCTTCACGTATGGTGTCGGTAGTGAACTTGATTTCATATACGCGGACGCCATCTTCGTGGTCGTATTCTACTTCATAAATATTGGCATTAGGGTAAGATTGCTTGACGATATCAATCGCCTCATTAGAGCTGATTGCTGCACTGGCGACAGCACTGAATAGGCTGATGCCGACTAGAGCGGTAAGAATGGATGCATAAAGTTTTTTCATGGTAATTTCTCCTTTTTAGTAAAATTAGTTATTTTACATTGCAGCATTTTGTTTTTGGGACGCATCGTGCTCGGCCATATATTGAGCGCGAGCGGCCTGCTCAGAAACAGAAAGGTGCTGATGGTCATGCTGTTCATAATGGGAGCGTTTTTCTCGATTATGGTCATAATGGTCCTCAAAGCCGCGCTTATAATGACTGTGGTCTTTGCGATGGCCGTAATCTTTGACTTTTACCTTGAGTATGGCGCCGTTAATGCTCCTTTCAATATCAATTCGCTCGCCCTTTCTCAGCTGCGCAGCGTCAAAGGCTGAGCCGGCAAGATTTACCGTGCGAGCAGAAAACTTATCTTGCACCGTGACGGATTGGCCGTTTATGGCCGTTACCGTTCCCTTTATATTAGTGGCGTAGCTAGCATAAGCACTTGCTCCACCGCCGATGATGGCGCAAATCGCGCCAGCGATGATGGTGCGCTTGATATTCTTTTTTGCCTGTGGCGTAATTTTATTGAAAATGTCTTTGTAGTCCATGTCGATTCCCCTTTTCTGTTTGGCTATGTTTTTAGTATAAGGGGCAATTCTAAATAAATTCTAAACAGAATATGAACAAAGAAAAAAATTTATTAGAAAACATTATTTTAGAGCAAGGATAGGGATTTTTTAGCTGGTCTGGCTAAATTTCTTGAAGCGGTAGCCCGCTCCCCAGATTGTCTCGATAAAGCAAAGTCCGGCTTTTTTTTCAAGCTTGTCGCGCAGGCGATTGACGTGTACGGTTACGGTTGCCGTATCGCTTAGGGCATCTAGTCCCCAGACGCGCTCAAAGATTTTTTCCTTGCTCAGGACAATGCCGTTATTTTGGGCAAGGAAAAGCAAAAGTTCAAACTCCCTGTTAGTGAGCGTGATTTCTTCGCCATTGATGAGGACGCGATGCGATTTTGGCTGGATTTCCAAGTTGTCGCAGATGATGCTTGCGGCGTGTTTTTTGCCTGTAAGGCGCTCGAAGCGGTTAATGTGCGCCTTGACGCGGGCAACGAGCTCGCCGGGGCTAAAGGGCTTGGTGAGATAATCATCGGCTCCAAGGCCGAGACCCTTTATCTTGTCGATGTCCTCGCGGCGTGCTGAGAGCATGATAATTGGCGTATTTTTTAGCTCGCGTATCTTGCGGCAGACGGTAAAGCCGTCAATTTTGGGCAGCATGAGGTCTAAAATGATGAGGTCAAAATCATCTTTTATCGCCATCTCATAGCCTTCTTTTCCGTCTGAAGCGCGCTTTACGCTAAAATCAGAGGCTTCAAGATAATCCCTTTCAAGTTCTGCAATCGGCGTATCATCTTCAATTATCAGGATTTTTTTCATTTTCTTCCCCCTCAAGCGGCAGGCAGATTTCAATGCAAAGGCCGCCTAAGTCGCTTTTTTTTGCCTCGATAGTGCCATTTAGGCCTTCGATAATCCTCTTGGCGATAGCAAGGCCGAGGCCGCTGCCCTTTTCCGTGTGCGAGCGCGCCTTGTCTGTGCGGTAAAAGCTGTCAAAGAGTTTTTTCAGGTCGCTTTCGGGTACGCCGCAGCCGTCGTCAGCGCAGCTGATGCGGCAAAAATGTCCCGCTTTGGTTACATCTATTTGCAGATGGCCGCTGGCTCCTTTTTTGTAGCGGGCACTATTTTTACAGATATTTTCAATCACGCGCTGAAATTGGAAATGGTCGATTTTAATGCGGGCGCTTGTGCCTAAAAAAGTGATTTTAAGGCCATTGCTTTCATAAAGAGGCGCATATTCTTCGATGTAGTCTTTTAGATAGGCGCAGATGTCGATGATTTGGAGCTTAAATTCTACCTTTCCGAGGTCGAGCTTGGAAAAAAGAAAGAGATTTTCAACCAGCTTTTCCATCGTGCAGGCATTTTTATAAATCATATTTATATAGTGGAGCCTTTTTTCCTCGGTGGCAGCAATGCCGTCGATGATGCCGCTGGCATATCCTTTTACAGAGGTAAGGGGCGTTGATAAATCGTGTGAGATGCCGGCGATGAGCTCTTTGCGATTTTGCTCGTAACGCTGCTGCTCTTCTTGTGCTTTTCGCAGCTGGAGGCGCATCTTTTCAAAGGCGTTACAAAGTTCGCCTAACTCATCACGGCGTTGGGTGGAGAGGCTGAAATCGAGCTTGCCGCTGGCAATTTTGCCCGCCGCCTTTTTTAGGTCATCGAGCGGCTTTAGGATTTGCGAGGAAAGTCGCCGTGAGAGGAATAGTCCCAAAGCGATGATAATTGCTATTGTGATGGTGCCGGCTAAAAAGGCAAAGATTTCCAAAAAGTACATGAGGTAAAGCCCGTGCTCGTCGGTTTCATCTGGTCCCATGAAGGGGACATTGCCATAGGCATAGGCGCAGGTGCCATTTGGCGTACAATAGTAAAATTTTATTTCATTTTTTTCCCAGCTTAAAAAAAGGCTTTTGGTGTCTTTGGGTATCTTTAGAACCTTTTTTAGTGCTGCGGCATCACTATTAGGAGTATGGTAAAAAAGCGTATCGCCTTTATAGACGGCCAGGCTGACGTCTTGCTCTTTTAAGTCCTCGCCGATTTTTTCAAGCTTGCTTTCTTTCAAGTGACGCTTATGTAGCTGCTTGATGAGCTCTTCGAGGGAAAATTCGACATAAAGGCGCTTGCCGCTTTTGGGAAGGAGAAGGGCAAGCTCATTTTGCCTAGTATTTCCTGTCGCGTCGAGCAAGGTAAAAAGCCCAAAGCCCATTAAGGCGATGAGGGCGATGGGGACGATAATCATCAGATAGTTGGAAAAGATGAGGCGCTGCCTTATGGAAATATTATTGGGACTGAACATAAAATACCTCGCCGAAATATTGTTGCTGACACATGCTGTGCCTTATCTGCTTTCATTATATGGAAGGACATTTTAGTTGACAAGAGCATATAAATATTTTGACAAAAAAATATTGCTATGCTATAATGAGAAAAATTAATACAGCCCTTTAATTAATCCAGCGAGGTTGAAAGGGAAATGTCAAATGAATTTTTGGGGAAGACTATGCCCTCTTATGCCTTACGCGTAAGAGGGCTTTTTTTATGCGAAGATAAGGAGTGGAGCAGATGGCAAACGGCGTTTCGTTAAAAGGCGAGGACATTACCGCCTTGGAATATCTCTCAAAGGAGCAGATTGAGCTCGTTTTACAGGAAGCGGCAGAAATGAAAAAAATCATGCAGCGCGACATCAAGAAAGTACCCGCGCTGCGCGGTAAGGCGATTGTCAACCTCTTTTATGAGCCGAGCACGAGAACGCGCACCTCTTTTGAGATTGCCGGGAAATATTTGGGCGCGGATATGATTAATATCAACTCTGGCGCAAGCAGTATTGTCAAGGGAGAGAGCCTGCGCGATACGATTTTGACCATCGAGGATATGAAGGTCGATGCCATTGTCATGCGCCATAAAGCTGAAGGGGCAGCTGAATATGCGGCGAAAATAGCCACGCCTGTTGTCATTAATGCTGGAGATGGTGCACATGCGCACCCTTCGCAGGGACTTTTGAATTTATTGACCATCAAAGAACATAAAAAAGAGCTTGCCGGATTAAAATGCGCCATCATCGGCGATATCCTTCACAGCCGCGTCGCGCGCAGCGATATCATGGGCATGCGCAAGATGGGGATTGAGGTACATCTTGCGGGGCCGCAGACGCTTTTGCCGCGCTTTTTAGGTCAAGAAAAGGGAATTTTCGTGCATGACAATGTAGAAGATGCCTTAAAAAATGCCGATGTCATCAACGTTTTGCGCATTCAGCTGGAGCGTCAAAAGGCGGGTCTTTTCCCCTCGACGCGCGAATATTCACGTCTTTTCGGCTTAAATGACAAGCGCTTGGCCATGGCAAAAAAAGATGCCTTGATATTGCACCCCGGCCCAATGAATAAGGGCTGGGAAATAACGCAAAAAATTGCCTATGGCAATCAGGCGATGATTCAAGAGCAAGTCACCAATGGCGTTGCCGTGCGCATGGCACTTTTGGTTTTGACGCTGACGGGAGGAAATAGATGATGAAGATGTTATTAAAAGGCGGCCGCGTAATTGACCCGGCAAATAAAATAGATGGCGTTTATGATGTCTTGATTGAAATTGCGCCGCATACTCGTGACTTTAGTCATGAGTAAGGCGCAACTA
>JAHHSR010000043.1 GCA_020025075.1 Pectinatus sp. | reverse complement strand
GTATCAAACTTCTCAAGAATCCCACTTCTATAAGTGGGGGAGGTTCAATTAGATGCCTCCCACTTTTGTTAAAATTTTCCATTGAAAGGGGGAAGTGGGCATTTTGCCCGCATTTAGATGAAATACGATTGTGACCAATGTCCTACCCATGTCTGCTACACCAAAGGCGTAAATTGCACGAATTTAAAAAAAGAGGACGTCATCAGCGCCTACACCGAAGATGAAAAAAAAATCATGCAGGCGGCTGCATATGTAGAAGGAACTTTTTACAATAATATTACCCGCCTACAAGAAACGGCAGAATTTGCCAAGACCATGGGCTATAAAAAGCTCGGCATGGCCTTTTGCATCGGCCTCAGTGAAGAAGCGCGATACATTGGCAAATTCTACCGTCAACAGGGATTTGAGTTTTATAGTATTTGCTGCAAAAATTGCAGCATTAGCAAAGACGAGCTGCATTTAAAAAAAGTAAATCCAAAAGCGGCCCATGAGCCAATGTGCAATCCAAAAATGCAGGCCAAGCTCTTAGCCGAAAAAGGGGTAGAGCTTTATATCTCTTGCGGCCTGTGCGTCGGCCATGATACCATCTTCAACAAAAATTGCCCCGGCCCCGTGACCGTTCTGGTTGTCAAAGACCGATTGCTCGCGCATAATCCATTAGGAGCCATCTATTCGCGCTACTGGAAAAATAAATTTAAAATTAACGATGAAGGAAAAGTCTAACCTAACCATCCTTTTCTAAGTGCTGCGCTGCATAAGAACACGAGCAAGTTTTTACCAGATGGACTCCCCTATCTTTTATCTCCTCTGCAGCCTTATCGACGAGCTGGCCGGCAAGACCCCTGCCGCGCATAGCCTCGGATACCTCTGTATGCACGATATCGTAAACTTGAGGCGAAACTTCCAAAAAATCCACCAGCCCAGCTTTTTTGCCGCAGCCGTCAAAGCACTCAATACGCCAATTGAAAATTTTCCATTCCATGGCTTTGCCTCTAGCAGCCCGTCCCGTCAAGACGGCAGGCATTCTTTTGGGGGCGCGACTTCAAGCCAACATCTTCGGGTGAAAGCGTCACTGAACCATCAGGCCGAACAAAGCAGGGAATACCGACATAGCCCTTTTCCCACGCTTCTGAAAAGGCCGGATTGACATCGCGCAAGCACATAAAAGCCTTGAGGTCTTTGACATTTTCGCCAATGTCGATAACTTCAAAAGCAGTGTTTCCTGCCAATTGTTCCTTTATATAGGCACAATCTATGCAAGTCTTCATACCATAAACCTTTATCATATATATCACCTCGCCTTCAGTATAGCACATCGCAGCGAAAACTAAAATATAAAGGGACCGCCTAAAAAGGCAGTCCCTTTATTATATATAAAATCACCACCAGCTATGCTATACGGTCAGTGCTGTCTTGAATCATCTTTGGTGTGACAATGAGGACATCCACCCGAGCAACCGCCACTACCACAGCAATCACCTTTCTTGGCAGTACGATAAATACGGCGTACACCATAGACAAAAGCACCAAAGAGCAGCAAGCCAATGACCCATGTGGAAATTGTACCAGTCATTTTAATCACCTTTTCTTTCCCAAACAGCTGCCCCGCAAAGAGAGCCTTCATTATAAGGAATTCTCTTTTCTGGCACAGCTTTCGCATGAACCAAAACTTCACGGCTAACTATACAAAAGCATTATATGCCATTACTTGCGCAATCGCCATCCCCCGCCTTTTTCGTGCGGCGGATTAAAGGGGTGGCGAGCCTTTCTCCTGCCTCGATAGCCTTGCCCGTAGTATCCAAACTAGGAGAAAGGTCGCCTTTTTGGAGATTGAACTGTCTTTATTTTGAGAGGGAAGACAATGATTCCTGCCCTTGCCGGCACCATGTAAGTCGCCCAAGGCGCGGGCAGGCGGCCTTCCCTAGAATTTTATCTCATCAAAAGCCAAGCAAAGAGCCAATCTGATAGACGAGCAGCGAAACAACCCAAGCTACTGCTGTCGTGTAAAGGAAGGCAAATGCCACCCATTTCCAGCGGCCTGTTTCTTTCTTAATCGTACCGAGAGCCGTCACGCAAGGGGAATAAAGCTGCGTAAAGACCATGAAAGCAATCGCAGAAAGAGCCGTAAAAGAACTGCCTAAAGTGCTAAGCATCTGACGCGCCGCTTCCACAGTGCCTTCATCAGCACTGACATTGGCAACCCCATATAAGATGCCCATTGTCGATATGACCGTTTCCTTGGCAACAATGCCAGCAATAATAGCCGAGCCTGCTTGCCAATGTGCAAATCCCTGCCAAGTAAATAGGAAGGAAACTGCCGAACCAAGCTGCGCCAAAAGGCTTTTTGACATTTCATCGACGGGACCGTATAGGCTGTAATTACTCAAAACCCAGATAAGAACAGACATGGCGAAGATAATTGTCCCCGCCTTGACAAGATACCCCTTGCCTTTGTCCCATGTTTCCAAGAGCACCGTCTTCATGTCCGGGAAGCGATAAGGGGGAAGCTCCAAAAGGAAGGTGGACTGCTTGTCCTTGAACGTCGTCACATTGAGCACTTTAGCCATCAAGATGGCCATGATAATACCAACGATATACATGGCAAAGACGACATTCGATGCCTGATTGGGGAAAAACACTGCGGCAAAAAGAGCCATGACGGGGAGCTTGGCACCGCAAGTCAAAAACGGCGTAACCAAAATTGATATCATGCGGTCCTTCTCTGAGTCGAGCGCCCGCGCGCCCATAATGGCTGGAACGCCACAGCCAAACCCCATAATCAGGGGCATAATTCCCTTGCCGGTAAGGCCAGCACGGCGCATTATCGGATCCATGACAAAAGCCACGCGCGCCATATAGCCCGTACCATCAAGAAAGCTCAGGCAGAAGAACAATGTAAAAATGAGCGGTACGAAAGTGAGTACGCTGCCGACACCGGCAATTACGCCGTCGACGATGAGCGAATGGAGCCACGGTGCCACGCCCAAGGCGGTGAGTGCCTCACTGACGAAGGAGGAAAATTGCTCATTAATCAAAAAGTCCAGATAATCAGCAATGGGCTGGCCAATCCAAGTAAATGTTATTTGAAAAACACTATATAAAATTGCTAAAAGAAGTGGCAAGGCTAAAAAGCCATTGGCCAAGAAGCGGTCAATCTTCTCTGTCGTCGTCGTCGATGCTGCCGCGCTGCGGTCTACGGTGGCAGCAATAATCTTATCAATCACGGCATAGCGCAAAGCGATTATTTTTTCTTCATTATCAGGCGTATCACCGCTTTTTCTTATCTCCTCAATAGAATGAATATAATCTTCTATTAATTCTGTATTTTGGTAATTTTGCATCACCGTAGATGTAAAAACATCCAATAACGACCTGATACTCTTTTTGTCGCGTCCTACTGTCTCAACTACCGGCATGCCGATGAGCTTCGAAAGGCGATTAGGCGATATCTTGATACCCCGCTTGGCAGCCTCGTCCATCATATTGAGGTCGATAAGAACGGGAATACGGCGCTCCAAAAGCTGTAACGTCAAAAATAAGTTGCGCTCGATATTAGAGGCGTCTATAACATTGACGACAATATCGGGCTTTTCACTGAGCAAATAATCGATGACAATCTGCTCTTCTGGAGAACGGGCATTGATACTATAAGTGCCGGGCAAATCTACTACGGAAATTGCCCTATCTTTATGGCGGACATAGCCGACTTTTTTATCGACCGTTACCCCCGGCCAGTTGCCAATCTTTTGCCGGATACCAGTCAATTCATTGAAGATTGTCGACTTCCCCGTATTGGGATTGCCCGTTAGGGCTACAGACATTGTTAACATTTAATTCACCAGCTTTACCATTGTCTTCAACAGCCTCAAGGCTGCCTCTCTCATTAATTAAGCACCACAGTTATCCTGGCAGCGTCCTTAAGGCGCATCGCCAGATTATAAGAGCGAACGCGAACGGCCATCGGGTCACCAAGCGGTGCACTGCGCAATACGTCAATAGCAGTTCCGGGCACAAGCCCCATACTCATCAGGCGTTCTTTTAAAGGAAAATTGTCAATTCCGACAACTTTCACTTTTTGCCCTGGCTTAATCTCATCTAAAGTCAATTCCAACACCCCTTATATTCAATCCGCATAGCGGAGTTTTTAACCGATATCCATAGAAAAGCCATCTGAAGCGGCTTTTTCTTGGTACAAATATATTATAATTTATAATTATTATCAATGTCAATATGTTTTGATAATTTTTTTCAAAAAAGCAGGTAGAAAATTTTCTGCCTGCCAAATAGCCATTTATTGCTCAAAATACCGCTCCCTAAAAGTAGCGGAATCATTGAGGTCTTTTTTGGAAGATGCGGGTAAAAGCGCTATCTTTTTTTCGTCTTTACGCAATAGCTCTACCTCTTCAAAAATCTTTACGCAGCGAGAAAACATCTCCTCTGCTAACCCCTGTTCCTTTTTTAGCCGCATAAGCACATCTTCTTCTATATAGCCATCCGCTCCGGCATTTTTTTTCAGGGCTAGATAAAAACTGCCAAGGTCTGCATGCGCAGGATAACTTCCCTTTACACAGCTTTTTTGATAGTCGCCGATAATCATTTGAAAATAGCTTTTCTGCTGCCAAGTTTCAATCTGCGGCGCAAAAACAAAGTCGAAAGTTTGGCCGGCAAGCTGAGGCGCAATTTCACCCTGTTGCCAAAAAATGGCCTTGCGCGCCATACTTTCTACCGCCAAAGAAAGGCGCAAATGCTTATTTTCGCGGCCAAAAGCAGTCGCACTTTCCACGCGCGCCGCCGCACATAAAAAGCGCGGCGCGGGATTGCCCATGCCATATGGCTCAAGCCTTTCCAATTCTTGCGGCAGGGCTTCATTCAAATCAGCACTTTTTAAAATGGCACTGATTTTGAGCTTGGGCGTCATAAGCTCCTTTGTCAAATGGTCTTTGGCATACGCTTCAAGCGCCCTTTTAAATCCTTTGATATTTTGGATTGAAAGAGAAAGGCCTGCAGCCTGCGAATGGCCGCCAAAAACGTCCAAATACTCCCTATTTGCCTCTAGGGCGGCACAGATGTCAAAGCCCGCTATGCTGCGGCAAGACCCCTTCGCCCTTTCCCCTTCGATGCTCAAGACCACCACGGGAAGATAAAAGTGCTCGCAAAGGCGCGAGGCGACAATGCCGATAATCCCTTCATGCCAATGCGGCGCACCGACGACCACGACGTGCTGCGGTGCCGCATCGCCTTCTAAAAGTTTCAAAGCCTGCTCAAAGGCCTCTTCTACTATTTCCTGGCGCCGCCTATTTTGTTCATCGAGCCTACCCGCTATTTGAGCTGCTTCCTCTTGGTCGTCGCTGAGCAAAAGACGCACCCCATCATTGGGGTCGCCGAGACGCCCGGCAGCATTGAGGCGCGGCCCGATAACAAATCCCACTTGGCTGGCCGTAATTTTTTTATTTTCTAACTTGCAGACCTTAATCAGTTGTTTTAAGCCGATATTTTCAATCTGTGCCAAGCCCAACTGAACAAATTTTCTATTTTCGCCGCGCAGACTGACCACGTCGGCGACCGTGCCGATGGCCACAATGTCAATATCATCTAAAAAAGGCTTTTTATAAAGGCGCTGCCAAAGAGCACGGCAAAGCTCGAAAGAAATGCCCACGCCCGCTATCTCGGTATCCGGAAAGCGGTTTTCGGGGCGCCTGGGGTTAACGACGGCAAGTGCCTTGGGCAGCTCACTGCCCGGACGATGATGGTCGGTGATGATGACATCAAGGCCCAATTTCGTCGCCATCTCTACCTCCACAAGAGAGCGTATACCGCAATCGACAGTGATTAAAAGGCTGGCTTTTGCGGCGACATGCTCGACATTTTGCGCGTGAAGCCCATAGCCTTCCTTGAGACGATTAGGCAGGTAATACGATACATCTGCCCCACAGCGGCGCAAAACCCTAGTAAGGACACTCGTCGCGGTCATGCCGTCGACATCGTAATCGCCAAAGACGACAATCTTTTCTTTTCTTTCTAGCGCCAGCAAAAGACGCTCTACCGCCTTTTCCATATCCGGCAGCAAAAAAGGATTAGCCAGCGGCTCTTGTGCCCCGGCAAGGAAATGACGCGCGGAATCAATATCTTCATTACGCTCCTTTAATATAGAGGCCAATAGTGGCGAAACCCCCAATGCCTTTGACCATTTTTGCCGCTCTTTTAAAGGTGCGCCACAATAGACCCACTTTTTTTTCAATTAAATCATCCTCTATCTTTTACCTTGCGGCAAAAGTTCATTTTACACAAAAAATTTGATATGATAAAATAAAAATAATAGCCTTATTTTGAAATGCCTTTGGCTCTTGCCATTTCAAAACCGTCCTTAAAAAGATGTATTTCATTATATAGCAATAATCAAGCAAAGACAATCTCGTCACCGCTATGGTCAGGCGAATGCTTGCCGCCCGACTCTTTTTTCTTATTAGCCAAAATAAAAAAAGGAGGAGGTCACCCCTTTTATCCATCGAACAGGGCGACTATCCGAAATCACTATCTAATATGTTCAATAAAAACATTCTCATCGTCACGGCCTCCATCGGCTCAGGACATAATAAGGCTGCCGCGGCAATTGCCGATGAGCTGCGCCTAAAAGTGCCGCAAGCTAGGGTAACCGTCATTGATTTCATGTCCTCGCAAACGGCTTATCTCAATAAATTCATGAAGGATATTTACCTAAAGATGCTCGACCTCATGCCGTCTGTTTACGAGTTTTTTTATAAATTATCCTCTGACAGGCGCAACGGCACGCTTTTGCAGGCACTGTTTGCCTACTTCATGCAACGCGATATGGCCGCCCTTATCAAAAAAAGCCATGCGGACATAGTAATCTGCACGCACCCTTTTCCTTGCGCTGCCGCTTCTTTTTTAAAGCGCAGCGGCAATCTCAAATTCAGGCTTTTCACCGCCATAACGGATTTTTGCCTGCACCAGTTTTGGGTCTATAAAGAGGTAGATATGTATTTCGTCGCCCACGAGCGGGTGCGCAACGAACTCATCAAGCACCACATAAAAGCCGAGCACATCAACGTTACGGGGATACCAATTAACCGCGCCTTCACGAAAACATATGACAGGGAATCCCTGCGGCAAAAATACGGCTTAAAGGCGCATATGCCAGCCGTCTTAATCATGGGCGGGGGGTTAGGCTTGGGCGGCGTACGCTACGCTCTTGCTCAGCTTGAAAAGCTCTCCATTCCCCTGCAAATTCTCGTCGTTACAGGCTCCAATGCCGCCTTGCAGCGCGAATTAAAGTCGTATACTGCCATTTCCCGCCATAAAATTCGCGTCTGGGGATATACGCACAATGTAAATGAGCTCATGGCAATTTCGACGCTGCTCATCAGCAAGCCCGGCGCCCTCACTATCAGCGAGGCAATGGCCATGGAATTGCCAATGATTTTGCATGAACCTATTCCTGGCCCTGAATCGGAAAACGCTGCCTATCTTGCTGATAACGGCGGTGCCATCTGTATCCGCCGCCGCGAAAATATGAGCGGCATCGTCAAGGACCTTCTAAGCGATGCCCAGCGCCTTGAATGGATAAAAAAACAGCTAAACCGCCTCAAGCGCCCCGACGCAGCGCCAAAAGCCGTAGAGATAATCATTGCTTCATGTTCGCCTTCCCAAGGGGGGAATAAAAATTGAAGAAGAAAAACAAGACTAGCTCAAGATGGTTTACCGTAATGCTCTCCGTCATCTGCATAGCCTTTGCCTTTGCTTTCATCAGCCGCATCACTGCCTTGCAACAGATAAAAAGCGCCCAGGCAGAATTACAGGTAAAGCTTGATGCCGCACAGAAAAAGAATGCGCATCTGCAACAGGAAAAGGCGGATTTGCAAGACCCGCAATATATCGAAAAAATTGCGCGCAACGAATTGGGCATGACCAAAAAAGGCGAAATGCCCTATGTCTCCAATGTCAAAAATGATGATTGATAACTTGACACCTGAATTGGCAAAAGGTTATAATACAGCTAGAATGGCTTATTTTTAAGGAGGATTTAGTAAATATATGTCAATCGAAGTTGGCAGCATTTTAGAAGGAACTGTAACAGGAATAACCAATTTCGGCGCATTTGTCGAATTACCGGGCGGAAAGGTCGGCTTGGTACATATCTCAGAAGTGGCTGATGTCTATGTCAAAAATGTCAAGGACTTCCTCAAAGAACGCGATAAGGTTAAGGTTAAAGTCCTAACTGTTGATGGCAACAAAATCGGTCTGTCAATCAAGCAGCTGCAAGAAAAAAAGCCGATGCGCTCATCTTCCAATCCAAGTTCTGTTCCCTTTAAATCTGCCCCCCGCAAAGCCTTCGGCAATGATTTTCGTCGCCAGGGAGGTTTCGGCGCAGCATCATTTGAGGACAAACTGTCGAAATTCTTGAAAGACAGTGACGAAAAGCTGACAGACTTGCGCAAAAAGACTGATTCAAAGCGCGGTGGACGCGGCTCGCGCCATTACGAATAAAATCCTTCAGATGATAATTAGCACTCTTGTTCGTCGGGGTGCTTTTTTCTGTTTTATCGCCAAGCGCACGAGCATGATTTCATGCAGGACAGCTGACTTTTCTCAATGTCTTCATGGGCGCTCAAGCTGATTTTCATATATACTAAACAGTCTTATTATGATAAAATTAATTGTTGACCATTGTTTCAAGCATCACCTCTTTAAACCAGGGGATAGGCTGCTTCTCGCGTGTTCGGGCGGTGCTGATTCCATAAGCATGGTACACGCTTTTTTGCAGATTGCACCCCGCTATGACCTCAAGCTATTCGTCGCCCATGCCGAACACGGCATTCGCGGGCAAAGTTCTCTCGACGATGCTTCCTTTGTCGAGAATTTTTGCCAAAAGCATGGTATCACTTTTTTTTCTGAGCATTTAAATGTGCCAAAAAGGGCACGGGAAAAAAAAATCGGCCTTGAGGACGCTGCGCGGCAGCTGCGCTACGATTTTTTATATCGCACGGCGGCGAGGCTAAAGGCAGATGCCATCTGCCTTGCACACCACCGGGGCGACCAGGCCGAAACCGTTCTCATGCACCTCATCCGCGGCAGCGGCTTAGATGGGCTAGGCGGTATTTTACCTAAAAATGGCTTACTCATCCGGCCATTGCTATCCCTTACGCGGGAGCAAATCGAAACCTACTGCCATGAAAACGGCCTTCTGTTTTGTCACGATGCGACAAACGATGATACCGCATATACGCGAAATAAAATTCGTCATATGCTCTTGCCCCTTTTAAAGGACTACAATCCCAATATTGAGACTGCCCTTTGCCATACGGCAGACTTGATTTCGGAAACGGCAAATTTCATGCGCGACAGTGCTACCGCTTTTTTATGCCAGCATGCAAACCAAGATGAAGGCTGTGTCAAGATACCGCTTTTGCTTTTTAATGGCCAACATATCGCCCTAAAAAGGCAGATTCTGCGCAGTGCGCTAAAAAAAAGCGGTCTTTTGCTCTTTGACATCGGTTTTGGGCATATTGATAGCGTTATCGCACTTGCTAATACGTGCCGTACCGGCACAGGGCTAAACCTGCCCCATGGCATTACGGCAAGCATCAGCTACAACAGGCTTATTTTAGCAAGAAAGCAAAAATCTTCCCTGCAAAATAATGCGCCAATAGCCATATCCATTCCCGACCTGACAAGTGCCATTTCCTATGGCTGCAAGATTACCGCCTCACTTTGCCAAGAAAGAATGGCCGATACGCGCGAGTGCTGTTTTTTCGACTACGACAAGGTTGGTCATTCACTTTTTTTGCGGTCGCGGCAAAATGGTGATTATTTCTTCCCCAAAGGAATGGATGGCAAAAAAAAGCTAAAAGATTTTTTTATCGACAAAAAAATTCCTCGCGACCGCCGCAAGAGCTGGCCGCTAATCTGCAATGCAGACGGCGCCATCATCTGGATTTGCGGCTTGCAAGCTGATAGGCGATTTTTGCCCGATGGGAACACGAAAACTTTTCTCTGCCTTCAAGCGGCATTTATCCTTAATCGGTAATTAGCAAGTATTAGTCTGCGGTGCTGCCTTGCGCAGCATTGACATATAATTTCTAAAGGTGGTTATCCCATGCATAATGATGTAGAAAAAATATTATTTGATGAAGCGACAATCAAGGCACGCATTAAAGAAATTGGCGAAAAAATCAGCAAAGATTATGCCAGACGCGATGTGGTCGCTGTCGGCATCCTAAAAGGCGCCGTCGTATTTTTTGCCGACCTCATGCGCGAAATAACAATTCCCGTTCGCTTTGATTTCATGGCTGCTTCCAGCTACGGTACCAGCACAAAAACGAGCGGCGTGGTTCGCATTTTAAAGGATATCGACACCGACATCAAGGGCAAAGACGTCATTATCGTCGAAGATATCATTGATTCCGGTCTCACATTACAGTATTTGCGCAGCAATTTCGAGCAGCGCGGTGCCAACAGCGTCAAATTATGCGCTCTTTTAGATAAGCCTTCCGGACGCCGCTGCGATGTCAAGGGCGATTACATCGGCTTTGACGTTCCCAATGAATTTATCGTCGGCTTTGGCCTCGATTATGCCAGCTTATATCGCAACTTGCCCTATATTGCTGTCTTGAAAAAATCCGTCTACGAAAAATAATGCCCGCTGGGGCAGGGCGACAAACTACCTTGCCGCTCTTTCTTACCGAGAAAATTATGATATTATCGTTGCGAGCAATACCTAAAAGCTAGGCTGCCCGCTGCGAAATATAGCGCCTTGGACAAGCTCCTTGGCAAAACTGGCGCTATTGGTCACTTGACTGGCAATCGGCAAGGCAAATACCTTTACTTTTATATTTTGCTTTGTGTGATATGATAGCAAATGGCGAATGCGGCAGCAATCTCATTTAAGGAGGAATACCATATTGAGCAAATTTTTGCGTAATGCCGGCTTTTACGTATTGATTATCCTAATCGCCTTTTCCCTAATCGATTATTTCCACAACAATACGTCAAAAAAGCCGCAAATTAATTATACAGAGTTTTTGGCTCAATTAAAGGATAAGAATGTCACCAAGGTTACGCTAGTGCAAAATAATATCACTGGCACCTTGAGCAATGGCACGGAATTTACAACCGTCGCTCCTACTTATCCCAACAATGATGGCAATCTCATCCAGACGCTTGAAAGCAACGGCGTCCAAATAAAAGCCGAAAATCCGCCTGACCCGCCATGGTGGAGCACCATTCTTTCTTCGTTCTTGCCAATATTGCTTTTAATCGGCGTATGGTTTTTCATCATGCAGCAAAACCAGGGTGGCGGCGGACGCGTAATGTCGTTTGGCAAGAGCCGCGCCAAGATGAATACCAATAAAGTCAAGGTTACTTTTGAAGATGTTGCTGGCGCCGATGAAGCGAAGCAGGAATTGCAAGAAGTTGTCGAATTTCTTAAAAAGCCGAAGAAATTTAATGACCTCGGCGCACGCATTCCTAAAGGCGTGCTGCTCTTTGGCCCGCCGGGTACGGGTAAGACATTACTTGCCAAGGCCGTAGCCGGTGAAGCGGGCGTTGCCTTCTTCACGATTAGCGGTTCCGACTTCGTAGAAATGTTTGTCGGCGTTGGCGCCTCGCGCGTGCGCGACCTCTTTGAACAGGCCAAGAAAAATTCACCTTGTATTGTTTTCATTGATGAAATTGATGCCGTTGGTCGGCAGCGCGGTGCCGGACTTGGTGGCGGGCACGATGAACGCGAACAAACGCTCAACCAGCTGCTCGTTGAAATGGATGGCTTTGCAGCCAATGAAGGCATTATCATCATCGCTGCTACCAATCGCCCCGATATCTTAGACCCCGCACTTTTGCGTCCGGGCCGTTTCGACCGCCAAATCGTCGTCGACCGTCCTGATATCAAAGGGCGCGAAGCCATTTTGAAAGTCCACACGCGCAATAAACCCATTGCTCCCGATGTCAACATCGACCTTCTCGCTCGTCAGACGCCAGGCTTTACAGGCGCTGACCTCAGCAACCTCGTCAATGAAGGCGCCCTGCTTTCGGCGCGCCGTGACAAAAAGACCATCGGCATGACGGAATTGGAAGAATCCATCGAACGCGTCATGGTCGGTCCGGAAAGAAAATCCAAGGTCATAACGGACAAGGATAAGCGCCTCACCGCTTACCATGAAGGCGGCCATGCCTTGGTGGGACTGCTCCTGCCAAATGCCGACCCCGTCCACAAGGTAACGATTATTCCACGCGGTCGCGCCGGCGGCTATACGCTGAGCCTGCCGAAAGAAGACCGCTCCTATCATACGCGCAGCGAGCTCATGGACCAGCTCAAGGTAGCTTTGGGCGGCCGCGTTGCCGAAGAAGTTGTCCTGAAAGAAATCAGCACGGGCGCACAAAATGACATCAAGCAGGCTTCCAGCATTGTGCGCAATATGATTATGCAGTATGGCATGAGCGACACCCTAGGCCCCATCGCTTTTGGCGAAGGCAATGACCATCAGGTCTTCTTGGGACGCGACTTCAACAACCAGAGAAATTACAGTGAAGAAGTCGCCTGCGAAATCGATAAGGAAGTACGCCATTACATCGAAGAAGCATACAACGAATGCCGCCGCATCATCACGGAAAACATCGACAAATTGCACCTCATGGCGGCTAAGCTCATCGAACATGAAACGCTCTCAGCGGCACAACTGCAAGAGCTTATGGAAACGGGAAAGCTCGCCGAAGATGACGATAAGCCCGCTTCGCCCACTGATGACAACAGCAATGACTCTGGCGCAAAGCCGCAAGATAACTCTGCTGACGGCGAAGAAAACAAAGATAAAGAACCAAAAAAGACGCAGTTTAACCTGACCGTCAATAACAGATAATAAACAACCACCGGCTTAGCCGGTGGTTGTTCTTTTTCGGGCATAGCCCTACC
>JAHHSR010000042.1 GCA_020025075.1 Pectinatus sp. | reverse complement strand
TCTTGTGCGGGTATTGAGCCCGCACAAGATGCCGCCATTCATCTCCCACCTAAGATGAAGGAGTCTTCTGGCGGATTATGATAAAAATTTCTTGCCTTATAGGTAGTTTATATTATAATATATAGGTATGTTAGCTGCAAGACAGCTCAGCATGTAAGGAGGAGCTTTCTTTGTTCGAAGCGATTTTTTTATTCTTATTGGGTATCGGCGTCGGTGCATTCGGTACGCTAATCGGCATTGGCGGCGGCATTATCATGATTCCCATCTTTATGATGTTCATGCTCGGCAAACCTGGCGAAACGGGCTTTGCCAATACTTTTCACTCCGTGCAAGAAGCGATTGCCACTTCTCTTTTTGCCGTATTCATGAACGCTTTTTCCGGTACATTTGCCTACATTCGCCAAAAGCGCGTCTTTTTTAAGGCTGCTATCCCCTTTGCCATCGCCACTTTTCCGGGAGCATTTTTAGGCTCATATGTCGATAGCTATTTTACAGGGCGCAGCTTTGCCGGCCTCTTTGGTGCCGTGCTCGTCATCTTGGCGGCATTTGTCTACATAAAGTCAAAAAGCCAAAAGGCGACACAGAAAGTTTTCGACAGCGAAAACTTCCACTTCAATTGCCGCCTCGGCATCGGCCTTAGCCTTTTTGTCGGCTTTATCTCTAGCCTTTTGGGTATCGGCGGCGGCATAATAAATGTGCCGATGATGATTTATCTGCTCAGCTTTCCCCCGCATGTCGCCACGGCAACTTCGCATTTCATTCTCGCCTGCTCCTCATTTGCCGGCTGTGCGAGCAACTTTTTTTACGGACGCATTGTCTGGCAGCCGGCTATCTGCATTGGCCTTGGCGCCATCTTGGGCGCGCAGCTGGGCGCTCGCATTTCAAAAAAGACCAAGCCGCGCAGCATTGTCATCTTGCTTTCAGCGGCAATGTGTCTTCTGGGAATAAAGCTCGTCTTGGGCTCACTTTAATTGCCTTTTTGCGCAGTCTAGTATCGGTTTTTTATTTTAAGCACTAAAAAACCTCCGAAAAATCGGAGGTTTTTTAATGGGAAAATTAGCCGTTGACTATTTCCTTTTTTTTGGCATTAGCTGCACAGGCAGGGCAGATGCCATAAAAGTAAAACTGCTGCCCATTTAGTTCATAATCGGTAAGACGTTTGACCTCATCAAGCGCCGGGCTAAAGTCAAAACCTTCAATATCCTCAACCTTATTGCAGACTGTACATCTTATGTGCGGATGCAAGCTTGTGTCAGCATCATAACGCAGACAATCTTCGCCTATGTTAATGACCTGAACAAGCCCTATCTCGCGCAGGATATCGACTGTCTTATAAATCGTCGCCAAGCTCATCGTCGGATAATAAGGCTGCAATTTGTTGAAAATCATCTCCGCTGTCGGATGTGACTTCGTATTGCAAAGCGTATTATAGATGGCCAGTCGCTGCGGCGTAACTTTAAATCCCTTACTGCGCAACAAAGCGGTCACTTTCTTTGCGTCCATCATGATTTATTTCGTCCTTTCATACCTAGCAAATAACAGTTATTACAAAGTAATTTAAACTATTTAATACTATTATTATTCTAAATAAAATCATCTCTTTTGTCAAGGGATTTAAATATTAAAAAAAAGGTTTTACATATGATTTATGCAATTGCCAACAATAAATAAAAATAATATCTCTCATTATTTCCCATAAATTATTAACAAATTTGCCCAACCTGCTTTTTCTTTTTTCCCGGGCAAAAAATAAAATACTTGACAACAGCAAAAAATGGTGATAAGATATTTAGCGTTGCAGGAATTTCACCTGCTATTATATCGTTTCTTTGGTAGAGCATTTGGAGAGTTGTCCGAGTGGTTGAAGGAGCACGCCTGGAAAGCGTGTATACGGTGATACCGTATCGAGGGTTCGAATCCCTCACTCTCCGCCATTGATTACACACCTGCGCGAGCGGGTTTTTTTTATATGCAAAATAAAAAGCTGCCGCAATGCGGCAGCTTTTCTCATCTATGATATTTTTCCGGCCAAGGGACCTGATGTTTTTTTGCCGTGCCGCAATTTATACCAGAGCATGGGAAGTGCCATCATTGGCAGCCCGGCATAAAGGGCAGAGCGCAAATCAGCTGTAAAAGCTACGACGACAAGACATAAAACCTGTACCCAAATGCCAAAGAGCGTGATATAGGGAAATAAGGGTGTCTTGTATTTTAGGGTATGCGTTAATTTGTTCTTTTCAAGGCGACGGCGAAAATTGTACTGGCTCCAGCAAATGGAAATCCATGCCATTGCGCCAGTAAAGCCCGAAACGGCCAAAAGATAAGTGTAGGCCGTCTCACTCTTATCAAAGCTATATAATAAGATGATGAGCCAGCAACAGACGATGGAGACGAAAATCGAGTTTTGCGGCATGCCGTGCTTGTTGAGCTTGCCGAGCCACTTGGGAGCCATATTGAGCTTAGCAAGTGCCTGTAAGGCCCTGCCGCTGCCATAAAGGCCCGAATTGGAGCAAGAAATAGCTGCCGTTAGGACGACGAAGGCAAAGCAGGAGGCAATATGATGAAAGCCGTACTCATCAAGGGCGGCCGCAAAAGCACTTTCTGACAGCGAGGCGTGATTCCACGGCAAAATGGAAACCAAAAGTGTGACGGGAATTATATAAAGGGCAATGATGCGCCAGCTGACATTGCGCACGGCAATGGGTATACTCTTTTCCGGCTCCTTGCACTCTCCCGCCGCTAGGCCGATAATCTCAGAGCCTTGAAAATTGACGAGGATGATGACCATGGTCAAAAAGACCGACCAGTAGCCGTGCGGCGTGAAGCCGCCATGCCCCAAAAGGATTTTCGTGCCGATATATTCGCTGCCAAAGCCCCCCAGGCAAAGGCCAAAGGCAATGACGCTAAAGAGTATAAGCGCGCCAACCTTAATCATCGCCAGCCAAAACTCGCTCTCGCCAAAGCTGCCAACACTAAAAATGTTGATGCAGGTGACGACTATGCCAAATAATATGGCCCAAACAATCTGATTGATATCGGGTACAAAATTGTGCATGATGATGCCTGCGGCAATCATTTCCGAAGGCACATAGGCTATCCAATTGAGCCAATAGGCCCAACCGACACCGCAGGCCCATGTCGGCGAGATAAACTCCTCGGCGTAATTGACAAATGAGCCCGAAATCGGATTAGCGACAGCCAGCTCCGCTAGGCAAAGCATGACGCAAAAAACGATTAAGCCGCCCAGAAGATAGGCTAAAATGGCGGAAGGGCCGGCTTTTTCTAAGATGTAGCCCGTTCCCAAAAAATAGCCGCTACCGATAATGCCGCCCAAAGAAATCAGCTGCAAATGGCGATTCTTCAAGCTGCGGTGCATAGTGTTTTCTTTCATTGTCTTTTTAACACAACCTTTCGACGTAAATAGTTTTTGCATTAATGAGATAATACTACAAAAATGCCCGCTTTGCTATACTGAAAAACAAAATATTTTGCCAAATCAGCAAAAATGATATAATGAGGAAAAACTTATGGAATCTATTTCTTGCGAATACCTGACCATTGCCGGCCCGGCCGAGGCCGAATATGAAATAAGCCGCTCGCGCTTTATCGCCAATATTGCCCTCACCAAAGATGAGGCGGAGGCCAGCGCCTATATCGAATCCCTGCGCAAAAAATACTGGGATGCCCGCCATAATTGCGCTGCCAGCCTTATTGGCAGCCGCGGCGAGTACCAAAAGGCGGACGATGACGGCGAGCCAAGCGGCACGGCGGGACGCCCCATGCTCGAAGTGCTCAAAAAGCAGGGCGTCTTTAATGTCACGTGCGTCGTCACGCGCTATTTCGGCGGCATCAAGCTCGGTGCCGGCGGGCTAGTGCGCGCTTACACGAAAAGCGTCCAGCTGGCACTTGATGCATCGCAGCTAATAAAGCGCGTGCCGGCACGCCGCATTAAAATTGCTGTAAGCTATGACCTTATAGGCAACATCGAATACTATCTGCGCCAAAACAATATTTCTATCCTAGAAAAAGATTATGGTGCCGAAGCCAGCTTTACTCTCGCCATTGAAGAAGAAAATGCAGCCAAGCTGCAAAAAGAGCTCGCTGACCTTTCCGCGGGACGCTGCGCTTTTAAGGACGAGGCGGCTTCTTATATTGATGTTGCCCTAAAAAAATAAAAGGAGGGAATTTCTGCCACGGCAGAAAGCCAACTATGAGAAAACCAGAAGAGAGAAAAGACATCACCTTGCTCGGCGAAAAAAATGTTCCTTACGATTATAATTACTCGCCACAAATCCTCGAAACGTTTGTCAACAAGCACCAAGACCGCGATTATTTCGTCAAGTTCAACTGCCCTGAATTTACGACGCTATGCCCTATTACGGGACAGCCTGATTTTGCCACGCTTTATATAAGCTACATTCCCGACGTGAAGATGGTTGAAAGCAAGTCCTTAAAGCTCTATCTCGTGAGTTTTCGCAACCACGGCGATTTTCACGAGGATGTCGTCAATATTATCATGGATGACCTCATCGCTCTTTTGAAGCCGCGCTATATTGAAGTTTGGGGCAAGTTTTTGCCGCGTGGCGGCATCTCGATTGACCCTTTTGTCAATTACGGAAAGCCCGGCACGCAGTACGAAAAAATGGCTCAGCATCGCTTTTTAAATCATGACCTATCACATCTGGATAAAGTTGATAACCGCTAATAAACATCCACCGGCTTAGCCGGTGGTTTTTCTTTTTCGGGCATAGCCCTACCTTTTTTGGCTGCGCACAAGTGCGCTTTTTATTGGCCTGCCAGCCATGCATTTATTATTTGCTACCCGTAAACGGGTCTCTTGGGTCAAATAAATATAACTGGTCCATTTCTCTATCAACTTTTAATTGCTTTGAGATATATTCTTTTATTGCCTTCGTATTCTTCCCTACCATATCCACATAATATCCTTTACACCAAAATTCTCTGTTTCTATATGCAAATTTCATATTCCCAAATCGCTGGAATATTATTAAACTACTTTTCCCTTTCAAATATCCCATAAAACTCGAAACGCTTATTTTCGGCGGTATACTTAGCAATAAATGTATGTGGTCTAAACAAATTTCCCCCTCTATTATTTCTACACCCTTCCATTGGCAAAGCGTCCTTATTATATCTCTAATCTCTTCCCTTTTTTCTCCATAAAAGACTTTTCGCCTATACTTCGGTGCGAACACCACATGATATTTACAATTCCATTTTTTGTGTGCTAAACTGTTATTAGTGTTATTTTGCTTTAGCATTATAGCATCCCCCTAATGTGTTGCTTTTTGTTAGCTGGCAGGCTCTCAAACAGTTTAGCACATTAGGTTTTTTTTACTCACCGCTTAAGCTTTTTTGAACCACGCGGCTATCGCGTGGTTTTCTTATATACAAAAAAGCCGCAATGTAAAAACATTGCGACTTTTTTATCAGCGCATGACGTCGCTTTTTTCGACTGGCTGAAAATCGGACTTGTTTTGGGAAATGTTTTTGCCAAGCGGCATCTTCCTCTGGTCAACGGCAGATGGCTCTTGCGTGGAATCGGCGTCGTCATTTTCTGCGGCAGGAGCAGCCTTAGGTGCTACTTTTTGCTGCTCGGGAACATTTTTCTTTTCGGAAACCTTGGCTTTTTTGCTGACGACCGGTTTGGTGCTTGGCTTTGCCTGCGGCAAATTGAGTTCCTTAAAGGAAAGCAGCCCTTCTTGATAGGCATCAATCTGCGCCGCTTCCGGTGCTCCCGTGTTCATGAAGACGATTGCATAGTTCGTACGCTGGCCCGGCACATAGGCTTCTATGCGCTGAGCGACGTTTTGGGCAATTTTTTCCTTCTTGCCATTTTTTTCGGAGTTGATATAGACAATTTTGGGCGTTACGGCATAGATAATCTTCTTGCCGTGAAGCGGCACGAAGCGAACTTCCTGATAGCCGCGGTTGGCAGCCAAAATGGAAGCATAATCTTTTTCCTGCTCGGGCGTCATCTTATCAAAATCCGGCATATCCTTGCTCGAAAAGGCATTGGTGGAAATAATCCAGGCGCGCAAGATGGTGTAGCCATCATTTTTAAAGACGAGCATCTCGCCCGGATGCCCTTCATCTAAAAGCGGCAGCACGCCGAGCGGTTTTTGCGGACATTCGATACTGAAATTGTACTTATGGCTGACATAAAGATACGGGGCAGCCATTACCTGCGCGGGCAAGAACAAAAAGGCCAGCGCCGCAAAGAGAATATAAAGCTTATTTTTCATAATTGTCATAAAGGCTGCACCAAAAGGTCAGCCTTTCCTTTCCTGCTATTACATATATTCTTCCGGGGTTTTATGCGAAGGCTTGCGGCTTGAAAAACGCGCCGCCAACTTTTCGACGATGACGAACATGACGGGAATGAGGAAAATCCCGAAAATCGTAGCAATCGTCATGCCGCCTACAACAGCAATACCCATATTGTTACGCGCTGCAGCCCCGGCGCCTTTAGCAACGGCCAAAGGCAAACAGCCAATGATGAAGGCAAGCGAGGTCATCAAAATCGGGCGCAGGCGAAGCTTGGCCGCCTCGATTGCGGCAGGAATTATTTCCATGCCCGAATCGACCCTTACCTTGGCAAATTCAACAATCAAAATTGCATTTTTAGCAGACAGGCCGATGAGCATGATGATACCAATCTGCATGTAAATGCTATCTTGCTGGTGCATGACAAACTCGGAGAGCAATGCGCCAAAAATCCCCGATGGTACCGAAAGCAAGACGGCATAGGGAATGCTCCAGCTTTCGTAAAGGGCTGCCAAGCACAAGAAGACGAAGACGATGGACAAAATCATGACCTTGGTCGTCATGTCGCCTGCCGCCTGTTCTTCGCGGCTTTGGCCAGACCACTCAACAGAGAACCCATTCGGCGCTACTTCCTTGGCCACTTGGGCGACTGCCGCCATTGCCTGCCCAGAACTGTATCCCGGAGCAGGGTTGCCTTGAATCGTAACGCTGCGCGCCGCATTAAAGCGCGAGATGATTGAAGGAGCCGTATTAAGTTTCGGCGTGACGAGCGTGCTCAGAGGAATGAGCTGGCCGCTGTCGCTGCGCACGAAGATAAAGCGCATATCGGCAGCTTTCGTGCGGAAATCTGGTGCTGCCTGCAGCATGACCTTATACGTCTGGCCAAACTGATTGAAGTCATTGACAGGATAACCGCCAAAGTTAATTTGCAGCGCCGTATATATGCTGCCGAGCTTAACGCCGAGATTTTCGGCCTTTTGGCGATTGATGTCAAAATCATAAACTGGCGAATTAATCTTATATGTCGAATAAACGCCCTGCAGTTCAGGACGGCGGTTAGCCGCTGCCAAGATTTTTTGCGTCACGGTATTTAGCTGCTCATTCGTATGGCCGCTAATATCCTGCAGCTGCATGTTGAAGCCGCCAACCGTACCAAGACCCGGCAGAGAAGGCGGGTTAAAGGCGATGATAGAGGCTTCGGGGAAGCGCTTGCCTTCCATAAATGCCTGCATGATTTCGCCGTTTATCTGCGTTTGCGGCGTCGTTCTCTTTTCCCAAGGGTCAAGACCGACGAAAATGGTCCCCGTATTGGGCTGCGGCGTACCGGCCAAGATATTGAAGCCGGCAATTGCCATGACGCTTTCGACGCCTTTAGTCTTTCTCAGACCTGCCGCATATTCATCGACGACCTTTTGCGTCAAGTTGGACGATGAACCTTCTGGCAAGTTAACAGCGGCAATATAATACCCCATATCTTCACTGGGAACAAATGTAGAAGGAAGCTTTTCAAATAGCCAAAACATCGTCCCGCAGATGACCAGCAAGAAAATAAAGCAGTATTTGGCGGCACTGATGGCATGCGTTACGCCCTTGACATACCTGCCGGTAAGATTTTCAAACCAGTTATTAAACGCCCTGAAAAACCGCGTTATAATCGTTGCCTTTTTCTCTTTTTCCGCCTGTTCGTCGTAAGGTTCCAGCAAGAGGGAGCAAAGCGCCGGCGTCAAGGAAAGCGCGATAAAGGCGGAAAGACCCATTGAAACCGCAATCGTCAGCGCAAACTGGCGATAAAGCACCCCGGTCATGCCGCCTAAAAAGGCGACGGGAACGAAGACGGAAGCCAGCGTAAAGGCGATAGCCACGACGGGGTTGGAAACTTCATCCATAGCGCGCTCGGTAGCTTCTTTTGGCGTAAGGCCATCTTCTTTCAAGTGGCGCTCGACGTTTTCGATGACGACGATGGCATCGTCGACGACGAGCCCGATGGCCAAAACCATCGCAAAGAGGGTGAGCGTATTGATGGAAAAGCCCAGGGCAACGAAGCTGGCGAACGTGCCGATAAGGGAAACCGGCACGGCGAGCATCGGAATGAGCGTCGAATGCCATGACTGCAAGAACAGGTACATGATGACCATGACCAAGATAAGCGCTTCACCAAAGGTCTTTATAACTTCGATGATGGAGGCTTTTATATACTGCGTCTTGTCGACAATTGCCTTATAGGCGATACCCGGCGGGAAATCCTTTTGGGATTCTTCAAGAATTTTCTTGACGCCGCCAATTGTCTGCATGGCGTTAGCATCAGCGGTAAGTTCTACCCCGATACCAACAGCATTATGTCCATCTAGGCGAACAAAAATATCATAGTTTTTAGGACCTGTTTCAACTTTGGCAACATCTTTGAGGCGAACGAAAGAGCCGTCTGTATTAGTCTTCAAAATGATATTTTTAAATTCTTCAACAGAGTTTAAGCGGCCTTTAATCTGCCCAACGTATTGCTTTTGCTGATTTTCCTTTGCCGGCTGGCGGCCAACGCTACCTGCAGGAGCCTGCTGGTTTTGGTCTTGAATGGCAGATACTACGTCATTTACCGTAAGACCCAGCTGAGCCAGCTTAGCAGGATTGAGCCAAATGCGCATGGAATAATCAGCGCCGAATATTTGCAAGTCGCCAACGCCCGGCACGCGCTTGATGCGGTCTTGCAAATAAATTTTCATGTAGTTAGTCAAGAAGGTTCTGTCATAGCGGTCATCCGGCGAATAAAGGGCAAAGACCATCGCCATATCCGATGACGCCTTGTTTGTTACAATGCCGTTATTTTTTACATTGCTCGGCAAATTCGGGTCTGCCGAAGAAACCTTGTTTTGTACCTTGACAGCGTCAATATCGCCATTTGTCCCCAAATTAAATACTACTTGCAGGCTATACAAGCCGTTATCGTTTGATGTCGACGACATGTAATTGATGCCACCAGTACCATTTACTTGCTCTTCAATAACCTGGGCAACAGTCTGGTTGATAATATCGGCGTTAGCGCCGCTGTATGTGGCGCTAACGCGAATTGTCGGCGGAGAAATCTGCGGATATTGGGCTACTGGCAGGTTAAAAATCGAAATCACGCCTACCAAAACGATTATAAGCGAGATTACGATAGCGAAAATCGGCCTGTTGATAAAAAATCTAGCCAATGTCTATCTCCCCCTATGATTTTTGCTCAGCTTGAGCTTTTTGACCATCCTTTGAATCATCTTTAGGCGCTAAAATAGCGGCAAACTCATCGGGCGTAATCATCTGCACTTTAATCGGCATGCCTTCGCGCAAATTCGTCACGCCTTCGACGATGACTTTATCACCCGGTTTTAAGCCCTTGGAAATGACCTCATAATCGCCAACTTTAGGTCCTAATTCAACCATTGCCGAAGCGGCCTTATTGTCTGCTCCGACGAGCATAACATAGGACTTGCCGAGCATCTGCTGTACGGCCATCTGCGGTACCAAGATGGCATCCTTAATCGTTTCGCCGGTAAATGAAATCGTTCCGAACATGCCCGGCAAAAGCAGTCCATCCGGATTAGCAAAGACAGCCTTTACCGTCAAGGTGCCCATATTATTGGCAAGAGCCTGTCTGTCGACTTCGACAATCTTGCCTTCAACAGGATATTTGGTGCCATCGCTTAAAGTCAATTCCGCCTTTGTACCAATGAAATTGCCGTTGAAAATATGGTTAAACTTGAGGTATTCATCTTCGCTTATATTAAACTGAACGTAAACGGGGTTAATCGAGCCGACTGTTACCAGCGTCGTATTACCAGCCGTCGCATAGGTGCCGACTGCAACATCATTTACGCCTAAGCGGCCCGAAACAGGAGCGCGCACAATCGTATCGTCATAGTCGCGCTGCGCCTTGTTGACCATGGCCATATTAGCCTCTACAGCCGCCCGATAAGCTGCGACGGTGTGCTGCTGATTTGTATATGCCTGATCGGAGATAGCGCCACTGCCGATGAGCTGCGAATAGCGCGATAAATCCTGCTGCGCATTGCTCAGCTGTGCCTGCGCCTGCGCCAAATTGGCCCGCGCCTGATTTAAGGCACTAACATAAGCGCTGTCATCGATTTTATAAAGCGGCTGTCCTGCCGCCACCGACTCACCGCCGTGAATGTATTTAGCAACCACGGCACCCGTGACACGCGAGCTAACCTTTACCTCGTTTGTGCTCTTGATTACACTGGCATAGCTAAAAGTAACCGGCGTATTCTTTTGCACGACTGTCATCGCCTTGACTTCTGACGGGGCAACTCCCCGCTGCGGCTTCTTTGCGCCACAGCCGCTGACAAACACGGTCACTGCAAGCATTGCGACGAATGCATAAAATAATTTAAATCTGCCTTTCGCTGACAATGTCATACCTCCATATCAATATATTCCAGCACTTGCCGTTATCTATATATCATTGCTGCAATGCTTCCCTGGCAGGTGATGCTTTTCATTAGATATAGTAAATAAATATTTACTATATTCGAACCTTATAGTATAGTATATTTATGGAAAAGTCAAGCTATGTTAACCTTCGGAAAGGAATGGTCATAATTTTAGATAAAATGAAAATTTCCCGCAATTTAATAGACTTAATATTTTTGTTGCGGCATAAAGTCTTTCGCCATATACCCTTGCCGCTGCCGCTAAATCAGTTCTGCATTCTCGCCCTGCTCGTCCATGATGACAAGCTCATCTTATCGCAGATAAGCACGGAACTATCAATCGTCAAGCAGCAGCTCTCACCGCTTATCGCCCACCTGGAAGCAGAGGGATTCGTCAAGAGAAGCGCCCCAGACTGCGACAAAAGGTGCGTGCTCGTCTCCATAACGAGGCGCGGGCGAAAGTGCATCGATGACTTTCATCGAAATGTCTTGACCTCTTTTGAAGAAAAGCTCAGCGAGCTAGATGAAAATGATTTATTGACTTTTAGCCAGTCCGTCAAGACGATGTCAGATATTTGCAGCAAAATGTTTAATGACGGCCGGGAATTTTTGAATAATGATATGCAAAAGGAGCCGAAAACATGAAAAACATCCTCACCATTGCCACGGGCGGCACGATTTCCTGTGAGCCTTCCGCCGATGGCCTTATCCCCGCTCTTTCAGGCGAAACAATCATCTCCTTAGTCCCTGAGCTAAAAACAGTCTGCCGCATCAGCTGCTTGGAGCTCGTGCAGCTTGACAGCTCGAACCTCACCCCTTCAGATTGGGTCAAGATGGCCAAAGCTGTCGCCGAAAATTACGACGAATACGATGGCTTCGTCATCACGCACGGCACCGATACCATGGCTTATAGCGCCGCCGCACTGCATGAGATGCTGCGCCAGCTCGAAAAGCCGGTCATTTTTACTGGTGCGCAGCTGCCCATAGAAGCCCCCAAAACGGATGCCAAAGACAACGTCTATGATGCCTTTTTGGCCGCTTGCTCTAGTGTACCTGGCGTCTTTTTGGCCTTTAATCACAACATCCACGATGGTGCCTATGTCAAGAAAACGCACAGCGAAGATTTTATCGGCTTTTCGAGCGTCAATGCCCCCGTCGCCGGCAAAGTGGAAAATGGCGCCATCACCTGGCAAAAGGAATATCTAGACAGGCACAGCGAAAATCATTTTACGCCCCATTATGATTTATGTGAAAAGGTCTTTCTCCTCAAGCTCTTGCCCGGCCTTAGCCCAAAAATTATTGAGACTTTGGGTGCGCTAGGCTATCGCGGCATTATTATAGAGGGTTTTGGCGCGGGCGGCGTACCGACCGACGAGGGCAAAAATGATTTTTTGCCTGCCATAAAAAAGGCCATCGCAGATGAAATGACAATCATCTGCACGACGCAATGTCAAAATAATGGCACCCATCTTGATAAGTACCCCATCGGCATACTGGCAGCCCGCTGCGGTGCCATAAGCGGCGAAAATGCTACCTGCGAATTGCTTACGGCCTGCCTCATGCTTGCGCTGGCAGAAAAGAACTCACCGGCTGAGATACGGAATTTTATCGCCGATAGGCTCGCTAATCCCATGCAGCTATAACCCGTTGCGTTTTAATTGTTCCATATGGAAAATATGATAAAATTATATAATATATTTTGCTGAATTTTGATGGTGAATATTTTCTGACTTAATCACGAAAGGGTTTTTTCCGTATGATTACACTTCCAGTAAATAAGCTAAAACCCGGCATGACAATTTGCCAGAGCGTCTTTGATGCCAATGGCCTCTTGCTCTTGCGCCGCGGCAGCAAGCTTTCAGATTTTTACATAAGGCGCCTGCGCAATGTCGGCATTAAGGAATTGGCTGTCGCCTCTTACCAGACGATGACGACGAATTTCATCCTCCCTAAAAATATCATCTCCGAAAGCACAAGGGCACGTGCCATTTTGGTACTTGCCAAGGCATTAGATGAACTCGAGGAAAAAAACACCCTCGACATGGGCAAACTCAAGGGCTGCGTCCACTCCATCATCAAGGAAATACTGAAAAACAAGCACGTCTTATTGCAAATTTCCGATATTCGCGTCCATAACGGCTACACCCTCGTCCACTCCGTCGATACATCCATTCTTTCGACCTTTATCGGCGTCTTGCTCAATCTGCCGAGCAAAAAGCTTGAGGCACTGGCTTTAGGAGCATTGCTGCACGACATCGGGAAAACGAAAATTCCGAATGAAATTCTCAATAAACCAGGTGTCTTGAACGAACAGGAATTTGCCATCATAAAAAAGCATCCCATCATTTCCATGCGCAAGCTGCGCCATGCAAATTGCTACGAACGCGACATCATTGACATTGCCATGCAGCACCATGAAAAAATAAATGGCAAGGGCTATCCCTATCACCTTACGGAGGATTTAATTAACCCGCTTGCCAAGATTGTGGCCGTCGCCGATGTTTACGATGCCCTGACAAGCGTCCGCCCTTATAAAAAAGCATATAAGCCCCATATTGCCTACAAAATCATGAAACTGACTTCCAGCAACGAGTTCGATAACGATATTCTCAATACCTTTTTCAATCATGTTGCCATCTATCCAATAGGCACTGTCTTGAAAACGACGCTGGGGCTAGCCATCGTCAAGGGAATCTCTCCCTTGCAGACGCTCTTGCCGACGGTCTGCTTATTTACGGACAATGACTATCAGCTTTTGCCAAGGCCGCTGCTCTTTAACCTGGCACAGTCAGAGCATTGCCAGATTTTGGGAATCTGTGATGGCTATGAACTCTTAAATATCATGCGTGAAACTTGCTTTGACCCTTCAGAACTTTTATAAAAAGGCGGCCCAAAAGGGTCGCCTCTTTTTATCCTTTATTTTTCAATCTCTGGCAAATAATACTTGATGAGACTTTGCGTCCCTTCATTGCCCATGCCTTGCGCCTCCAATTCTTCCGTCTCGCGCAGGACTGCACTCAAAATTGGCAGCTTTAGATTGTGCTGCTGCGCTGCCTCTTTGCCGAGGCGCATATCCTTGGCAAAATGCTTGAGCAAAAAGTTTGGCTTAAAATCACCCTGAACCTCCCACGACTAAAGTCGCGGGGTTCTTGCTTCATTGACCAATGCT
>JAHHSR010000041.1 GCA_020025075.1 Pectinatus sp. | reverse complement strand
GCCATTCATCTCCCACCTAAGAGGAAGGAGTCTTCTGGCGGATTATGATAAATTATAGACTTCATTTTTATTCACTTTCTTTATTAGTTATTAAATTTTGTAAGGAGTGGTATCATGAACTTTATCAACAACATGCGTGTCAGCAAGAAAATGGCACTTTTAATCATCGTCTTGCTTTTGGGTCTCGTTTGCACCGGCGGCACGGGATATTATTTTTTGCAGCAATCAAATCAGGCGCTAGAAGATATCTATAACCAAAACTTAAACGCCATCAAATATACAGCCGCCTGCAAAGATGCTTCTCGCCAAGCTGAAGCTGACGTCTTTGCTATGATACTCACCAACGAGCCTAGCCAAAAGGAAGCACTTAAAAACGACATCGAAAACTGCAATAAGGTTTTCGACCAAAATCTCGAAAATTACGCCAAGCTTCCTGACCTATCGGCTCAGGCCAAGGCAAAAATCGAAAGTGTCAGAAACGAAGTACAAAGCTATCGTGCGGTAAGAAGTAAGGTTATTGCCCTTGCCTCATCAAAAGACGACCTCAATGCAGAAGCATATGCCCTTTACGAAGAACAAGGCGTTTCTAAGGTAAAGACCTTTAATGATAACCTGCGCGACTTGACTACGATAACAACGCAAGATGCGCAAAATGCGCTCGAGGCTTCGCGCTCTGCCGCTGCCTTTGCCAATACCATCTTTGTTTCCATTATCGTCATCTGCATACTGCTCGGCATTTTCCTCGGTACCACGATTACTCGCCAGATTTTAAATAGATTGGGTTCTATCATTGATTTTCTCACCGTCCTTTCAACTGGCGATTTTTCACACAAGGTTCCCCTTAACCACCTAAACGATGAAAGCGAATTTGGCGAATTGTCACGTGCCGTGCACAAGCTACAAGACAACATAAGCAACCTTTTAAAGCGCCTCTTCTCTTCGGCCAATGAACTTGCCGCCTCTTCCGATGAGCTTTCGGCAAGTGCTGAACAGTCCGCCCAAGCATCAAATCAGGTGGCAAACTCTGTTACATCTGTCGCTGACGGAGCCGAAAAGCAGCTCAGCCAGATTAATAGCGCCAATAATATTATCCAGCAGATTTCAGATGCCATCCAGCAAGCTGCGCAAAATGCCCAGACCGTCTCCGGCGCAGCCGAACAGACAGCAAATACCGCCAATACGGGGGAAGAAGCTATCCGCCACGCTGTTGAGCAGATGAAAATCATCGAAGAAAAGACCAACAACACCGCCGATGTCGTTGCGGCATTAGAAGAAGAATCCAAGCAAATCGGCCAGATTGTCGATGTCATCTCCAGCATCGCCAGCCAAACAAATCTTTTGGCCTTAAACGCGGCTATTGAAGCGGCGCGTGCCGGCGAAGCGGGCAAAGGCTTTGCTGTCGTCGCCGAAGAGGTAAGAAAACTCGCCGAACAATCGCAAAATGCAGCCAAGCAAATCACCTCGCTTATCGAACAGGTACAAGAAAAGACCAATAATGCCGTTGCTTTCATGAATGATGGCAAAAATGAAGTGCATACTGGCGCTGAAGTCGTTTCGAGCGCCGGCGACAGCTTCAGTCAAATATTAAAGATGGTCCTTTCCATCACCGACCAAATTCGCAATATCTCGGCTGCTATTGAAGAAATCACGAGCAGCATTCAAGATGTCGTCGAATCGACCAATAAGATTGATGATGAAAGCAAGGGCGCCTCGGAAGAAACGCAGACCATTTCCGCTGCAACCGAAGAACAATCCGCTTCCATCGAAGAAATTGCCTCTGCCAGCCAGAATCTTTCCAAGATGGCGGGCGAGCTGCAGGCTACCGTACAAAAATTCAAGATTTAATATCACCTAAAAAAGCGGGCCTTTAGCCCGCTTTTTTCATGCCCAAAACCATTGGACGAACATGGTATAATATCTATGAAAGAAAAAATGAGAGGTGATAAATTTGCTCAATGAAATCCATCATGTCTCGCTGCACGATGGCTATATCGAGCCGTATGGTTTTGAATCACTGCCCGACGAGATGTTCAAGCACCTCTTTTCCCTATTTGCCCAAAGTACCAACGCAGACGGTGCCGAGCTCTCCTTTTCTGACAAGGCCTACGAAATAAAAACGGAAAGCTATAAATCAGAGGGCGGCATCACTACCATATCACTCAAAATGCGCTATCCCAGCTGGGCTAAAGCTCCCTTGCTCACACTCGGCTACGGACGGCGCAATCTCAATATTTTCCGCACGATACGCGACGGCAAATTGGGCGAAAAATGCGCCATCGAGCAAGTGCCAATACCCTACCTCGTCACGCGCGTCGAGCCCGGCATCATCATGGACAAGCAAAGTCTTGCCTGGCTCACGCCTTGCGCGCGCTGCCTGGCCTGGATGGGGCTTGATGTCAAGAATTATCTCGCCTTCATGCATAAAAAACCCCAAGAACTCGAATGAAAAAGGGACAGGCTTCAACGCCTGTCCCTTTCTATATAGGTGCCAATCTTATAAATACTTACGCGGCCGCAAGCTGGATTATGGCAAGTGCAGCGCAAAACGCTTTGCGGTCCTAGGCGCCGGTCCTTAATGACGGAAATATCTCCCTCACTATATGGCGTGCCGCAAGCCATGCACTGACCGATAAATTCATTTAAAGACGGTATAAAATTTTTATAATAATTGCTCTTCTTGCAAGATGCGCACGGATAAGCAAATTTCGAGCTGTCCTTATAACGACAGCGATCGCAGATTAAATCCTCCTCCATATTCCTTCCTTTCAAATATCCGCAACCGCAAGGCGCGGCATCTTCTCTAAAAAGCCGCACTGCACTGCCAAAGTATAAAATTGGCGCAAGGCTTGCAACTGCTGCGAGCCAACGTCATAGTGAATAACATCAAGGTATGCGCTAATCTGCGCCCGGCTAAAAGCAGTGCGTCCATCACTCATCTTCAAAACGGCTTCCCGCTCCTGTTCGCCATTTGTAATTCCCTGGCGCAAACGGGAATAGACCTTTTTCAAAAGCTGCGGCTGACTGCTGGCAAAATCAGCATCTGCCGCCCAAACAGCGTAAACCATGCAAAGCCCCGTCATCTGTTTCCACAGCTCGCCCAAATCATAATAATAAATTCCCGCTTGACGATGGTAATTGACAAAAAGCGCATCATCGCCAATCAAAAGCACAGCATCGCTATTTGAAGCAAACGGCGCCTTAGGGCTAACCTTACCGATTTCATAGATAGGCTGCACCGCATAACGCTTTTGCAAGATAATCTTGAGAAGGCAATGCGAGGTAGCCGACTGTGCCGTGAGAAAAACGCGCTTTTTATCAAGCTTTTCAATGGGGATTTTCGATGCCAAAATGATGCTTTGCACCTGCCCATCAGCGACAATGCCCATATTGGGCAAAAGCAATAGCTGACGGCTAGATGCTCCAAAGGCAAAAGAGGACATGGGGCTAACATCGAGATGGTGCTGAACAATGCCTTTATTTAAGACAGCCGGCACAGCCAAAAGCAAATCCATCCCATGATGATAGCCGCATTGCAAAAGGCTAAATGTCAAGGGCAGACAGTTTAAAAAATTGATATGGCCCACGCGTGGCTGCATGCTAAGCGCTCGCCACCTTAAAATTGACGAGCTACCTCCCCTTTTTGTTTTTAATTTTTGCAGCGCAAAAGCTGCAAAATTCTTTCCAATTCGCGCAGTTTATGGCGATGTGTTTCATATTCAAGGTCATTGGCATCATAAGCCATGCGCTCTTTGAGCGCAGCTATCTGACTCTCTAATTTCATGATTAAAATTTGCGACATATCTACTCCTGTCGTCTATAAAACATTTGTATTTTATGAAAAGACTATAACAGTAAAAAAATAATTCATCTTTATGAACTAAAGCGACCATTCACCGCATTTTATTTATCCACATTTTTATCCACATTGGCGATTATTTTGTGGATAAGTTTTGAAGTCGGCACAATACAAAAGTATTTTATCCACAGTTAAAATGGCCTTTTTTATCATTTAGTTACCCGAATTAAGCCATTTACCACTCATTTTCCCCTATATTTTGTGTTTTGCCATATAAACAGCTCTAAATATGGTTGTTAATAAAGCTGTGGAAATATTGCAGCGACCAAATGATTTCTTTTCATATATAAAATTACAAACTATTTCTCATCTTTGACTATTCCCAAAGATTAATGCGCCGATTTATAGCAAATACTTATAGTATGCTGCCCGTTTCCTTCCGCAAGCGCGCAATGACCTTTTCCATGCGGCAGCAATTTTCCGCTAAAGAGAGATTGGCGTCATAAACCTCAAGCGCGGCAAGCTGCTCAGAAAAACTGCCTGCATAGACAACGGCGGCACGATTGGGCATTAAATGCTGCGCCTGCTCTGCCACCAAATGCATGGTTGGCGAATTAGGCAAGAGAATGTATTCTTTTGCCGCATCACTGTGCATTGCACTGATAAAATTGCCTACTGCCAGGCTTTCATCGGCTGCCGCAACAAGAAGCGTTGCGCCTTTTTCTTGCAAGAGCTGCATCTTGGAGCGGCTATTTTCCGTCGGCGCCAAAACTGCAAAAGGAGCAATGCTCTTTCCCAAGGGCGAAAGGCAATGTGGCTCAGCCATATTGCAAACCTGAAAATCAAAGCTATCTCCCCAGCCCATTATCTGTTCAACTATGACACTGGGCCTATCGGCATGAAGCCTTATTTTCGTATCGTGCCCCGCCTTTTCGATGATGACCATTTTGCCATATTTGTTGAGGCATTTTCTGATGTCATTCATCTTGGCATGCGTATTGTGCACGACAAGCTCTAAACAATAGGGAGCAACGACATCATTTTTCGGTTCCGGTACGCCGCCATCACCCTGCAGGGCAGAAGACGAAAACATCAAGGCCGGCGAGACAAAATTGCCGTCAAGGCCATTTTGACAGCCATTTAAAAGCACCATGAGAGCCTTAGCGCCCGCATCTACATAGCCATCTTTTTTTTCTGCTTCTAAAAGAGCCTTTTGCCCGGAAGCGATTGCCGCCGCCAAAATTTCCGAAATTGGCCGCTCAGCCCGGACAGCTAGGTGCGCCCCCTTGGCTGCCGCCCTTGCCGTTATAATCATCGGTCCTTCATGCTTTTTATCCTGCGCGGCGCGATGCGCATACAATATGCCGTATTGAAAAGCGCGCCCAAAAACAGATGAAGTCGCCTCATATTTGCCAGAAAGCCCTTTGGCCATGCCGCGAAAAATTTGCGCGAGCAGGACGCCGGCATTGCCGCGCGCCCCTAAGACGGCACAATTAGCGACGGCAGAAGAAAGCGCCCCTATGCCCGGACTGTTATTGTCTTTTAGAGCCATTGCTGCCGCACCCATCGTGCGCAGAAAATTAGTCCCCGGCGTCACTGTATCCGAAATTGAAATTGCATTGAGCTTATTTAATTCCTCATACTCGAGCAAAAAATTGCTATAAGCGCCGGCAATCATGCGCTTATAATCTCCACCCGTAATTATTTCCTTGTTAGCGCTCACCAAATCACCTCATTGACCCGCCTAAGCCTTGCTCGGACGGCAAAATATCGAAGATGAGCGCTCTTTAAGACACGCCAAAAAACATCTTCTCCTTATTGTAATTATACCATCTTTGCCGCCGACTACAAAATCGCCCAGAAAAACTCACCTTACCATATGAAAAATAGATACACATTAGCAAAGCATGTCAAAAATACTACTGCAAGCGCCGATTATGATATAATATAGCTAAAATGGCACGAGGTGCGTCCACCCGGACACATAGCCAAAAAACGATAAAGGAAGTTATTTTTTATGGAAATACGCAAACTTAATATTCCTGCGCCCGAGCAAACTGAGGGCAAGGAAGAACAAGAACTCGTTTTTGCCCTCGACATCGGCACGCGCAGCGTTATCGGCATCGTCGCCCAAAAATGTCCAGAAGGTCTCAAGGTTATTGATACAGAACGCCTCGAACATCGCACGCGCTCCATGCTCGATGGGCAGATTCACGACGTACCGCAGGTTGCAGAGATAATAAAAGCAGTCAAAGATGCACTCGAAAAGCGCGTCGGCACCTTAAAAAGCGCCTCTGTCGCCGCTGCTGGCCGTGCCCTTTACACGATGACGGCGGAAGCAGAAATGCATTCCAATAAGGTCATAACGGCAGAAGAAGAAAAGCAATTAAACTTTCTCGCCGTCCAAGAAGCGCAAAAAAAACTCGCCGCCTCCGACCTCGTTTCCGACACCTCGCTTTATTACTGCGTCGGTTACAGCACAATTTATTACAGCATTGATGACATGCGCTTAAAAAGCCTTGTCGGCCAGCGCGGCAAGACCGCCAAAGCCAATGTCATCGCCACCTTTTTGCCGCGGCAAGTCGTCGATTCAATGCGCTCCGCGCTAGCTAGCGCCGGACTGGAGATGCAAGGGCTCACCTTGGAACCGATTGCTGCCATAAGCGTCCTTATCCCTGCCACAATGCGCCACTTAAACCTCGTCCTAGTCGACATAGGCGCCGGCACATCTGATATTGCCATAACCCGCGATGGCTCCGTTGTCGCCTATGGCATGGTACCGATGGCCGGAGACGAAATTACTGAGGCCATCTCCCGCCAATATCTATTAGACTTTAATGTCGCCGAACAGATAAAGCGCGAACTTGCCGATAATGACAAGGAAGAAATTGTCTTTAAGGACATCTTGGGTGTCGAGTACAAATTATCCCCTGCCGAAATTACCGAAAACATCATGCCCGGCATCAGCGACTTAGCTAAAGAAATAGCAAGCCAAATCACCGTATTAAACAATGAGGCCCCGCAAGCTGTCATGCTCGTCGGCGGCGGCTCACAGACGCCGCATTTGGCAAAAGAAGTCGCCTCGGACCTCAATCTGCCCGAAACACGCGTCGCCGTGCGCACCCCTGACCAGGTGGAAAAAATCATCGATATTCCTGACGCCTTAAAAAAGCCAGATGCGATAACACCTCTTGGCATTTTAAAGACAACCTCGCTGCAAAGCTTAAATTTCATCAGCGTCTATATAAACGGCGATGAATACAATCTCTTCAATTTCAAAGATTTCACCATCGCTGATGCCTTCTTAAATGCCGACATCAATATCCATAAATACAATGGCCGTCCCGGCATGGGCATCACAATTACTATAAATGGCAAAACCAAGACGATAAGCGGCACCATGGGCTCTTTGGCGCAAATTACGCTAAACGGCAAGCCTGCCTCCCTCACCGATAAAATCTGCGAAGGCACCCAGATAGAGATAAAGCGCGGCGAGGATGGCCAAATCCCGCAAATACGCTTATGCGATATTATTGACACGGCTTCCGCTGGCTCCGTATCGTTGAACGGCAATAAGGTGCCTATCAGCCGCCTCTTTTTCATCAATGATGAGCCGGCGAAAGACAACGAAGCCTTTTTAAAGGACCAAGATTGCATCACGTTTTCCGACCGCGGCAATATAGCGGGCATTTTGCAGGGTGCTGGCTATAATACGGACAGCATCATCTATCACTATACGCTAAATGGCACGGAAAAAACCTGCGAATCAGAACCGACATTGCTTTTAAATGGCAAGACCGGACACCTCTCCGACGAACTCAAAGACGGTGACGAGATAACTTTTGTCGAACCAAAGCGCATTTCCTTAAATAGAATTTTAGATACTTCCAATAAAGGCAGCCGCCTCACCGTCACTTTCAATGGCAAGCCTTGCACACTCTCCCTTTCAGGCAGCATGGTCCTTTATGTCAATGGCAGCATTGTCAAAAACGACCACATTTTAAACGATGGCGATGATATTGTCTTTACGCCTACAAAAGCCTCAAAAGCCATGATTAACGACGTCATGCTCGTCGCCGGCTACGAACCGCCCCGCCCCGACTCGCGCGTCAAGTTCCTCATCTTAAAAAATGGCATGCCGGCAGAATTCACAACGCCCGTAAGCGATGGCGACAACATCAAAATCATCTTGACACCAATAGAAGACGAACTCATTAACAACAAATGACAAAAACGACCTTGCCCAAAGCCAATGGCTGCGACAAGGTCGTTTTATACTCTTATTAGATGGAATAATCGCTTGAAGCAATGGCTCTTTTCAAAGCTGCATCAATTTCTTCTTGAGAAAGTTCCGGTGCAGTCTTGGCCAGAAGCGATTGGGCATCTTTAAAAGGCTTCACGTAGTGATAACGCGAGAAATGTTCCTTAATGAAGCGCGTATCGATATTGCCAACGCGGAAATACGCATCGGCAAGAATTTTTTGGTGCAGCGGAATGGTCGTCTTAATGCCTTCAATGGTAAATTCATCCAAGGCGCGCTGCATAATTTTTATCGCATCGCCGCGCGTTTTGCCATGCACAATAATTTTGGCAATCATCGAGTCGTAATACGGCGAAATATTCAAGCCAGCGCAGACGCCGCTATCAACGCGTACGCGCGGTCCGCCCGGCTCGATGAAAAAGTCGATGCGTCCCGGTGAAGGCAAGAAATTCTTTTCCGGGTCTTCGGCATTGATGCGACATTCAATTGCATGGCCTTCAAAGCGAATGTCTTCCTGCTTTATATCAATCGGCTCGCCAGCGGCAATCCTTATCTGCGTCTTGACGAGGTCAATGCCCGTTACAGCTTCCGTGATGGCATGCTCCACTTGAATGCGCGGATTGATTTCCATAAAATAAAAATCGTTGTCATGCAAGTTCAGCAAGAACTCAACTGTGCCGATATTGCTGTAATGGACACTCTTTGCCGCTTTTATTGCCAAATCGCCGACGCGCTTTCTCATATCCTGCGTGAGCGCTATTGAAGGCGATTCTTCCAGCAATTTTTGATTGCGCCGCTGCAGCGAGCATTCGCGCTCTCCTAAATGCAAGACGGTGCCATAATTATCAGCGACAATTTGTACTTCGATATGGCGAGAATGAGCGATATAATGCTCAAAGTAATATTTGACGGCATGAATATCGACGATTTGCAAAATGCGCTTTAAATCTTCCTCGTCTTTAGCGACCATCATGCCCTTGCCGCCCCCGCCTGCAACAGGCTTCAAAATGACCGGATAGCCCGTTTCGGCTGCCTTCTTTACGGCATCTTCATCGCTTTCAATCGGCTCGCTGCCAGCCGCCATGGGAATATTGGCAGGGCGCATGGCAGCGCGCGCAATATCCTTATCCCCCACTTGGCGAATGGTTTCAGGGTGCGGTCCAATCCAGGTCATGCCGGCTTGCGTCACGCGTTCGGCAAAATCAGCGTCCTCGGAGAGAAAGCCATACCCAGGATGAACGGCATCAGCCTGCGTTTCAAGCGCCGCCTGCATGAGCATATCATAGTTTAGATATGACAAAGAGGCATCTGCCGGACCGATATTATATGCCAAATCGGCAAGCTTTACATGCATAGCATCCTTATCCTCATCTGAATAGACTGCTATCGACTTGATTCCCATTTCCTTGCAAGCCCTGATGATGCGGACAGCGATTTCGCCGCGATTGGCGATTAAGATTCGGTTGAACATGACATCACTCCATTTCGATAAAAATTTCACTTAGTCTTTTTACAATGAGTCTATATAATTATATTAAAACGGCTAAAAGCCATTTTGTCTAAAAATAATTTCTCTAATGATATATATTTAATTATATTGTATTATATAATACCTTTAATATCGAAACATTGTACATTAATAAAAATGAAAAGTCAACTTGACAAATCAAAATCACGTTTTGAGGTGAGATAATGCCCTGGTCAAAAGAACAGGAAATTGCCATCAATAGCCGTGGCAAAAACCTTCTCGTCGCAGCTGCGGCAGGTTCTGGCAAAACAGCCGTGCTCGTCGAGCGGATTATTCGCCGCCTCACTAGCGGCAAGCTCGATATCAGCGAGCTCTTAGTCGTAACCTTTACCAATGCTGCCGCCGCTGAAATGCGCCAGCGAATCCGCCAGGCGCTTGAAAAAGCCCTAAAAGAAAGCAGCAACAGCTCACTCCAATACCGCCTCCAGCGCCAGCTCCTGCTCTTAGATAATGCCTCCATCTCGACAGTGCATGCCTTCTGCCGCTCCATTATCAGCCGCTATTTCCACCACTTGGACCTCGACCCCAAATACCGCCTGGCAGGCGAGCAGGAAATTGCCTTATTGCAGGCCGATGTCCTAAAAAATTTATTGGAAAACGAATACGAAAAAGAGCAAAATGACGACTTTTTGTACTTTGCCGATGCCTACGGCAACGAAAGCGGTGACCAAAAACTCGGCGCCATCATTCTAAAAACATATAATTGTGCCATCGCTCAGCCATTTCCCACCCAATGGCTAAATTCCCTAAAAGAACGCTTTTATCCAAACACAGATAATCTAAAGGGTAGCCAGTGGGGAAAACTCGCCCAAGCGCAGCTATCTTTCAGCCTAGAAAAGTGCCGCGCGATAAATGAGCGCATGGACAGCATTGCCGCCTCTTATGGCGAGCAGATAGAAGCGATTGAAGCCGACAGCGCCCTAATCGAAAAGCTCAGCAGTTTCATTGAATCTGATTGGGAAAGCGCCTATCAGCTCCTTTCCCAAAAAAAGCTTTTTGCTACTTGGGACAGAAAAACCGCACTGCCAGAAGACGTAAAAAACTATCTAAAGGATGACTTGCGCGGCAAGATAAAAAAGTGCTTTGAAGATTTAAAAGGCTCCTATTTTGCCATGACGCCGCAGGATTTCGTGGCCGATTTAAAAAAGCAGGCCGCTCATGTTGCCTGTGTTGCCCGCCTTGCCAGCGACTTTATGGCCGCCTTTGCCAAAGCCAAGCAAGAAAAGCAAATCGTCGATTACAACGACCTTGAGCACTTTGCCCTAAAAATCCTCGCCGCCCCTGAATCTACCGAGAAAAACCTCATTGCCACCCAAGCTGCACTGCGCTTGCAGCGCAGCTATAAGGAAATCATGGTCGATGAATACCAAGACACCAATGGCGTACAAGAGGCGATTATCCGCCTTCTTGCCGGCAATATGCCAAAGACTTTCCTCGTCGGCGATGTAAAGCAGGGCATTTACCGCTTCCGCGCTGCCGACCCATCGCTCTTTTTGCAAAAATACGAACAATACCCAAAAGCTGGCCCCCATTTTTTGCGCGTTGACCTGGCAAAAAATTTCCGCAGCCGACAAAATATTTTAAAGGGCATCAACTTCATCTTTGCCCAGCTTTGGCAAAAAAATATAAGCGAACTAGATTATGACGACGAGGCCGCTCTTTCTTGCGGGCTTATTTATCCCCAAAGAGAAAATGCACTCAGTGACAAACTTGAAATCGCCCTGCCCCCACTAAAAGATGTGCACCAGCAAGGCGAAGAGCCAGAAAATACCAGCGAAGAACTGGAAGAAAAAAATGGCATCGAACAAGAAGCAGCATTTATCGCCCGGCGCATCAAAGAGCTCTTTGATGCAAACAGCCTCGTCTTTGACAAAGAAACAAAAGACTACCGTCCCTTGCGCTACCGCGACATCGTCATCTTGCTGCGCGCCGCACAAAATAAGAGCGATATTATCCTCGATACCTTGCAGCAAAATGACATTCCCGCCTATGGGCCCGTTTCAGGCGGCTATTTTTCCGCCACCGAAATAGAGCTCATCATCTCTTTTTTGCAAGTCATTGACAACCCCCACCAAGACATCGCACTGGCGGCAGTTCTTCTTGCCCCCTTTGGCGGCTTTTTGCCCGATGAGCTTGCAAAAATAAGGCTATTTTCTGATGAAGATTTATGCGAGGCGCTAAAAGCTGCGGCAAGCGATGAAGGGGAACTCGGGAAAAAATGCCTGGCCTTTTGGCAGCGCCTAGATAGTTATCGCACCCTTGCGCGGCGCATGAGCGTGCCTGAATTTTTATCAATGCTCTATGAAAAAACCGGCTATTACGATTACTGCGCGGGATTGCCCGGCGGCGCTTTGCGCCAGGCAAATTTACGCTCTCTCATTGACAGGGCCTACGCCTATGAGGCGACAAATTATCGCGGCCTATTTCGCTTCTTGCAATTCGTCGGCAAGATGAAAAAAGCCGGCACAGACCTTGCCGCAGCACGCACCTTGGGCGAAAATGAAGATGTCGTGCGCATCATGACCATTCACGCCAGCAAGGGTCTCGAATTTCCCGTCGTCTTTCTAGCCGGAACGGGCAGCCGCTTTAACCTCAGAGACATCAATCAGCCACTTCTCATTCACAAGGATTACGGCCTTGCCCCTTACATTTATGACCTTGATTATAACGCCCGCTATCCTACCTTCGCCCGCCATGTCCTCACGCGCATCCTAAAAGACGAAACGCTCGCCGAAGAATTGCGCATTTTATACGTCGCACTGACGCGGGCGCGGGAAAAGCTCATCATTACGGCCTCCCCGCAAAACCTCGCAAAAAAACTTGCCGCTTGGCAGATGTGCCAGACACATAAAACTCAGGTACTGCCCGCTTATACCATCTTAGAAGCCCAATGTCCACTCGACTGGATTATGAGCGCACTTTCTCGCCACGAAGATTTAATGTCAATTTTTGACGAGAAAAAGCCCTCCTCCCTGCGCGACGCTGATTGCCGCTGGCAGATAAGCTATTTTGAAAAGCCAAATGCCGACGAAAAAAAAGAGCAGGAAAAGCTCACCCTTTTTGCAAAGATTGCCCAAGAAGAACCCCTTCCGCCCTCAGAGGCAGCGCCCAAAATAAATGCCCTCTTATCGCGCCATTATCCTCATGCCCTTAATCCTTCCATTCCCGCCAAGCTTACTGTCACAGAAATAAAAGAGCGCTTTGCCGAAAGCGGCGAGGATGAAAATGCCGCTGAGCTCTTTTTGGATAATTCCTATGAAAGCCCGCTTTTCCTCAAAGAGCAAACGCTCACCGGACGCCGCTACGGTACCTTAATGCACAAGGCCATGCAACATATCACCCCTTTTAATGCTAACTCGCCAAGAAACGTCAAAGGACAGCTAAAGGCGCTTTTAGGCACGGGAATTTTTAGCGAGCAAGAACTAAAATCGCTCAACTATGCCGCTCTTGCCGGCTTTTTTGCCTCACCTCTTGGGAAAAAATTACAAAAAGCGCCGCTCGTGCGCCACGAGCTTCCCTTTTCCCGCCTCGTCCCCGCCCGCCTTTTTTACCCAAAAGCAAAAGATGAATCCATCTTCATTCAAGGCGTTGCCGACCTCATCTTTGGTGATGAAAATTCCCTCACGCTCGTCGACTACAAGACAGATAATTGCTCTGCGCAGGAGGCTGCCCAAAGATATAAAATACAGCTTCTCATCTACGCTTTTGCTGTAGAACAAATTTTGCGCCGCCCCGTCACAAACTGCTACTTATATCTATTTCATGATGGCAGCTGTGTCGAAATAAAAAAAACATTTCTAATGTTATAAAAGGGTCTGGATACATTAGAAATGTTTTAAGTTAAGCAAAAATACTAAAAGGCACTTTTAGGTATGTTACTTACCTAAAAGTGCCTTCTTTTTTTTTATAAAAAACTAATTTATAATATGTCTTGCAGTAATAAATACAATAAATAAAGATACAAACTTGTGAACTATATCCCGCCTATAGGGACGTAATTTTACGCTTCTGCGAGAATGACACCGCAGATTCGAAAAGCCATATAATCTGACTTTGTACATGTTACAATTATAAAAAATAGAGGATAATCACAAATCCATACTTCGTACCTGTCAGGAATTTACTGCCGCGGCATCAGCGTTTCAAACTCCGTAAGACCGCAGCACAATGGTCTATAATATTTCACAGGTTTTCTCCTTTCTTGGAAAAATCCGATTTATATTGTCATAATTATGCTGCAAAATATAAGATGCGGGCAATTGTACAACTCAATTGCTTGCGTAAATTATCCATACCCGTCTTTCATTCTCCACCTAAAAGACTAGGGGCTTCTAGCAGATTATGTAAAATTAGAGGAGTGATTTTAATGCAAAGATTTACTATACCAAGAGACTTATATTTTGGTGAAAACGCTGTAGATTATTTAAAAAATGCCAAAGGATCGAGGGCTGCAATAATTATCGGCTCAGAAAGATTAATAAAAGATGGCACAATTCCTAAAATTCAAGGAAACTTAAAGGAAGCAAATATTGAAACAAGAATTTTTAGTGGAGTTGAAAATGATCCATCAGTTGCAACAGTAA
>JAHHSR010000040.1 GCA_020025075.1 Pectinatus sp. | reverse complement strand
TTCATCTCCCACCTAAGAGGAAGGAGTCTTCTGGCGGATTATGATAAAATAAATGCTTCTATTGTTTACCAAATACTCTTATTTACATAAAAAAAGCATTGCTATAGCAATGCTTTTTTTCGATTTTTATTGGCCTTTATCTTCCATTCTATAAACTTTCTACCTTACCAAAAGCATAAGGAGAATTCACTCAGATACTAAAAAATGCTCTTGTCATCGTGCAAGAGCGCCTGCCGCTCGAGCATCACATCAGCAAGGTCGAGTTGGGGCAAGAACTGGTCATGAAAGACGCCCAAAACCTCGCTCGGTTTTATCGAGCCGCCTTGCGAAACCTTCAGGGAAAGGCGCAGTAGACCATTTTCCAAAGAAAGCGGCGCCAAAAGGTAGTCATCTAAAAGAAGCGTCTTTTTGACCACCTGCGGCTTTACATGGCGTTTTTTGCTCTTTACCTTCTTTTCCCGCTCACAATAAAGTCCTTGCGCCGCATTAAATTCAGCTACGGCCCTTTCGGCCTCTTCGGCTGTTACATTGGGCAAAGTTGCAAGATAGACGGCTTGCGTTGCCAAAGAGGCAAGCGTTTCCTTTTTTCCTTCCGGCAAAATAACGGCGCGCAAGAGCATTACACCCGGTAAAAGCGCTTCATTTAAAACAGCACAAAATTTTCCAACCGGCATCTGCTTTTTCAGCTCCAAATCGGCATAGACGGATTTTGCCGTCATGCCGAGGGGCAGAGCCGAGGCAAAGGATAATTTCATATGCGGATTAAAACCTTCTGAATAAGCCGCAGGAATTTGAGCGCGGCGAATGGCGCGCTGTAAAAGGCCAGCATAATCCAGATGAGAGATATAGCGCACTGGTGCCCCTTTTGTCAGTTCCATGCGAATGACCATCAATTATCATTTCCTTTCTTCAAGACTGCATCAAAAGAAAATGTGTGGCGCTTTTCTTCTGCTGTCCCTTGCTTATAATCGATGACATCGACGCCTAAAGTCGGGCAGATGCCACATCCCGTGCAGGCGCTGCGGCGACAATCATGTGTAGTTGCAGCTTTTTGCGCCTTTTCGTATTCGTGCCAGAGGAAGGCCCGGCTCACGCCTGGCGTCGTGTGTTCCCAGACGAAGGGCTCATCTTTGCCACGCTGGCGAACATTATAATAGCTGCCATCGACACCTTCTTTTTCAAATGCCTGCTGCCAGACTTCCGGCTTAAACATCTCGCTCCAGCCATCAAATTTGGCGCCATCTTGCCAGGCACGATAAATAACTTTGGCCAAGCGGCGGTCGCCACGCGAAATAATGCCTTCCAAAATACTCGTTGCCGCATCATGATAATGAAAACTTACAGCACGGTCCTTGATATTTTCCTTTATAAGGCGCTGCTTGCGCTTAAATTCCTCTGCCGTATTTTGGCCAAACCACTGAAATGGCGTAAACGGCTTCGGCACAAAGCACGAGGCACTTGCCGTTACCTTGACATCGCGCCTTCCCGTCACTTCCCGATAAAGGGCGGCAACGCGCTCTGCCAATTTGGCAATGCCGATGACATCTTCATCCGTTTCCGTAGGAAGGCCAATCATAAAGTAAAGCTTTATGTTATTCCAGCCATGTGAAAAAGCTGCCGTTGCCGCCGTGATGAGGTCCTCTTCTGTAACTCCCTTATTGATGACATCGCGCAGGCGCTGCGTCCCTGCCTCAGGGGCAAAGGTCAGGCCGCTTTTTCGCATTGACTGCATTTTGTGCGCTAAATCAATGAAAAAGCTGTCTATGCGCAGCGAAGGCAAAGAAAAATTAACCCTTTGCTGCTCATATTCTCCCATAAGCTCATCAATAAGCACCGGCAAACACGAATAGTCAGCCGAGCTCAAAGAGGTGAGCGACATTTCTTCATAGCCTGTTTTTTGGAGCATTTTTTCCGCTAAGGTGCGCAAGTTTTCCTGACGCCTTTCCCGCACGGGCCGATATGCTATCCCCGCCTGGCAGAAACGGCAGCCACGGCTGCAGCCGCGAAATAGTTCAAGCATAAGCCTGTCATGAACAATTTCAATAAAAGGAATAACCGGCTTTTCAATCGTTATCGCATTATTCATATCGGCTATAACGCGCTTATTAATGACCGAAGGGGCATCTTTTTCCACTGCCTGCCAGCCTATAAAGTTGCCATTTTCATCATAGTCGGCCTGATAAAAAGAAGGGACATAAATGCCAGCAATTGTACTGACACGCTGCAAAAATCCCTTTCTGCCTCCCTTGCGCCCTTGCTTATCCCAAGCAATAAAGCAGTCGATGACCTCATTTACTACTTCTTCGCCTTCACCGATAATAAAGAAATCAAAAAAATCGGCAATCGGTTCCACATTATAAACACAAGGGCCGCCACCAATGACAAAAGGCTTATCCTCTGTGCGGTCTTTTGCCCAAATAGGAATATCAGCCATATCAAGCATATTGAGTATATTGCTATAAATCAGCTCATACTGAAGCGAAAAACCCAAAAAGTCAAAATTCTTTATCGGCTCTTTCGATTCCAAGGCGTAAAGCAAGATATTATTTTGGCGCATCTGTTCTTCCATGTCAGGCCACGGCGTATAGACGCGCTCCGCTACCGTCTCTTGTCGTCTATTGATAACTTCATATAAAATTTTAAGCCCCAAGTTGGACATGCCGACATCATAGACATCTGGCATCGAGAGGGCTACCGTGCAGGAAAGCGTTTTATGGTCCTTCTGCACGGCATTGGCTTCGCCGCCCGTATAGCGGGACGGCTTCAAGACATTTTGCAATATTTTATGTGGTACTCTTACCATTGACTTTTTCATCTAAATGCGGGCCTTCCTCCTTGACTCTTTGTCGGGGAGGAAGGCCCGCTTTACCTCACTTTCTAAAATCCTATCTCTTTTATAAGCAGTATTATTTCTACTTTCTTAACTAATAAGCTCCGGCTGAAAAATCAGTCGGAGCATTTTATCATTGCGCAGATTGATTATTTTCCTCGTCCTTCACCGCTCTTTGCGGGTACTTGGCTAAATACTGCTTATTATTCTCATTAAAGGCCTCTTTCCCTTGGCGCAAGACATCGCCAACTCTTGCCGTATTGCCTAATACCTGCTGAAGCGCACTGCTGAACTTATCCGTTTCAATACTCACATGCTGAATACCTTCAACAAGCTTATCTGTATTGCCAATCAAGTGGTCAAACATCTGGTTGACATAATTATAAGCTTCCTGCGTAATTTTTTGGCTGGCAGTTATCGCTTGATTTTCTGCCTGCTCTACCATCATCTGAGCCTTTTGCTGCGCCTGCTTGGTTATTTCATTTTCATTGACGATTTTATTGGCGTATTCCTTAGCCTGGCGAACAATTTCATCGGCCTCCCGCCTTGCCTCATCTAAAATCGCCTGCTTTTCGCGCATGACATCTTCGGCATTTTTTATTGCGCGCGGCATCTCACGGCGCAAATCGTCAACGATGCGAGAAATGTCCGCCTCGTGAATTATGCAACTATCCGTAAAAGGCAGCCTTTTGGCATCGGCAGTCAGGCTGACTAGCTCTTCTAAACTTTCATTAATCGACATTTCATCTTCCTACCTTCAAAGCATTGTTAGATTCCTGCTATAAGCGGGAAATCAGTTATCCTTTTGCAGCTTTTTTTCTATTGCCACCTCGACACAAGGTGGCACAAGGCCTTCAATCGAAGCACCAAAGCTGGCCATCTCACGTATGGCCGATGAACTCAAATAGGCATATTCCTTTTCACTTACGAGATAGACGCTCTCTAATTCAGGCGCCATATGTTTGAGCATCATCATCTGACTAGTCTCGTAAAAAAAATCATTTTGGTCGCGCAAGCCGCGCACAATAACGCCAGCTCCGCTTTGGCGCGCATAATCGGCCAAAAGGCCATCAAAAGCATCAACGCGCAAATTTTTTATATGGGCCGTCGCTTCGCGCAATAAAGAAAGCCGCTCATCGATTGGCAAAAATGGTGTTTTTCTGATGTTGCTGAATACGCCGACTATTATTTCGTCAAAAATTTTCGCAGCTCGTTCAAAAATCTTAATATGACCATTGGTAACAGGGTCAAAACTGCCCGGACAAATGGCTTTCGTCATCTTCATCACAACCTTCCCGCCGCAAAGGGCATTGCAAAATCACAATTTTTGTCGTTGCGCCATATGTTTTTTCCCGCTGCAAAAGATAAGGAAGACCTGTAAGAGACAATTCTTCTTCCTTGCCCATTTCAGCAACGAGCAAAGCACCTGGCGCCATGACGGCCAAAAGCGGCAATAGCGCTTTTTGACAAAGGTCATGTCGATAGGGCGGGTCGCAAAACACCAAATCAAAACATTTTTTTTCACGCTTTAGACGCTCTATAGCCGCAATAAAATCTAGCTGGTAAAAGCTGCAGCGCTCCAATAAATGGGTATGAGCAGCATTGGCCTTGGTGCAGCTAATGCCATTTCTATCACGGTCGACAAAAGCGGCATCACGTGCACCACGACTTAAAGCCTCCAGTCCCAAAGCACCGCTGCCGCAAAATAAATCGAGCACAGCTGCCTCATAGACATCTGCACGCAAGATATTAAACAGCGATTCTTTAATGCGGTCTGCCGTGGGCCGCGTATTCATTCCAGCCGGCGCTCGCAAATTCGTACCGCGGGCACTGCCGCTAATTATTCTCATAGTTCACCTGCAATCCATTTTCTGGCAAATCTCTTTACCTAGCAAGTACACGCCAGCATATTCGTATTATATAGCAAACATGCTGCAAATACAATGCACATCTTATTTCCAAAAATACTACTCATTCAAAAGGCGCTCTTTTAATTTTAAGTACTGCCTTGTATAATAGGGCCTCATTTGGGCTTCGCGCTGATCAAAGCCATATGCCCTGCCACTAATAGCGAGAATAGGAGGAGCTTGTATGCGCTTAGCAACGCCCATGCCGCTAAACAGCGACCACCAATGCTCTAAATCCGCAATAAACTCCTTCGCTCCAGGAAAATATTTTTTCACTAGCCCCTTTTGGCAGCCAATCTGTTCCTCTAATATCCCATCTTCATACCATCTAAGAATATCTTCTGGTGCAGCCTTTTGCCAGCACTGCATAAAAGAAGCAAAAAGATAGTCATGATATGGATACAAAAGCGGGTCTCCCATTCCCTTTTCGACATCTTGCGCCGCTGAAAGTTCGGCACTTGGCACGACTTCAATAATTTGGCGCGGTATTATTTCCTGCCCAAAAACCTTTGCGTTTATGTATTCAGCCAGGGCATATACTTGATGCTTCCAGACATCGCCTAAAACGGCTAAAAAACCACCCAAATCACCATAAAGCGTCGAATAGCCGACAGTCATCTCTGCCTTATTGGCATTGCAGGAGAAGACTGCTCCCACGGCCGCAGCAATGCCTGCTAAAATTCTTGCCGAACGGTCACGCGCCTGTATGTTTTCTGCAACAAATGGTGCAATTTTTAAATGGGCTGGAAAAACGCTATCATTTTGCGCAATGGCAATATTTTCAAATTGGCGTATTGTATGTTCGACCGCTTCTTGAATTGGAACTATGGCATAAGCACAGCCAAGATTTTGCGCCAGTTTTTGCGAAGCGCTCTTCGTAAGATTGGAATTATAGATACTTGGCATATTGACTAGAAGAACATTTTCCTTGCCTAAAACCCTTACATAAAGTGCTGCTGCCACCGCAGAGTCGATGCCGCCCGATATGCCGATAACCACTTTTTTAAGTCCTAGCTGCGCTATAAAGTGCTGCATGGCATAAATAAGCGCCTCATAAAGCACCTTTGGTTCTTCTTCCGCTAAGGGTACAGTCCCCTCTTTTTCTAGCGGCCATTTTACGTAAAGAAGCTTTTCTAAAAAACGCTCGCTTACAGCCAGCAGCTTTCCTTCTTTTGTGTACACCGCTCCTGAACCATCAAAAGCATAGACGCTCTTGCCGTTATTTTGCACGCCCGTCTGATTGGCATAAAAAAGTGGCACCCCAGTTTTTTGGGCGTGCGCAGCAAAAATTTCGTGCCGCTTGCGATTTTTGCCCAGCGTATAAGGAGAAGCTGAAATATTGACCACAAAATCCAGCTTTTCCCTTTTGCAAAGCAGCTCGATAGGCGAATAAGAATAATTTTCCGACCAGCCATCTTCACAAATGAAGCAGCCAATATTATAAGCCTTGCCCCCTAATTCAAGTTTTATCGGCCGCAAGAGATTTTCAACTGTTTCTTGCTGCTCTAAGGCAAGCATCTCCGTGCTGAAAAAATAACGGCTATCGTCAAATTCACGATAATTAGGCTGCAGCGTCTTAATGCAGTAAGGATACAATCCGCCTTCTGGCGCCACAAGCCTTTCTTCTTGGGCGGCGAAAAGAGCGTTATATTTTCTCACATGGCCATCGCGATTCACTTTTTGCCAATCAACGGCCACATTGCCAAAAATTATTGCAATGCCCCTTGCTGCGCTGATAAGCTCTTTTCCACATGCTTCACATTCGCGCAAAAAGGCCTCATAATCCCAATTATCGCCAATTAAATATCCCGGTATGGAAAGCTCGGGAAAAATTATTAAATCTGCGCCATCTGCTTTGGCTTGCGCCACATGGCCTAACATACGCTGCAAGTTTTCACGTGGCTGTCCGGCTTTCACCAAGAGCTGGCATAAACATATTTTCATCTAAATTGCAAGCAGGCTCCGCTTCCTTTTTTAGGGGCCTGTCTTCCCTTCCTCTCAAAAAATATATCTAGCTATCTTTTCTTTATATATTTTACAGGATTTTTACCTATAAGTCAGCCAATTTAGCAAAAATCGCCCCATCAAATTCCAGCCGTGTTTTTTAGCCTTATCTCTTTCCAAGTTAATAAAGAAGTTTTTCCCCTTTGCGGTTTACTAAAGCCTTAGTTTTGTAGTAAACTAAATTAGTAAAAATTAATTAGGTGTGATTTATTTGCTGATAAATAAAATGCTCTATGTCATAAAAAAAGATTTGTCTGCCCTCGAAGAAGGACTGCAAGCTGAAGTCCATTCCGACGTGCCGCTCATTACGGAAATGGGACGCCATCTCATCGCAGCGGGCGGCAAAAGGCTGCGCCCTGCGCTTTATTTTCTCGCAGCGCGCAGTGACAAAAACTACAATATAAAACATGCCCTGCCACTAGCGATTACCATTGAGCTCATCCATATGGCCTCTCTCGTTCACGACGACGTGCTCGACAACGCCATGACGCGGCGCGGTGTGCCGACGGCCAATGCGCGCTGGGGCAACAACATCTCCATCTTGGGAGGAGATTTTCTCTTTGCACGCGCTTTTGCCCTTATCGCCGGCATGGGTTACGACCAGCGCATTCTCGTACGGCTCGCTTCCGTCATTTGCGGTTTAAGTGAGGGCGAAATCCATCAAAACGAGCTCCATTACAAAATTCGCACGGAAAGTCAATACAATGACGCCATTGCCAAAAAGACGGCTGATTTCATTGCCGCCAGCTGTGAAATCGGCGGCATTGTGGCAGGCCTTTCGCCCAAGGAAACGGATGCGCTTTATTCCTTTGGCAAAAACCTAGGCATGGCCTTCCAGGTTACCGACGATATTTTAGACCTCATCTCAAATGACAAAAAGCTCGGCAAACCGGCTGGCAATGATATTTTGCAGGGCATCATCACCTTGCCCGTCTTGCGCGCTTTAAATACGGCAGCAGAAAAAGATGAGCTATATTGCCTCATCACGAATAAAGATATTACGCGTGAACAAGTGCAAAGAGCCGTTGAAATTGTCCGCCAAAGCGATGGTATTGCCTATGCTCGCGCCGCAGTCGAAAAATATATAGAAAATGCCAAAAATGACATTCCTGCAAGTTTGCCGCATACCATAAGGGAATCCTTCTGGAAAGTGGCCGACTACGTGATAAAGCGAGATTTTTAAGCCTGCCAATTTTATAGGGCAGCTAATTGATTTATGACTTATTCAGCCATATAATCAGCTACAGCCATAAAATACATCGCACGGTATTTTTCCCGAGCAAAAGCTCCGTTTTATGGACTAAAAGCATATTCATAAAAATGCCTGAAAAAGGCAAGAAAAAATTAGTCACTAAAATAAAACTATGGTATAATGAACTTGGTTATTTATTATTTTAGCCGGTGAATATAAACATTGCTTATTGCAATACCGGCAAGGAGGAACGACAAATGTTTGGCATTGGTGTACCAGAGCTAATCATCATCTTAATCATCGGATTAATTCTATTCGGGCCAGGCAAGCTGCCTGAGGTAGGCCGCGCCGTCGGCAAGAGCATCAATGAACTCAAAAAGGCTACTTCAGGTGTTGAAGAAGCCGTGCAAAAGCCTGTCGTACCGCCAGCCCAGGCCGCGCACAGCATTCAACAGCAGGCATCCGCTCAGCCGGTTCAGCAGCAAGCTGCTGCACAGCAGCCAGCAGCGCCAACGTCACCCGTTGACACGCCACAGAAAAAATAAATCAGACGAGGCGCCTTGCAAAAAAGGCGCTTTATTTTTTAAAAAGAGGTGTTTTTTATGTTTGGTCTTGGTGTACCAGAATTAATTTTAATTTTAATAATCGCCCTCATCTTCTTTGGCCCGGGAAAATTACCTGACTTAGGGCGTGCCTTAGGAAAAAGCATTCGGGAATTTCGCTCTGCTTCCAATGAGCAAGAAAAAAATAATTCCAGCAAAATAATCGACGTTAAACCGGAGCAGAAAGACAAATAATGATTGAAAAAAACAATTCTGCTCCTTCTCCCGTCTCCGAGGCATCACCGGGGCAAATAAGCCTCCCCAGCACAGCCGTACTGCCTTCAGATACACAAAGCAAAAACGAGCGACCTGCTGGCAACATGAGCCTTATCGAGCATTTGGAGGAACTGCGAAAGCGCATCATTTATAGCCTTATCGCCACTGCTATCAGCAGCGGCATCTGCTATTACTATGTCGAGGACATCATGCATTATCTGCTCTTGCCTGTCGGCAAACTTTACTATATGCAACCTTCGGAGGCTTTTTTTACCTATTTAAAAATAGCCATCTTTGCCGGCTTTTTACTTGCTTTGCCTTTTATCCTCTATCAGATTTGGCGCTTTGTCTTGCCGGCCTTGACCATCACGGAAAAAAAAGTACTCGTTCTCGTCGTGCCGGCTTCCCTGCTGCTTTTTATTGGCGGGCTAGCCTTTTCCTTTTTCCTCGTCTTGCCTGCTGCAATCAAGTTTTTTATCGGCTTCGGGTCGGCAGACCTTTTGCCGATGTTTTCTCTCACGCGCTACTTTAGCTTTGTCATGTCCTTCATTTTGCCTTTCGGCGTCGTCTTTGAAATGCCTTTAGTGGCAATTATTCTTGCTAAAATAGGGCTTATCACATCTAAGCTTTTAATCAAGAAATGGCGTCTCGTCATTTTCCTGTCTTTTGTCATCGCTGCCATCGTCACGCCCACGCCTGACGTCTTTACGCAGACGATGATTGCCTTGCCGATGATTTTGCTGTATTTTTCCAGCTATCTCATCATCCGCTTCATCTTGAAGAAATAATACCTGAAAGGGGCATCATTACCTTGGCTTTTCGTGACTTACGTGAATTTATTGCCGAGCTGGAAAAGCGCGGCCTCTTAAAACGCATTAAAACGCCCGTTGACTGTTATCTTGAGATTACGGAAATTACCGACCGCGTCTGCAAGATGGAAGGAGAAAAAAACGTCGCCCTGCTCTTTGAGAACGTTAAAGGCTACGATGTACCCGTTCTCATGAACGCCTTTGGTTCCATGGAACGCATGGCCATCGCCCTCGGCGTTGAAAAGCTCGAAGATGTCCCCAATGATTTGCGAGAAATCTTGCGCCTCCCTTACATCTCCTTGCAAAAAAAGATGGACCTCGTGCACATCATCCCCTTGGCAAAGCGCTCGATAAATTTCCCCAAATACGTCAAGCATGCGCCCTGCAAGGAAGTCATTATCAAAGACCAGCCGTCCCTTGACAAATTCCCCATCTTGACTTGCTGGCCGCAAGATGGCGGCCCTTTCATCACCTTGCCGCTCGTCTTCACCAAAAATCCCGTGACGGGAAAACGCAATGTCGGCATGTATCGCCTGCAAAAATACGACAGCCAAACAACGGGCATGCACTGGCACATTCATAAAAACGGCGCGGAAAACTTTCGCGAATATAAGCGCCTTGGCTATAACCGCATTGAGGTAGCCGTCGCCATCGGCACGGACCCCGTCCTTACGTACGCCGCCACGGCACCGCTGCCGCGCGACATTGACGAGATGGTCTTTGCCGGCTTCTTGCGCAAAAAATCGGTAGAACTGACAAAATGCGAAACCGTCGACCTTGAAGTTCCCGCGACGAGCGAAATTGTTCTTGAAGGCTATATAGATATTGATGAAAAGCGCCGTGAAGGTCCTTTTGGCGACCATACAGGCTATTACTCGCTCGCCGACGATTATCCCGTCTTTCATATTACTTGCATCACACATCGAAAAGACCCTATCTACTTTGCCACGATTGTCGGCAAGCCGCCTATGGAAGATTGCTATCTGGCCAAGGCAACAGAACGCATTTTCTTGCCGCTCATGCAGCAGATGCTGCCCGAAATTGTCGACATCAACTGTCCGCTTGAAGGCGTTTTCCACAACTGCATGATGGTTTCCATAAAAAAATCGTACCCGCAGCAAGCTAAGCGCGTCATGCATGCCATCTGGGGCATGGGACAGGCCATGTTTACCAAGATGATTATCGTCGTCGATGCGCACGTCAATGTTCAAGACCAAAAAGAAGTCTGGTGGCGCGTCTATAACAATATCGACGCCAAGCAAGACCTCGTCATGGTCGACGGCCCTCTTGATGTCTTAGACCATTCTTCCCCCATGCCACAATGGGGCACAAAAATCGGCATAGACGCCACCAAAACCTGGCCAGAAGAAGGGCACAGCCGCGAGTGGCCCGATGAAATCACGATGAGTGACGACATAAAAAAAATGGTCGACGCCAAATGGCAGGAATTAGGTCTTGAATAAGCTTTTAGCCCATATCAACAACATTTCCTTGCATCATACCGTCTTTGCGCTGCCTTTTGCCTACATGGGCGCATTCCTCGCGGCCAATGGATTGCCCTGCTGGCATAATTTTCTCTTCATCACGCTCGCCATGGTCGGAGCGCGCAGCTGCGCAATGATTCTCGACAACCTCATCGACCTAAAATACGACCGCTTGCAGCCGCGCCTCAAAAAACGGCCCCTCGTAGCGGGAGAGCTAAAAAAAGGCGAAGTTATTATTTTATTCTTCTTTTGCCTTGCGCTCTTCATCTATGCCGCACTGCAGCTAGAACCTATCTGCATTTATCTGGCGCCACTTGCTGTTTTCATTTTGGCAATTTATCCGTACACGAAACGCTTCACCTATTTATGCCATTTCGTCTTGGGAACAGCACTTTCTATGGCTCCCATCGGCGGCTGGATTGCCATTAAGGGAACTTTGAATTTTCCCATTTTATGCTTAGGACTTGGCGTCTGCCTTTGGATTGGCGGCTTTGACGCCCTTTATGGCAGTCAAGACGAAGCTTTTGACAAAAGCCACGGCCTTCACTCTTTAGCAACAAAATTTTCGGCGCGACGCGTTTTTCGCATCGTGCCAGTTGTCCACATCGTAAGCCTTTTATGCTTTTGCGCCGTAGGCTATTTTTTCGCCCTTGCGCCAATTTATTACGCCGGCATCGCCTTAGCGGCGATAACCCTTGTCTATCAGCACTCTATCGTCTCTTGGCAAGATTACAGCCGCTTGACACAAGTTTATTTCATGCGCAATGGACTAGTTTCCATCGCTATTTTCGCCTTTACCGCCATCAGTATTCTATACCGCTGATGACAGCAAAATTTTTGAATATAGAAAGGTCGCTCTGGCTTATGCCAAGAGCAAAGCAAGAGCCATGACAGCCAAAATTCTATCTGGCAAAGAATTTGCCACCCAGTTTAAACAGACCGTGTGCCAAAAAGCGCACCTTTTTGAAAAAAAATATGGTCTAAAGCCCGGCCTTGCCGTCATCATTGTCGGCAAGGACCCCGCTTCTGCCATTTATGTTCGCAATAAGCACCGTGCCTGCGCCGAAACAAATATCCGCTCGCAGATTATCGAGCTTGACGAGTCGGTCAGCAAAAAAGAGCTTCTCGCCGTCATCGACTCCCTAAACAAAAATCAGGCTGTGCACGGCATCTTATTGCAACTGCCCTTGCCCAAGCATTTGGCAAAAGACGGCTCAGAAATTCTCAGCCGCATTGACCCTCTAAAAGATGTCGACGGCTTTCACCCTCTAAATGTCGGCCGCCTCTCACTCGGCGAGGACTGCCTTGTGCCTTGTACGGCGCTCGGCTGCCTGCGCCTTTTGGAAGCAGCAAAAATACCACTTGAGGGCAAAAGAGCCGTCATCGTCGGCCGCAGCAATATTGTCGGCAAGCCGCTTTTTCATCTCTTGCTGCAAAAAAATGCGACCGTAACAATCTGCCATTCCCGCACCGAAAATTTGCCTTCCATCACCAAAACGGCAGATATTCTCATAGCGGCGGTAGGAAAGCCACATTTTATTACATCAGCTATGGTAAAAGAAAAGGCAGCTGTAATTGATGTAGGCATCAATCGCATCGCTCCCAAAAAACTTGTCGGCGATGTCGCTTTTGAGCAGGTGGCAAAAAAAGCCGCCTTTATTACGCCCGTGCCCGGTGGCATTGGCCTTTTAACCATTGCCTCGCTCATGGAAAATACATTAAAAGCAGCCTGCCTGCAAATTACCAAAAGAGGTGATTGTATTGAAAACTGATGTTCAGATTGCCCAACAAGCATCAATGGAACCAATTTCACAAATTGCTGCCAAGCTCAATTTTAGCACCGATGATTTAGAATTATACGGAAAATACAAAACCAAGATTTCACCCGACGGCTGGAATAAAATAAAGGATAATCCCGATGGCAAGCTCATTTTAGTCACGGCGATAAACCCTACTCCGGCAGGCGAAGGAAAAACAACCGTCAGCATTGGCCTTGCCGATGCCTTGCAGCACCTCGGCTTAAAGACTGCCCTTGCACTGCGCGAGCCATCTTTAGGTCCTTGCTTTGGCATCAAAGGCGGTGCGGCAGGAGGCGGCTATGCACAGGTGCTTCCTATGGAGGATATCAATTTGCACTTTACAGGCGATTTTCACGCTTTGACGAGTGCCAATAACCTCCTTGCAGCACTTATTGACAATCACTTGCAGCAAGGCAATGCCCTGCGCATTGACCCCCGGCGCGTCACATGGCGCCGCGCCGTCGACCTCAATGACCGTGCCTTGCGCCACATCATCTGTGGCCTAGGCGGCAAAGTCAACGGCGTGCCGCGTGAAACGGGCTTCGACATCACCGTCGCCTCAGAAATGATGGCTATTTTATGCCTTGCTGATGGCATTGAAGACTTAAAAAATCGCCTCGCGCGCATCGTCGTCGCCTACGATGTCGACGATAAGCCAATTTTCGCCCGCGATTTAAACGCCACGGGCGCCTTGGCCCTCCTATTAAAAGATGCCATAAAGCCAAATCTTGTGCAGACACTTGAACACACGCCGGCTTTCATTCACGGCGGACCATTTGCCAACATCGCGCACGGCTGCAATAGCATAGCGGCAACCCGCCATGCCTTAAAAGCCGCCGATTATGTCGTTACCGAAGCCGGCTTTGGCGCCGACCTCGGAGCAGAAAAATTTCTCGACATCAAATGCCGCTTAGCAAATATTGCTCCTTCGGCAGTCGTAGTCGTAGCGACAATCCGTGCTCTTAAAATGCACGGCGGCGTCTCCAAAAACAATTTAGGCGAAGAAAATATTGCCGCTCTTCAGACTGGCTTTGCCAATTTGCAAAAGCACCTTGAAAATATCAAAGCCTTTGGCCTGCCTGCCGTCGTAGCCATCAATGAATTCTTCTCTGACACTGAAGCAGAAAAGCAGTGTCTGCTCTCCTTATGCGAAAAAAATGGTCATAAAGCCTTCTTGACGCGCGTCTTTGCCGAGGGTGGCAAGGGTGCCATAGAGCTTGCCCAAGCCGTGGCCGAATCTACCCAAGAAAAAAGCAAGCTGCAATTTTCCTATGCCCTTGACATGAGCATTAAGGAAAAAATTGCTACCATTGCCCAAAAAATTTACGGTGCTTCAGGCGTATCGTACACAGCCGAGGCCGAAAAAATGCTCAATAAGCTAAATGAAATGCAGATGGATAAACTGCCCATTTGCATTGCCAAAACCCAATACTCTCTCAGTGATGACTCGGCTAAAATCGGACGACCAAAAGATTTTACCATCACAGTGCGCGAACTGCGCCTTTGCGCTGGTGCCGGCTTCATCGTCGCTTTGACAGGCAGCATTATGACCATGCCTGGCCTTCCCCAAAAACCAGCAGCTGAAAACATGGATATTTCAGCCGACGGCACAATTACAGGTCTCTTCTAACTTCTACGCTGCCCCGCTTCATAAAGGAGTGGGGCATTATAACAATTCTCGAGAATGTCAATTTCTTGGCAAGGGGATAAGACTAATCGGACGAAAAACTTAAATATTCTCAGAAAAAGTAAAGTTGTGAACCTAAAAACGCTATCCTTCAAGGGCAAATTAAGCACGTCCATAAAACGAGGGTAGTTTAGCTATTAATTTTTTAACCTAACGAGCAAGAAGTCGCCCACCTCTATAGGATAATATAATAAGTAGA
>JAHHSR010000004.1 GCA_020025075.1 Pectinatus sp. | reverse complement strand
TTGCTATATTGGCACATCTCTTTGAGCATGGCATACTCTTTTTGGGAAAGCTTCCGGATTACATTCGATTGAGTTAGATACATCTTGTTGCACCTCCTTTCTTGCTATATTATATACATATATACAGCAAAACAGTTCAGTTAGCAAGACTATCTAAGTTGAATTTTATCTTGTGCGGGTATTGAGCCCGCACAAGATGCCACCATTCATCTCCCACCTAAGAGGAAGGAGTCTTCTGGCGGATTATGATAAAGTCCAATTCTATACATTTATTACATATATATTCCATCAAAATGATGCCCATTGCCGCCGACCTAAAACGCTCAGCCGAAAGCATTCGTAATGTGATAAGATAAACTGCTCAGCCCCACGGAAAGGTCTTCATTGACCATGTGGACATGCTTGGGCACGCGCAAGCGAATCGGCGCGAAATTCCAGATACCTTTGACATGAGAGGCGACGAGGCGGTCGGCCACCTTCTGCGCTTCAAGGCGCGGCACGGCGATAATGCCTATATCAATGCCCAAGGATTTGATGGCCATTTCCAGCTTATCCATGCCAAGTACCTGCACGTTGTTGATTGTCTTGCCTATTATGGCCGGATTATTGTCAAACAGAGCAACGAGATTAAAGCCCAGATTGATGAAATTGTGGTAGTTAGCCAGGGCAGCTCCCAAATGGCCAACGCCGATAATGACAATTTTCCAGTGACGGTTAAGTCCCAAAATATTGCTGATATTTTGCTGCAACTCTGCCACATAGTAGCCGACGCCCTTCTTGCCGAACTGCCCAAAGGATGCCAAATCCTTCCTAATCTGCTCCGGCGTTATCTCAATGCGCCGTCCAAGCTCCTCGGAAGAAATCACCTTCATTCCCTCCTCGCGTGCTGTGCGCAGCACGCGAAAATACAGCGACAGGCGGTCTATCGTAGCCTTTGATATCTCTTTCATCCTTCAATGCTGCCATCATGCAAGCAGCATCTTTTCACCTCGCTTTTTCTTTTTGGGGACTGCCCCTTCAGCGGCGGGCCGCTCTTTTAAGTCAAAAATATCACTAAAAAACAGCCTGCTCGATTATTTTTGAGAATTTTTTCACTTTTCTCACAGTAACTTCCTAAAAACATCTCAATCTAGATGATACATATCGGCAGGTTCTGTTTCCGGCGGGCGCGTAAGGCCAACGTGTAGTGCTTTTTCCCGCTCGCGCGCCTTCTGAACGGACGGCAAGCGCAAAAGAGCTGCCACCAGACCGCAAAGGAGCCAATAAAGAAGCGACAATTCCGTATTAAAGAGCACGTAATCTGTAAGGCCATTCACCGCCAGCGAGACGAGTGCCAAGCCGCACCCCAGCAAGATGCCGCGCAAAAAATCCTCCTCGACATAGCGAAAATTGCGCAAAGCCCGCCATAGCGTGCTAAAAAAGCAGTACATATAAGCGCCAAAACCGATAAGTCCAATTTCGGCAGCAATATTCAAGTACATATTGTGGGCGTGGACAATTTTGATAAAATGTCCCTGCATATAAAAGTCGTAAAGCGGATAGACAAAATAATATGCCCCCCAGCCGATACCCAAAAGAGGGTGGTCCATAATCATCGCCAGCGTGCTTTCCCAAAGGGCAATGCGCAACTGCGTCGAAGTATCTCCCCCCTTCAAGAGGGAATCCATGCGCATAAACAAGGTGTGGTCTGCCAAGAGCAAAACGGCGCCGACCAAAATAAGCGGCACGAGAAGTTTCCTATTATAAAGCACCGCATAGACGACGAGCATAAAGGCAATGCTGATAAGCGCACCACGCGCATAGGTGAGAACGAGGCAAGCTCCCATCGCCGCAAAAAAAGCGGCACAGATGAGGCGCAGACGCCCCTTGACCATTACCCCAATTCCCAGTGCCATGCTCATGCCAACATCGAGATAGCCGGCAAAGAGATTGGGATTTTCCCAAAGCGAATAAAGGCGAAGTTTCATGGTAGGAAAAGCACTCGTATCCACCCAGTGCTCACTCACCGTGCTAATGCCGACAAGATACTGATAAAAAGCATAGGCGATAACGACAATACTCCCCAGCGCCAAAGCATAAAAAAGCATCTTAAAGCGCTCTTTCTCATTGAGAAACTCGGCCGACAGATAATAGATAATCACATAAACGCCGACGAGATGATACCAATTATAAAAGCTAAACGCCTTTTGGGGCGAATCGAAGATTGATAAAAAGCCCATCAAGACAAAGAGCCACAAGGCTTTATCAAGCGGTGTGCCATGCCATTTTTTCGCACCAAAAGCCCTGCCGCCAATTAAAAAGAAAAGCCCTATAATAAGCGTGTAGGTCGAAGCGGAGCTTTCAAGCGAAGCAAAAAACGCCGATAAGACGAGCATGTAAAAGGCCATGCGGCCGCAATCATTGGCATAGCGGTTTTTCTTGAAAATGTTCATAGCTTATACCATACCCATTAAAATTTTTTGGCGAGAATTTGAAGCAGCACCTCGCGCAATTCACCTATAAGATAAAGCGAACCTGCCACGCAGACAATCTGTCCAGGCGTCAAAAGTTCCATCGCCCGCTGCAATGCCGCAGAACGATTGCCGCAAACCTCGACATGGCAATCCTTCAGCTCTGGCAGGCTCGTCCAGACCAAGGGGTCTGCCGCCCGTTCCGAATCAGGGAAAGTGGCGATAAGCACGTCCCCGGGACGCACGAGCGTCTTGAGCATCAACTCAACATCGCGGTCGCGCAAAAGGCCGAGCACGAAAATTCGCTTTTCACCCAGAAAATACGCGTCGAGATTTTGGCGCAGCATGGCAACGCCCGCGGGATTATGCGCACCATCGACGATTATCTTGGCGCCATCGCCCTCGCGCGAGAAAATTTCAAAGCGTCCCGGCCAGCGCACGGAGCTTAGCGCTTCACTTATCGTACCAAAACCAATGCGCTCATCGTCATTGGCGAGAAGATACGCCGTCATGATGGAAAGCGCACTGTTTCTGAGCTGGTGTTCCCCTAAAAGAGACAGGCTAAACTCATCATTTATGCCCAAAATTTCCGAGGTAAATTTAATTCTTTGCCCCGCCTCGCCACACGCGAGAAAATGCACGACAAAATCCTTGTCCTCGACGAAAATATCGGCACTTTTGGCAACCGCTTCCGAGCGCAAAACATCGAGCGTCATTCCCTTGGCATCTGTCACGACAGGCACGCCGTCTTTCATAATGCCGGCCTTGTGGCGGGCAATGCCCTCGAGCGTGCCGCCGCAAAGGCGGGCATGCTCAAAAGCAATATTGGTGATTATGCAGACATCTGGCTGAATGACATTCGTCGAATCCCAAAGGCCGCCTATGCCCACCTCGACGACAGCGTACTCGACGCCATTAACGGCAAAGCAGTAAAAGGCCGCTGCCGTCAAAACCTCAAACTGCGTCGGCGAGCCAACCTTTTCCACCTCAAGCCTTTCGGCCGCCTCGCGCACGGCAGCGATACTGTCCGCAAACTCCGCTTCGCTTATCGGGTGGTCATTTAGCTGAATACGCTCCGTATAAGAAGTAAGATGCGGTGAGATGTAAAGGCCCGTATTAATATTCGAGCGGCTTAAAATGCTGCTGAGCATAGCACAGACAGACCCCTTGCCATTTGTGCCCGTGACATGCACTGTCTTATACTTTAAATGCGGGTTGCCCAAAAGTTTCAGCATAGCGCTAATGCGCTCGAGCCCCGGCTTTTGGGCGAAGCTCTTGAGACCATTTAAATACTCTAATGCTTCTTCGTAATTCATTTTTTGCTCAAAGCAGCAAGATAGCTGAGGCGCTCTTTGACTGCTGCGCACTTTTCTTTATAGCCGCTTTGCTTTTCCCTTTCCTTCTCTACGATTTGCGCAGGTGCCTTGGCCACAAACGAAGCATTGCCCAATTTCTTTTCGAGGCGGGCTATCTCGCCTTCCAGATTGGCAAGTTCCTTTTCAAGGCGCGCCGTTTCCTTTTCTACATCGATGAGTTCGGCAAGCGGCAGGTAAATTTCCACGCCATCAATGACTGCAGCCATGGCGTTTTCGGGCTTTTCTTCGCCGTCGATGAGCGTAACGGGCTGCGCGCAGGCCAAAGAGTCGAGATAGGTGCTATTTTGGGTAAAGACGGCCGCGAGCTTTTCGTCTGCAACCTTCAAGAATACTTCCGTGCGCTTTTTCGGAGCAGCATTTACTTCGGCGCGCATATTGCGAATGGCCTTAATAGTTTCCATGATGGCGCCCATCTGCTGCTGAGCTAGCGCCGCGTCAAAAGAAAGCGCCAAAGACTCTGGCCAAGCGGCATACATGATGCTTTCGCCTTCATGCGGAATGTGCTGCCAAATTTCCTCGGTGATAAAAGGCATAAACGGGTGAAGCAGCAGCAAAGCACGTTCCAAAACGAGGCGCAAAACATATTGCGTCGTGCGGCGACGGCGTTCATTTTCCTTGTCATAAAGGCTGGCCTTGGACAGCTCAATATACCAGTCGCAAAGCTCATTCCAGATAAATTCATAAATTGAGCGCGCCGCTTCGCCCAGTTCAAATTTTTCGAGATTTTCCGTCACGCTCTTACCGACAATATCGGCCCGCGCCAAAATCCATCTATCCGACAGCGAATAGTCCGCCTCAGCCGGCACAAACGACTTATCGAATCCCTCGAGGTTCATGAGCATAAAGCGCGAGGCATTCCAAAGCTTATTGGCAAAATTGCGGGCACTTTCAACGCGCTCAATGTAAAAGCGCATATCGTTTCCCGGCGTATTGCCCGTCACGAGCATGAAGCGAAGCGTATCGGCACCGTACTGGTCGATGATTTCCAGCGGGTCGACGCCATTACCCAGGGACTTGCTCATCTTGCGGCCTTGGCTGTCGCGCACGAGACCATGCAGAAAAACGTATTTAAACGGCAGCTTGCCGGTAAATTTAAGTCCCAGCATAACCATGCGTGCCACCCAGAAGAAGATAATATCATAGCCGGTTACAAGCACGTCCGTCGGATAAAATTTTTCCAGCTCCGGCGTCTTTTCCGGCCAGCCGAGCGTCTCAAAGGGCCACAGTGCCGAGCTGAACCACGTATCCAGGACATCTTCATCTTGTCTTATATGCTTGCTGCCGCAGTGCGGGCAGCCATCAAGCTCCGTGCGGCTCACGCTCATCTTGCCGCAATCGTCGCAGTACCAGGCCGGAATGCGATGACCCCACCATAGCTGACGTGAAATGCACCAGTCGCGAATATTTTCGAGCCAGTTGCAATAAATCTTGCCAAAGCGTGCCGGCACAAACTGCAGCTCGCCATCTTTAGCCGCCTTTAAAGCGGGAGCGGCAAGCTCATCCATCTTCATAAACCACTGCATCGAAACGAGCGGCTCGATGGTCGAATCACAGCGCGAGCAGTGACCGACAGCGTGTTCGTGTTCTTCGATGGAAAGCAAAATTCCCTCTTTTTGCAAATCTTCACTGAGCTTTTTCCGGCAAGCGGCACGGTCAAGACCTGCATACTTGCCCATATTTTCCGCCATCGTGCCGTCATTATTAATGACGATAATCTGCTCCAGATTATGGCGCTTGCCCATTTCAAAGTCGTTAGGGTCGTGCGCCGGCGTAACCTTGACAGCACCCGTACCAAATTCCCTGTCGACATAAGAGTCAGCAAAAATCGGAATACGGCGGCCAACGAGCGGCAAAATGGCCATCTTGCCGACGAGGTTTTTATAGCGCTCATCTTCCGGATGAACGGCAATACCCGTATCGCCAAACATCGTCTCGGGGCGCGTCGTCGCAATTTCTATATACTCGTCCGTGCCTTCAACGGCATAGCGCAGATGGTAAAGATGTCCCTTTTCCGTCTTGTGCTCGACTTCTATATCGCTTATCGCCGTATGGCAGCTGGGGCACCAGTTCGTGATGCGCGTGCCGCGATAGATGAGGCCTTCTTCATAAAGGCGCACAAATACTTCGCGCACGGCCTTTGAGCAGCCCTCATCCATCGTGAAACGATGGCGCTGCCAGTCACACGAAGCGCCAAGCGAGCGCTGCTGCTTTGTAATACGCGAGCCATATTTTTCCTTCCACTGCCAGACGCGTTCCAAAAATTTGTCGCGCCCAAGCGCAAAACGGTTTGTCCCCTCTTCGCGCAAAGCGGCATCTACCTTGGCCTGCGTGGCAATGCCGGCATGGTCGCAGCCAGACTGCCAAAGCGTATCAAAGCCCTGCATGCGGCGGAAGCGAATCAAAATATCCTGTATCGTGCCGTCTAAGGCGTGCCCCATGTGAAGCTGCCCCGTAACGTTAGGAGGCGGCATGACAATGCTGTACGCCTTATCCTTTTGGGCATCACCTGCACCAAAAAATCCCTTTTCCTCCCAAAAAGCATACCATTTTTTTTCAAAACTATCTGGGTCATAAACCTTTGGTATATCCATCAAAAATCCTCCAACCAATTTTTTCTAAACAAAAAGTCCTCCCGTCCATTAGGACGAAAGGACTCCCCTCGCGGTACCACCTAAATTTCCCCGCCCAGGGCGAGGCTCAAACGCGTTAACGCTGCGAAGCGGCGCGGCCTACTGCTTTCAGCCGGGCAACTCGGAAGTGACCTACAGGGACAGCGCGAAAGCCTTCCAGCCTAGGGCCTTCTCTCTGGAGCGCCACCTGCCTGCTTTTTCTTCGTCATCATTTTTAGGCACTATTATATACTATTATATAGTAACGCTCCCCTTTGCGCAAGACAGGAAGACTTTGCTTTGTCAAAGTCGCAATTCTTCTATATCTTGTTATTTGAGCGCAAAAATATACCATATCTTGTATATTACGGTCTTTTTTGCTCTGATTTGCAAATTGTCTTTGCCGTCATTTTGTGCTTAAATACTAAGGTAACTCTCGCCACAGACCATGCGCTAGGACGCCGAACAACTCGGCCATAAGCGCTATTTACAAATAGATAAAGAAAAAGGAGGGAGCGGCAATCCCCTCACCACCAAGCGGAGAAATCTTGCCGCGACTTAATGACAAACTGGTACGAAACTGAAGTAGGACAAAATATCCTCAAGGCCAAATATTACCACGCCGGCGAAACGGAGCCGATGCAATTCATCGACCGCGTAACCTCGATATTTTCGCCGCCCGTGCAAAAGGCCATGCACGAATATCTCGAAAAAGGCTCCGTCTGCCCCGCCGGCCGCACACTTTATGCGACAGGCGCCAAGGGCAAATTCAAGGCGAGCCTCAGCAACTGCTATATTCTCCCCTCGCCCGACGACAATATAGAATCCATTTTCAAAATCAACGCCCAAATCGCTCGCATCTTTTCTTACGGCGGCGGCATCGGCGTCAACGTGAGCAAATTGCGCCCCAAAGACAGCCATGTAAATAATGCTGCGCGCACCTCAAGCGGCTCGGTCTCCTTCCTCAAAATTTTTGACGCGACAGGCGATGTCATCAGCCAGAACGGCCGCCGCGGCGCCATGATGATTGGCCTCAACTGCGACCACCCGGACATCTACGAATTTTTGCGCCTAAAACAGGACAACGAAAAGCTCGCCTCGATGAATATCTCCGTACTTTTTAAGGACGACTTCATGCAGGCCGTAATGAACCGCGAAAAATACGAGCTAAAATTCGATGTCGAATCGACAGGCGAAAAAATCACAAAGACCATCGACGCTGCCGACTTCTTCGATGAATACTGCAAAACACAGTGGGACTGGGGCGACCCCGGCGCCCTTTTCGTCGACCGCCTCAATGACTATAACCTCTTGAGCGGCTATGACGACTACAAGATTGAAATCACCAACCCCTGCGGCGAATTTGGCGGCAACGCTTACAATTCCTGCAACCTCATGAGCATCAATCTTTACAACTTCATCGACGATAAATTCAGCGACAATCCCAAGCTGAACAAAGAAGGCTTCCTCAAAGCCGTGCACACGGCGACAATGGCCCTCGATGAAATCCTCGACTACGGCTACGAAACGCAGCCGCTCGATGACAACCGCCGCTGCATCGACGATTGGCGCAGCGTCGGCCTCGGCCTTTTCGGCGTAGCTGATGCACTTGTAGCGATGAAGCTGCGCTACGGCTCCGACCGCGGCAATGAATTTGTCGCCAAGGTTATGCGCCTCATGTTCATCGAAGCGGCGCGCACCTCTTCCGCCATGGCCCGCGAAAAGGGCACCTTCGGCCGCTACGAATGGGAAAAAACCAAAAAATCGCCGCTCATCAAGCTCCTGCACGAAGAAGCGCCCGAAGTCTACCATGACATCAAAAAGTACGGCCTTAGAAACGGCACGCTGCTGGCCATTGCGCCGACCGGCACCATCTCCCTTCTCATGGGCCTTTTTTCCGGCGGCTGCGAACCGCTTTACAAGATAAGCTACGAGCGCACGACGCATAAAATGGAAGAAGCGAAAAAATCCTTCAAGGTCTACGCCCATTCGATAAAAGACCTTCTGGACTACCACCACATGAGCTACAACACCAGCGACAAGGTCATAAAGGAAAAATTCCCCTTCGTCATCGAAAGCCACGACGTCCCCTATCTAAACCGCGTCCGCCTTCAAGCGGCAATGCAAAAATGGGTCGATAACTCCATCTCCTCGACCGTCAACTTGCGCCACGACGCCACGCCGCAAGATATACGGGAAATCTATCTCGCCGCCTGGAAGCGAAACTGCAAGGGCATCACGATTTTCCGCGACGGCTGCAAGCGCGGCAATATCCTCGGCGTCTCAAAAGGCGAAAAGCAAGATGCCGCCAAGGGCATCGAATATGACTCGCTCGTGCCGCAAAAGCGCGACGACATCACGCGCCTTGATGGCTGTACGCTGCTCAGGCACACCTCATGCGTCGATAAGATGTATATAACGATTAACAAAACCCCCGACGGGCAAATTTTCGAGGTCTTTACCAATGCCTCAGGCGGCTGCTCGTCAAACATTGCGACGATTACGCGCCTGACTTCGCTCGCCCTTCGCTCTGGCATCAGCGTCAAGCAGATTATAAAGCAGCTCTCGCAGCACCGCTGCTCAGCCTGCCAGGCACTGATAAGAAGCGGCCGGCGCGACATCTCGCTTTCTTGCGGCAATGCCATCGCCTCGGCGCTGGCTGAAATCTACAACGAAACCCAGCAGCAAGAACCCGCAGCCAAATATGTCGACAAGACGGAAGACAAGAGCATCAACCGCGAGTGTCCCGAATGTGGCCACTACACGCTAAAGCCCGAAGGCCACTGCGTCACCTGCAGCTACTGCGGCTGGTCAAAATGTGAATAGTAATTAACCTATTAACATAAAAATTTTATTTTATAAATAAGCCCAAAAAGCCCTTTTCAAGTCCTGAAAAGGGCTTTTTGGTTGCCTTTATGCCGGTGAAAAAATATATCAATAGATTTTTTCAATGTTTTTTATAAATTATGGGCTAGAAACCTATATAAAATTGATGTAGAATAGAGAAAAGACATAAATTTTATCATTCTGGAGGAAAAAATGGGATACAAACTCGATTGGAACGATTTTCGGATTTTTTTAAAAAATCTGAGCAGTGATTTCCAGGTCTATGCACCAAAAAGATTTCCCCAGCAGGGACGCTACTCTGATACAGACTGCATTCGCTATGCCAAGATTGCATCTGCCGATGAAATAGAGTACGCGCAAAAATCGACCTACCCCGCAAAAGAGGTATTACAGCCGATTAATGAAACCGTCATGTACTTCGTCGAAGGCAAGTACATAGAAGCCAAAGAAGCCGATGAACGCCCCTACTTCATCTTCGCCCGCGCCTGTGACATCAATGCCATTGCCCGCTTTGATGACATCTATCTCAAAAACGGCCATTTTGCAGACCCGCTCTACCAAAAGCGCCGCCAAAAGGTTCACTTTGCCCTCATGCAGTGCCCCGAAAAGGGCTGGGATTCATGCTTTTGCGTCTCGATGGGCACGAACAGTGCCGACGAGTACGGCATCGGCATCGCCTTTTGTGAAGATGGCGTCAAAATCGACGTAAAAGATACCGCTTTTGAAAAATATCTTGCGCCGCTCAAGGCTTCGCCTGCTGATTTTTCCGTTAAGCCAGTAAGTGAAAATATTGTCAAAGTCGAAGTGCCCGAAATAAGCTCCAAAGAAATCCAGCAAAAAATAAAATCGCTCGACATGTGGCATGAATACGACAAGCGCTGCCTCGAATGTGGCAGCTGCACGCTCGCCTGCTCGACCTGCACCTGCTTTACCACGGTCGACATCACCTATACGCCCGAAACCAATGCCGGCGAACGCCGCCGCATTGCAGCATCCTGCCACATTGACGGCTTCAGCGACATGGCCGGCGGCCACAGCTTCCGCCCCACGGCCGGCGAACGCATGCGCTACAAGGTCATGCACAAGGTACACGACCACAAGGTCCGCTTTGGCCATAATATGTGCGTCGGCTGCGGTCGCTGTGATGACCACTGCCCGGCCTACATCTCATTTTCCACAGCCGTAAACAAACTCGCCAAAGAAGTAAAAAGATTAGAGGGGGAACGCGAAAATGGATAATATCTTCATGCCCGAGCCGCACAAAATCCTGCAAATAAAAAAGCTCACGGCGATTGAATGCCTCTTCCGCGTCGAATTTGAAAAAGCAGGCGAAATTAACTTCGGTCAGTTCTTCCAAATTTCCCTGCCGCAAGCGGGCGAATGTCCCATTTCCATCTCCGACTTTTCCAAAGAAGAAAAGTGGGCGGAATTTCTCATCCGCAAAGTCGGCACCGTTACCGACAAGATTTTCGCCTTAAAGGTAGGCGATATCCTGCCCATGCGCGGCCCCTACGGCCACGGCTTTGAACTTTCGGCCTATGCCCAAAAAGACCTCATCATCGCCGCCGGCGGCTCAGGCGTTGCCCCCGTGCGCTCGCTCATCAATCACATCGAAAAAAATAAAAGCTGCGTCAAAAACCTAAATCTCATCTTCGGCTTTAGGGATAACGACTCCATCCTCTTTGAAGAAGATATAAAAAGATGGCAGACGAGCTTTGATGTAACCGTAACGCTCGACAAGGGCAGCGGAAAAGAAGGCAAAAAAATCGGCCTCGTCACCGATTACGCCGCCGAATTGCCGCTCGTGCAAAAGCCCGTGCCCGACCTGCAGGTCATCATCGTCGGCCCGCCCGTCATGATGAAGTTCACAGCCCAAAAATTCCTCGCGCTCGGCGCAAAAGAAGAAAATATCTGGGTTTCCTTCGAGCGCAAGATGTCTTGCGCCGTCGGCAAATGCGGCCATTGCCGCATCGATGAGACCTACGTCTGCCTTGAAGGTCCCGTCTTTAACTACGTAAAGGCCAAGCAGCTCATTGACTAGCGACAGGAGGAAATACTTTGAATAAGGATATCAACATAAACCAGCTGCGGACGAATTGCTTCCGCCAGTCAAAAATACCGGGCGAATTCATGCTTCAAATGCGCGTGCCGGGCGGCACGGTCGACGCCAAATACCTCTCTTTCGTCCAATCCATCGCCGAAAAATGGGGCAACGGCTCCTTCCACATCGGCACGCGTCAGACCTTTGACATCACGGGCATCAAGTATGAATCCATCGCTGACGTCAACAACTACATCGCCAAATACATGAAAGAAGTCGAAGTCTATTTGTGCGATGTCGACATGGAAATAAATAATCACGGCTACCCGACCATCGGCTCGCGCAACATCATGGGCTGTATCGGCAACCGCCACTGCATCAAGGCCAACATCGACACGACCTCGCTGGCACGCCGCCTCGAAAAGGAAATCTTCCCGAGCCACTACCACATCAAACTTTCCATTGCCGGCTGCCCCAACGACTGTGCCAAAGCCCATTTCCAAGATTTTGGCATCATCGGCGTTACGCGCCCTATCTACCTCAAGGAACGCTGCATCGGCTGCGGCCGCTGCGTCAAGGTATGCACGAAAGCTGCCACGCGCGTCTTGAAGCTCGTCGACCACAAAATCCAAAAAGACGCCTGCTGCTGCGTCGGCTGCGGCGAATGTGTTACCGCCTGCCCCGCCTCCGCCTGGGTACGCCCCAACAAAAAATTCTACCGCATCATGATTGGCGGCCGCACGGGCAAGCAGACGCCGCGCATGGGCAAGATGTTCCTCAACTGGGTTACGGAAGATGTCGTCTTCGGCGTCATCAAGAACTGGCAAAAATTCTCCGATTACGTCATGGGTGGCAAGCCCGAATACCTGCACGGCGGCCATCTCATCGACCGTGCCGGCTATGACGCTTTCAAAAAAGTCATCTTAGACGGCGTAAAATTAAACCCCGAAGCGCTCGTCGCCCAGCGCATCCTCTGGAGCGAAACGGAATATCGCTCCAACTTCAACTTAAAGCCCCTCAGTATGCACCCCGTCGTCCCCCCCCGCGACTAAGACATAAAGCACAAAAAAAGCGCAAGCAAATTGCTTGCGCTTTTTTTCATTTATTGCTATAAGCATTCCAGACACGGTCGGCGTACACGCTGTTGAAAAGCAGCGCACACTGCAAAGCGACCTGCGACAAGGCCATGCCGAGCGTGCCGGCAGAAGTATCGCCGCTGGCAATTTTATAAGTCAGCAAAATCCAATAAAAGACATTGGCAATATTCACAAATATCCACAAGGACCAGTTTTCCTTGTATTTGAAAATATAAAGAACCTGCGCGATGAGCGAAATCACGAGGTTTATGCTGTCAAAGAAGGGCAGCTGGCCGCCGACGCTTTGCAGCACGACGCCACCGACAAGCCAGGCGGCAACCGCGCCGAGAAAAATCCTGTTCCTTACTTTCTTGCTGAAGCTGTTGACCGCCTCATCATTGCCCCACATAAACCAGCCAACCGGCTGAGAGATGACATAGATTATATCCATGACAAAAGAGCCATAGGCGTGACTCTGCCAGGCAATATAGGTCATGGCCACGCATTGGATGAAGCCGAAGATAAAGGTTATCTTTCTCCCCTTCATGCCCATCACTACAGCCAAAACGCCCATAATGCCGCTCATCATGCCGATTGGCGAATCGGGAGCGACGATATAGGCAATAATCTGCACAATGAGCAGGACCGATACATAACATATTTCAAAACGCGACCAGCCCTCAAAAAGCTGCTTTTTAAGCCACATCACTTCATTTCCCTCCCGCTAAAATTTCCAAGGCAAGCTCAATCGATTTTTTCTCGCCCAATGCCACCTTATCCTCACCGGCCACAAGGTCATTGACGCCGTCCGCCAAGTCGCCTTGATAGATGACCACATTATTCAAAATGGAAAGCGTCTTTACTTTTCTCAAACTGCCGACAACAAACAGGGCGCTGCTCTCCATATCAGCTCCGACAATGCCAAAATGCGACCAATATTCTTCCACCGCCTCATTATCATCCATATAAAAACCATCATGGCTCCTTATGATGCCATAGACAGCCTCTGGTGCTAACTTTTGCGCCCTTTCAAGAAGCTCAAGGCTGGGAATAGCCGGATAATTTTCTGGCAGGTAATTTTTTGTGAGGCCATCACAGCGCACGGCGCCCAAGGCGATAACTAGCTCGCCCAAAGCAATGTCCTTTTGCATTGCACCACAGCTGCCGACGCGAATAATCTCTCGCACGCCTGTCCTGGCCAGCTCCTCGACGGCAATGCAGGCAGAGGGCGCTCCAATTCCCGTTGATAAGGCCATAATATCACAGCCTTTATATTTGCCGCGCAGCGACTTAAATTCCCTGTTATCAGCCAGCGGCCGGACATCCGTCAAAAAAGCGCCTATCTTTTCCACCCTTGCCAAATCGCCGACAATAATCGCCTTAGAACATACGTCTTCACCAGATAACTGGATATGCGGTTGTTTTTCCATATCTTTTATCCTCCCTTATGCTTTTTGATATACGCCAAATCCTCAATGCAGACACTATCGCCAACAAGCGATATTACCCCCTCCTTTTGCAATTCATTGATAATCCTATAAATGCTCCGCGCTGTCGCTGATACAGATGTCATGATATACTTTTTGGAAATCTTCAGGCTGCGCCTTTTCATGTATTCACTATATAAAGTCAGCAAAACCTGCGTACGGACATCCAAAAGGGCATACTTCACGGTCCTATTCGTCAGCTCATAAAGCTGGTCACAAAGCGAAGCTATGATGCTGAAAGAAAACTCATCATCCATCTTGAGCCATTTCAGATAATCTGATGCGGCAATCTTTATCAGCCTGATTTCAGTCAACGACTCGATGGAGGAGCTAAAAGGCAAGTGGCGTATCGCCTCATGCTCTCCTATCAAATTGCCCTGATGGTATACGTCCAAAGTAACCTGATTGCCCTTCTCGTCCATCACGAATACCCGTGCTGAGCCAGATAAGATGATGTACACGACATCATAGCAGATGCCTTGCTGCAGCTTGAAGGCGAAGGCTTCATAGTCGCAGACTGCCATTTTCTGACAGATAGATAAAGGGCAATTTTTCAGCAGGCGGCAGGCAGCCGGATAATTTTCGATGAGGTTTAATATCTTGTCCATCTTTTCCTCCATTTTATAATTATTCATACTTTTTGGTAATGACAAATATCCATCATTTCAGCCTTATCTGCTGGCAAATCGCAAAAATATCTCTGCTCCTATCTTAAATAATTTTCGAATAATTGTAAATAATAGGAATATACCGCTTCAATCCAGGCCAAATGTCCTTTTTTACAGCTAAGATTATATATTATACGATATCTTGCTATTTTGGGTAATGACAAATGTCACTTTTAAAACCTCATCAAAAAATTTAGATAGCAAAAAAGGCAAGGGCTTTGCCCTTGCCTTTTTTTATCTTCCTATCAGAAAGTCCAGCTAATTTGCACTAAACATCCCAGCCATTTGTATCGGCGAACATCTTTTCCGCACTGAGTTCAAAATGGCCGTTATCGCTCATCTTCTGACGCGTTCCCATGCTCAGATAGATGGTACTGCCGTTGCTGTCGACCTGGAGCAAAGCATAATCGTTGACCATTGACTATAGCTGCCAGGGAGCTGTCATGCCGGCTCTTTCGGCCACGCCGTAATCCTCCGTCTTCTACTCCTGACCATAAAAGCTCGTCTTGAAGTCATTGAGGCGACCGACATAGTCAATATACCTGCCCTTGCCGAGCAGCGTCGTGTCATAAAGGCCAAACCCCGTCGAGTTATTGAAATCAATGCTGTTGTCAGCCGTTTCGGCACTGCCACTCGTCTGAGAAATATAGGCTCCCACATAGCCATGGCCAGACGCCTTCGTGTCGTAGCCAATCGTGCAGTTATTGAGACTGATAACAAATCGGCGTAGCCGCCACCGTTATCTGCCGTTATTTTATTGTGCTTGACGGCAACCCAGATATTATTACGGCCATTGTCATCGGCACCTTGAACAGCATCATTTTCTGCCGCCAGTGTGCGCAGCCGGGCGGTACGCCCTTCAATATCACTAAGCGTAATGCTGTTGACGACATTAACAGACTGCATGGTCGAAATTACGGGCGTCAAAAGTTCCCTAACCGCCTTCATCGTATCACGGATAATCCGCTTTCCAGCGGCCTCGCCTTCCGCCAGCGTATTGTTATTGCGCATCAAGGCCTTGACATTGCTAAGTGCCGTACTATTGGGGACCAGATAGACAAAAGGATTTTGATAGCCCGCCTTATACATCATGCCGTAGCTTTTGATGGCATAATCGGTTGCCTTAAACTTATTGATGCCAATATCGACCCACTTTGCGCCGTCATACTGAGCACCAGCCAAAGAACCACTTTTGTGATTGACGACGATGAACTGATTCTCTCGCTGAGCATTGACAATGGCATTTTCGATATTTTTCTGGTCAAGGGAATAAGCGTTAGCTACCGTCATAACTACCGCAGTCTCACCAAGCCCTGATGGGCTGCCCATCTTACCAGGGGCGAGCAGACCGGCAGCAGGCAAGCCATCTTTTTGACCTTGATATATAGCGAGCGACCTATTGCCAAGCTGGTTTGCGCTTACGACATTATCGCCTAAAAAGACCCTATTCGTCATAATTGTATGCTTGCCGTTAGCAATATAGCCTGTAGAATTGTAGTGCAAAGCGTCTATATCGCCCGCCGCAATCGAATGGCTCAAAATGAGGTTCGTATTTCCCGTCACATAAAAATCGCCTACCCGCCCCGCTTTATAGGCAATCTTGTCAATTGCGCCTGGCGCGAGTTGGTAATGAGGGTAGCGGCACCGGTGCCATTCACAACTAGGCCGCCGGCAATCGAGCCTGTTCCTGTCTGAAAAATTCCCCCGTCAAATTGACGCCACCAGCAATCGTGCTGCTTTTGGCATCGACAGCAGCACCATTTACCGTAAGCCCGCTGCCGAGCTTGGCACTGCCCATATCGACCCTGCCATTAGACAGTCCATCTACCTGGGAATTTCCCTTCAGCTCATTCGTGCCGCTAACTGTAACATGCCCATCAAAAGCGGCATCTTCCAGATATGCTTCGCTGCCATTTTGGTTAAGCGCAAGCACCGTCGCCCCCTTGACAAGTGCCGTGCCAAAATGCGTTGTGCTTGCCAAATCGCTTTTCGCATCGCTAACGGTGAGACTGCCATTAATCTCGGCATTGCCGAGATTTGCATTTGTGTTATACAGGCTTACATTGCCATTAAAAGCAAGGCGCACCGCCGCCGTATTAGCGGCGGTTACCTTTCTAGCATTTTCAGCATCGTCTGTCTGGCGGACATAGCCGCTACCGTACCCACGGACAACGTGCCCGCATACTGCGTATACGTGCCGTTTACCGTACCGCAAGATTAATTGCCGTATTATCTAAAGACGGTGCCTTTTGATTGCCTGCTGTGACATTGGCATTGATAATACTGCCAAAAGCCGCATTCAATTTAGCATTATCCGCAATCTTCACCCCTTGGGGAACACCTCCAAGCCTCCCCTCAGATATGAGGTTGAGCGTGCCGCCATGCATGGCGACATCTGCAACATTGCCGCTAACATTAACCAGCACGCTAGCAGCCGCCACATGGTCCGTTTTCAATTCGCCAACCTCTGAGCCCGGTGCCGACATCGACCGTGCCTCCCTGCAAATTGAGGGTATCGAGCTTTGCCTTGCCCCTAATAATAGTCACACCGCCCGTCTGATTCACCGTGCCCAATTCAGCCCTTCCGCCAGCAGAGCCATCCAAAAGCGTCGTGCCGGTACTTTGCTGAATAGCGGTATGGAATAAATCAATATTTGCCCCGCCCTTACTGGATACATTAATGTTGCCCGTATTTTTGATATTAGTGCCCGCACTATTATCACTTACGGTCCGGCCGCAAGTAGCACCTCATGGCTGCCGCTATCAGCATTAGCCGCAGCGGCTTGGCCAATATTAAGCGTGCCGGCATTAGTGATATTGCCAGAAGCAATCTTTCCAGAAGCCATGTTGAGCGTACCGCCCGCAATGTCAATGGAAGCGGCAGCGCCCGTTCCATCTTTAGCACTGCCAACGATAGAGTCCTCACCCGCAATATCTATGTAGCCCCGCCTCAGCTCAATGTTGTCAAGACGGACCTCATCTCGTGCAGAAGTGCCAGACTTTATAAGTGCCGTGCCATCTGACTGAACGAGTCTATTTACCGTCCAGTCATTTTGGCCCGCACTATTATCGAGCACTAAATTGCCGCTATTTGCAATGTTCACGGGAGCAGTTTGGCAGTATCTGACCCCACCTTAATATGGGCGTCGTCGCCATTTGCAATATCAATCGTGCCGGCATTAGTGATGTTGCCGTCTATGACAACAGCGCCTGTATGTCCTGCCAAAGTTTCATCGGCATTAAATGTGCCATCGTGATAAACCGTTATGCCATGAATTGTAACCTTATTTCCGTTATGGACAGCCACATTGGCAGTGGCTACATTCTTTGCCTCCGGACAAGCCCCTTCGTTGCCAACGACAACGCCTGGCACGGTATTAGCATAAGTGCCATCACTCTTTTTCACATTAACGCCCAATTCGGTACTATCATCAGCCCCGCCAATACTCGCCGTGCCTTGCGGCAGAGCCATGTTGTCGTATGTGCCGCTGACATCAAGGCCAAAGACATTTGCATGTACCAAAACATTCGATTTAGCAGCAGCTCCCGTCAAAATAACGGTGGCACCCTTAGCGGTAATCGACATTCCAGAGGGAGCTTTAATAACTTGTAAAGCAGTAGAAGCTGCTTTGGCTGCCTCCGCCAGACTAGCGGGCGCATCCTTTTCGTGGACTACCCACCTGATTGTCTTTTTATCTTTATTGACACCGATAATGGCCATATTGCCCGTGCCATCAGATACTGGAACTACGGTAATATCTTCTACACCCGAAAAAGAACTTGCCTCACTAACCATTGCGGTTTGGCCGGTCAGGGTAAATTTTCCATCCACTACGCGGAAATTGACAATATTATTGTCAAGCACTTTAGACAATGCCCCAATGGTTACTGGCGCTCCACTGTCATTATTGACGACCACCTTGCCATTGGCCAAAGGAGCATGCGCTGCGGTCAAGCCTGCAATTACATCTGCCGCCTCTTTATTGTTGCCATTTTTTACAATGGCAACATCTCCATAAGATACCGTATATTGTCCCTTTAAATTTACGGTAATTTTTTCCCGAAAAATATTTCTGCTCAAAAATTATACGCCAATTTCAGATGACAAATCGTGCGCTATCTTTCTATGCAAAAAAGACAGAAGCCCCGGCAGGCTTCTGTCTCTCGCAATGATTATATGTCTACCAGAAAGTCTGGACTTTCCAGTATACTTCCCCGCCGCGCGTTTACTGCGAGAAAGTATGTACCCCCAAAAAGGGGCGGGAAAGATTTGCCGGCCATCAGCAGGCTCCCTCCCAAAACGCCAATGGCCATTGACCATCTTTGCGCTTTTATGTGTGTCTAACTGTACCAAATCCAGGCCGCAGGACGGAGTTCCTCATCCCTTGGCTTGGAGAATGTAGTTTTTTGGATTAGAACATCCAGTTGAATCTGCCCTGGACACCCCAGCCGTTCATGCTGGCAAACGTCTTTTCGAGGTTGAGGTCGAAATAGCCATTGTCGTTCATCTTTTGGCGCGTGCCGAAGTTGACGTAGACCGTGTTGCCGTTGTTGTCCACTTCAGGCATTGCAATGCCGTTGACAGTAGCCTTGTACTTGCCAGAGAAGTCCTTGCCGAGTGCCAAGCCGCCGTAGTAGCTGTTGCCGCGGTCGTCATTCTTCATGAAGTTGACGCCGAGCTTCATGCCCATGTTGTTCGACGTACCGCCGTTGACCCGGTTGCCGGCCCACTGTACGGAGTCAGTGTCGAGGTGGTCGTAGTTGAGCTGGACATACGGGGTAACGAAGAGGTCTTTGGCCTGCTGCGTCTTCTTGCCGTATTCGACCGTTACTCCGTAATCCTTCGTCTTCCAGTCTTGACCGAGGTAGCTGTTCTTGAGGCTGCCCATGCGGCCGATGTAGTTGACGTACTGACCCTTGCCGAGCAGCGTCGTGCCATAGAGGCCGAAGCCCATCGAGCTGTCAATATTAGTGTCGATGTCATCGGTCTTGATGCTGCCGTTGGTCATCGAGATGTAGCCGCCGAAGTAGCTGTTGGCAGAAGTCTTCGTGTCGTAACCAATCATGTAGTTATTGGTCTTGATATCCGAATCCTTGTAGCCGTTGTTGCTTACGCTGACCTTGTTGTGCTTAATCGATACCCAGACATTGCCTTCGCCATTGTCGGAAGCGCCCTGGACATTGCCGACTGCAGCGGCCTGCGTACGAAGCATTGCCGAGCGGTTGGCGATATCCGTCATCGTGATGTTGTTGACGACGTTCATAGCCTTAGCCGAAGCGATAACCGGTGCTGCCAGCTGAGTTGTTGGCGTGCTAGGCTTAGTCGTTGTTGGCGTGCTAGGCTTAGTCGTTGTTGGCGTGCTAGGCTTAGTCGTTGTTGGCGTGCTAGGCTTAGTTAAATCAATATGATGACTGGCATTATCTACCGTATTAGTAACGGCTGACGCGCTAGCAAAAGCGTTTGTTGCCGTAAGGCCGGTAAAGGCGACCGTTCCCATCAGCGAGAGGCCGACGAGGTAAGAAAGTCTTCTTTCTTTTTTCGATGACATATAATCATTCCTTTTTTAATTTATTAATTATGAATAAGCCTCTCTGCTATCTTCTTTGCTGGGTATCGCTTTTGTCATCTGTCCTTTAGCTTGTAAAGCAGATTCGGCAAGGCGTTTTGTCCACATAGTCTGAAAAGATGAGAGTCTTACGTTGTCACTATTATAAAGTTACTCGATTTTGTTTTCAAATTTACACTATTTGCCATGTAAAATCTGGTCACAAAAAATCTGTCGTTATTTTTTTTATTGTTATTTTTTTTATTGTTATTTTTTTTATTGTGTATGCCCAAAGCAAATATTTTTGAAAAAATATTTTCCTTGAGCATACACAATTTTCAAAGGGCAAATGGCCATTTTATTTATTTACAATCTGCATTTTCTGTAATTTTTTTACAAATGACATTTTTTGTCATTTAGACAAAAAAAAGAAGGGCTATCTGCCCTTCTTTAGCGATGTGCCAAGATAATATAGACGGGATTTTGCGCCAGCATCATGTCGGCGCTGCCCGCCCGGCGCAGGCGGCTGGCCTGCACCAAGGTCGCCTCGTAGGCGATGCCGTGCGCGCGAAAGTAGGAGATGGCACGGGCGGCATTTTGCAGCGTGATGGCGTTGAGGACGATGCGCCCGCCTTCTTTTAGGTGAGCGGCTGCATAGTCGAGGATTTTTTCCAGCGCGCCGCCGCTGCCGCCAATCAAGATGACATCGAAGGTGCCTTCAATGTCGGAAAAGGCCTCTGGAGCGGCGCCTTCTACTACCTTGATATTGGTGGTGCCAAATTTTGCCGCATTCTTTTTTATCAACTCGATGCTGGCGGGTTTTTTCTCCACGGACACCACTTCGCCCAAAGGGGCTGCCAGCGCCGCCTCAATCGAAAGCGAGCCGGTGCCCGCGCCCACATCAAGGATGCGCTCCCTGTCCCCAATCATGGCGCTGCAGATGGTGAGCGCCCTTATTTCACGCTTGGTCATCGGCACTTCGCCGCGAATGAAGGCCTCGTCTTTGATGCCCGGTATATAGCTCATCTCGCCACCTCAGCCGAAAACTGCCATGACGCACTGGCGCACGGGTTCTTGCGCCGTGGCGCGAATGAGCGTCGTCGTGACAAGCTTTTCGTCGTCGTAGGAAAGGTGCGAGGCGATGTAGACGGGCGTGCTTTCGGGCCAGCCGGCGTCCAAGAGCAGCATGGCGATGCGCTGCGAGTTGTGCTCGTCGTCGGTGAGCATGCCCATCGTGCGGCCCGGCTCATAGGCGAGCGAGGCGTAGTCTGGCAGGCGGCCATGCAGGCTCATGAGGTCGGCATTTTGCCACGGTGCGCCCACGCGGGCAAAGGCCAGCTGTAGGGAGCTGACGCCCGGTAAAACTTCCATCTTTTTCTTGGGAAACGCCACGCGCAGGGCGGGCAAAAGCGAATAAAAGCCCGGGTCGCCCGAGACCATGATCACGACGTCGTCTTTTTCGAGCGCCCTTTCCACCTGCGCCAAGGTGCCCTGCACGTCGGCCGTGATGGCTATCTGCGCCTGCTCTTTTGCGGCAAACTGCGCCAGGGCGCGCCTTCCCCCCACGAGCACCTTGGCATTTTCGATTGCCTTGAGGGCAATCGGCAAAATGTAGTCGCGGCTGCCGGGACCGATACCCGCAACCGTTATCTTAGTTTCCATTGCAATTTCTCTCCAATCTTTTTGGCATTTTCGTCCATGCCGAGCACTTCGCCCTTTAGGGTGACCATGACCGTACCGATATTTAGCCCGTCGAAGACGTGGCGCTGTGAGCGCGCGGTGGCACGCTCACACAAAAGACGATAGAGGTCTTTGGCGATTCCCTCTTTTTCGATAAACGGCATTGCCTCCTCTGTCGTCTTGCACGAAAGGATTGCCTTGGCCCCCTCCCTGCTGAGCCCTAGGGCGGCGCCGTAGGCGACGAGCGTTTCAAAGCGCGCGTCGCTAATGCGGTTATAGGTGTACATATTGCCCGCGGCCACCTTGGCGAGCTTGCCCAGATGGCCAAAGAGGAGGACATCTTCTAGGCCGTGGTCGGCGGCGTATTCGAGCATGTAGCCGACGAAGTTGCTCATCTGGACGATGGAGCGCTCGGGAAGGCCGAGGGAGATGGCGATGTTTTCGCCGATTTTGCCCGGCACGAAAACCTGCGACTTAAAGCCGGCGGCGAGAGCGACGTCGATTTGGGGCGTCAGGGATTTCTTAAAGCCCTCTTCCGACATGGGGCGCACGATGCCGCTCGTGCCGATAATCGAGATGCCGCCTTCGACGCCAAGTACGGGATTTAGGGTGCGGCGCGCGAGTTTTTCGCCTTCGGGTACCGTAACCGTCACCTTGCAGCTCTTGCCGGGGGGCAGGTACTCCTCGACGATTTTTCTGACCATCTGGCGCGGGCCGGGGTTAATCGCCGGCTCGCCGACCGGCACGGAGAGGCCCTCGCGCGTTACGGTGCCGACGCCGACGCCCGCGGCAAAGACGACGCGCTCAGAAAAAGAGCCGATTGCCAGCTGCGTGACGATTTCGGTGCCGTGCGTGATGTCGGGGTCGTCGCCGCCGTCTTTGATGACGCTTGCCGTGCCGCCGTCGTCTTTTACCACCAGCGACTTTATCGGCGCGATTATCCTTTCGCCGCTTAGAGCCTCCAGCTCGACCATTTCGGACTTTTCACTGGCGTAAAGGGCCATGAAAATGGCCTTGACGGCTGCGACAACACAAGAGCCCGTCGTATAGCCTGATTTCATCTTCTTTTGCAGCATATTTTCACCTTATGGCGTCGCCCTGGCGCGCCAATGTACCCGCCCGGCCGGGCAAGTAGCCGCGAAAGACCTCGCAGCGGCTGATGTCTGGCACATTTTTGCCTTCATCTAGGTTGACGAAGGTGAAGCCCTTTTCCTTGGCCTTGGCTAAAAAGCTGTCGAGCAAGAAGAGCTTGGAGAGACCTTCCATTTCGGCGTGAATGGTCCAGACGTTGAAGTCCTTGTCGCATTTTGCGAGCCAGTAGTCGACGATATTTTCATCCGTGATGCCCTGCGTGCCCAAAAGCTCGTCCATGGTGAGCAGCGTCCCCGGTATCTGGAGGGTGGCAAAGTCCCGCCCGCCCATGCGGGGGTAAAAGGGGCGATAGCCGCGCACATCAGAGCAAAAGTCAAAGCCAAACTCCTCCTGCACGCCGAGGCTAAGCGGCGTAACCTGCCAGCCCGGCGCACCGCAAAAGCGGGGCTTTTCGCCCATTATCGAGGTGAAGAGGGCGCAGGCCTTTTGCAGGTGCTCGCGGATTTTTTCTTCACTTAATTTTTCCAGCTTGTCCTGCCAGTAGACATGGTCCCAGCAATGCACGCCGCAAAGATGGCCCTCTTTTTTGGCGCGCAGGAGCACCTCGGGGTGCGGCGCGACGATTTGCGGCGCCGGCAGCAAGGTGCCGTACATGATGGTCTTGAGGCCATAAGTCGACGGCGCCTTGGTGCGCAGCATCTTCGTCAAGAAGCCCTTGCGGAAGATGCGGCGAATCGCCTTGCCGGAGTTATCCGGTCCCAAGGAGAAGAAAAAGGCCGCCTTGACGGCGTGCTTTTTGAGGACATCGAGCATTTGGGGGACGCCCTCCAGGTAACCACGCTTGGTGTCGACATCGACCTTGATGGCAATGCGCCTTTCCATATTATTTTCCTTCCTCAGAAAGCTCTTTTTCATACCAGTCGAGCGTCATGCGAATGGCCTCGCGCAAGGTGGATTTGGCCTGCCAGCCGAGATAGTTTTTAATCTTTTCGACGGAGGGGACGCGGTCTTTCATGTCGTCGTAGTTTTTGCCGTAGTATTTGTCGGACTTGATGTCGACGAATTCGACGGCGTTGGCCTTGGCAGCAAATTGCGGATATTTTTTCATTTCTTCGACAATCATCATGGCCATTTCTTTAATCGTGTAGTGGTTTTCCGGATTGCCGATATTGAAGATTTCGCCGCTTGCCTTACCGCCTTCGTTTTTGATGATTTCGATGAGGGCGTCAATGCCATCGCCTACCCAGATGAAGGAGCGCATCTGCGCTCCGCCATCGACGAGGCTGATTTTGCCGGTATAAAGGACGTCATAGATGAACTGGGTAATCGAGCGCGCCTTGTGCTTGGCGGCTTCTTCAAAGCTGTCGAGCTTGGGTCCAATCCAGTTGAAGGGGCGGAAAATCGTAAAGTCGAGGTTTTCTTCTTGGCCGTAAGCGAAGATGACGCGGTCCATCATCTGCTTGCTGCAGCTATAAATCCAGCGCGATTTGACGATGGGACCGAGCGTCAGGGTGCTTTCGTCTTCTTTCATGACGCGGCTGTTTTCTGTCGGCATGCCGTAAACTTCGGAGGTCGAAGGGAAGATGATGCGCTTTTTGTACTTGGTGCAGGCGCGGACGAGGCGCAAATTCTGCTCGAAGTCAAGCTCAAATGTCCACAGCGGACGGGCAATGTAATAGGCGGGGCGCGCAATGCCGGCTAGCGGCACGACGACGTCGCATTTTTGCACCTGCTCGTCGAGCCATTGCTGTTCCTTGAAGACGTCGCCCGTCTTCATGTTAAAGCGCGGGTTGTCGAGGTATTCTTTTACGTCGCCATCATAAAGGTCGAAGCCTTGAACCTGCCAGTCGGTCTTTTCCATAATTCCTTTGAGTAAAAAGCGTCCGACAAAACCGTTGACGCCAGTGATGAGTAATTTCATGTTTTATCCCCTTTTCATTTTAATATTAAGCCCGGCTTTAAAAGCGGGCAATCCTTGGGCGCTATTTCCGCCTTTTCTTCTTCCTGCACGCACAAAAGCTCCAAAGCGCCCTTTTGGCAGCGCACGAAAAAGCGGCCGTCCTTTAGGCACAAGGTGCCCGGTACCGCCTCTTTTAGCGGCGACGGCAAGTCGTCCTGATAGGCGGCGCGCCAGATGAAGAGCTTCTTTTCGTCTGCGTAGCAAAAGGCGCCCGGGAAAGGATGCGTGACGGCGCGCACGAGGTCGTAGGCGGCCTTGGCGCTTTTTTGCCAGTCGAGGCGCCCGTCCTCGGGCCGGCGGCGGCCAAATTTGGTCGCCCGCGCTTCATCTTGGGGCACGTGCGGATAGGTGCCGTCTTCGAGGCGCTTTAAATTTCTCGCCATGAGCTCCTCTACGGAGCGGCTCACGTCAAAAAAGACGTCGTGCGCCGTCGCCTCCTCGCCGATGGGAAAGGCAATCTGGTCGATGATGTCGCCGCGGTCGGCAAGGCTCGTCATCTCGTGCAGCGTTACGCCGGTTTTGGTTTCGCCATTTAGCACGGCCCAGTTAATCGGTGCCCGGCCACGGTATAAGGGAAGCAGCGAGCCGTGCAGGTTAAAGGAACCGCCCTTGGCCTTATCCAAAAATTCATCTGGAATGATGGCGCGGTAATAAGATGAGATGATGATATCCGGCTTAAGCGCGAAAAAGAGCTTTCTTGCCGCATCGTCGACCTTCTTGCCGCGACAGGCCGGGATATTGTTTCCCCTGGCTAGGTCGTAGACGCTGTGAAACCAGATGTTTTCATCGGGGGCGTCTTCGTGCGTCACGACGAGGGCGATGTTGGCCTTTTGCCGCAAAAGCTCCTTGAGGCAGGCGTAGCCCGGCTCGCTATAAGCAAAGAGGGCGATTTTGGGCCTATTTTTCTGCATCTTCTTCCTCCCAGATTTTCTTTATTACAAAGCGCGGCCGCTTTTGAATCTGCTTGTAAATGCGTCCTATGTATTCGCCGATGATGCCGAGGCTCATAATCGAGATGCCCGTCAAAAAGAACTGGATGGCCATGAGCGTGAAAAGGCCGTCGGCCTCGGAGCCGATGATAAAGCGACGGATAATCATGTAGGCGACGAGCAAAAAGCTGAGCGCCGAAATGCCCATGCCGCTCATTGTAACCCATTGCAAGGGTGAAAGGGAAAAGCTCGTCATGAGGTCGAAGTTGAGCCTTATGAGGCTGAAGATGTTGTACTTTGATTCGCCAAATTCTCTTTCGCGGTGCGCGACGGGAATTTCGACGGGCCTGACGGCGTATTTTTGGCCGAGGGCGGGTATGAAGGTTGTCGACTCATTGCTGTTGGCGATAATGTCGACGATGCGGCGGTCGTAGCCGCGCAGCATGCAGCCGTAATCGCTTATCTTCAGTCCCGTAATGCGATTGGTGATTTTGTTGACAATCTTCGAGGCGACCTTGCGGTAAAGCGGGTCGCGGCGATTTTGGCGGTAGGTGCCGACAACATCATAACCTTCGTCCATCTTGGCGATGACCTTGGGAATTTCCGCTGGCGGGTTTTGCAGGTCGGCGTCCAAGGTGATGATGAATTTGCCGCGCACGTGGAAAAAGGCGGCCATAATCGCCATGTGCTGTCCGAAGTTGCCGTTAAAGTCGATGACGCGAATTTTTTGGGGGAATTTCTCTCGGATGTCATAGAGCATGGAAAAGCTCTTGTCGCAACTGCCGTCATTGATAAAGATGATTTCGTAGCTGCGCTTTAAGTCCTCCATGACGGGCAGCAGCTCCCGAAAGAGCTGCTGCAGCGATTCTTCTTCATTGTAAACAGGTATGACTATTGATATTTCTGGTTCCATTTTCTGCCTTTCTCAGCAAGAGCAAATTTTGCGCACGGCGTCGATGACGTCCTCGACGTCGGCGTCGCTCATTGCCGGGAAGAGCGGCAAGGAGACAATCTGCTCGCCTATTTTTTCTGCTTGCGGCATCGCACCGCGCGAGAGGTCGCAGGCTTTGGCGTATGCGCTGAAAAGATTGACGGACTGATAATGATAGGCCGTGCCAATATTTTCTTCCTTCATCTTTTCCATGAATTCATCGCGGCTAAAGCCCAGAACGCTTTCGTCTAAAAGCGGCGTGTATATGTGCCAGGAGTGAACGCATTTTTCATCTACCGGTGCGGGAATTGTAACGCCCTTGAGGTCTTTGAAGGCTTCGTTGTAGCGATTTACGATTTCGGTACGGCGCGCATTGAAGACGTCGAGATGCTTTAGCTGGTCGCGACCGATGGCGGCCTGAATGTCCATCATCTGGTATTTAAGCCCCGGAATGGCAATGTCGTAATGGGCCTTCCCCTTGGCGGCAAAGCGGTTCCATGCGCCCTTGCTCATGCCGTTTTGGCGCTGCACGGACATCTGTTCGGCCGCTTCTTCGTCGTCGGTCGTAATCATGCCGCCCTCGCCCGTCGTAATGTTCTTGGTCGGATGGAAGCTAAAGACGGCAATGCGGCGCGCGCCCTTGCCGCCGCCGATTTTCTTGCCATGATAGCTGGCGCCAAGCGCATGGGCACAGTCTTCGATGATGGCCAAATCGTGGGCCTTGGCAATTTTCTCGATGGCGTCCATGTCGCAGGGACGGCCGGCAAAATGGACAGGAATGATTGCCTTGGTGCGGCTCGTTATCTTCTTTTCGATTTCGCGCGGCTCGATATTGAAGGTGACGGGGTCGATGTCGGCGAGCACGGGCCTTGCACCGGCATAGATGATGGCATTTAGCGTACTTGCAAAAGTCATCGGCGTCGTTATCACTTCATCGCCGGGGCCAGCTACGGACATGACGGCAAGGTGCAGACCAGCCGTGGCCGAATTTACCGAAATGGCGTGCTTTGCACCGACGTAGGCGGCGAATTTTTCTTCAAAATCAACGGTCTTGGGGCCCATGGCGAGCCAGCCCGAACGAATGGAATCGCAGACGTCAGCAATTGCTTCTTCACTGACCTGAGGCTTTGAAAAGGGCAAAAATTCTTTTCTCATATTTTCAGCTCCTACAATAATATATTTTTTATTATAACAAATTTTTATCTATTTGTGGTTGACGATGAAATAATATTGGCCGCCTTTATGGAGGGCACCACAATCGGGCAAGAGGCCTTCGACCACGGAGCGCTTGTTTTTGTCAAAGACCACGAAAACCTGGCGCTTTCCTTGCCACATTTTTTGCAGCTGCGCGCCGTCTATAAACCAGGTGTCCTCTTTTTTCAGGTGTTCGGCGCCAAAGAGCAGCTCGCCGTAATAGCTGGCGACGTAAACGCGCTCTTTTAGGTAATAGGGAAGCCCTTGGATATAGTCGCCATAGGAGACGACGGCGGCGCCGGGCTCTTTGATGGCGGCAATCTGCTCGCTCACATAATAGGAGGTGCGCTCGCGCGCAACCTGCTCTTGTATCAACTGCAGGCCCACGGCAAAGGCGAAGGAAAAAATGCCCAGCACCGCGACGGTGCAGCGCACACGGCGCGTCTTATGCCATGTAAAAAGAGCGGCCGGTATGCCAGCGACAAGTGCAAAAATGGCAATGCCGCCACGCGCCAAAAGCTGGGTGAGGTCGAGGTAGCCAGCTTGTAGCGAATACCAGACGAGCGCCGCGGCAAAGACAAACCAGCCGAGACAGTTAAGCCAAAGGTCGTAGCCGATAAAGCGCCCCTTGTGGTCGGATTCGCGCAAATTGGCGGCCAGCAAGATGGCAAGCGGCGTCATGCAGGGCATGATGTAGGGGACGAGTTTGGAGTCGGAAAACGAGTAGAAGATGAAGATGACTAAAAACCAACACAAGAGAAAGATGACGCCATCTTTTTCTTGGGCACTCTTTTTTTTGCGCAAAATGCCGTCCCGGCAAAAAAGCGAGGGCAAAAAGCCGAGCCACGGAAAGGTGCCGAGAAAAATTATTGGCATGAAAAACCAAAAGGGTTTGTAGCGATGCATCATCTTTGTGGCAAAGCGCAAAAAGTGCTCGCGGATGAAAAAGAAATAGAAAAAGTCGGGATTGGCCTTACACACAAGGTAAAACCACGGCACGCCCAAGACGAAAAAGAGCAGTATGCCCGGCCAGTAAAGAAGAAAGCGCACGATATTCCACTGGCGCGTAAAGACCATATACCAAAAGATTACGCCGAGCGGCAAGACTATCGAGATGAGGCCTTTCGTCAAAAGGCCAAGCGCCATGCCAGCATAAAATAAGAGCAGATAGCGCCTATTCTGCCCCTTATACGCCTTATAAAAGGAGGCGAGGCTCAAGGTGATGAACATCGTGATGAGCATGTCCAAGATGTTGATACTGCCAATGACAACGCTAAGGACGCTCGTGCCCAAGATGACGGCCGTCAAGAGTGCCGTGCGGCCGGTGAAGATGAGCCGTGCCATCCAGGCCGACAAGAAGATATTCAAAAGCGCACTCACGGCCGGCACGATGCGCGTTGCACCCTCGCTAAAGCCGAAAATGTGCATGAAAAATGCCGTGAGCCAGTATTGCAGCGCCGGCTTTTCAAAGTATAAGACGCCATTTAGATGCGGCGTTATAAAATTTCCCGTCGCGAGCATCTCGCGCGGTATTTCGCCATAGCGCCCCTCGTCAGGGTCCATGAGGGGATAGCTATTTAGATGAATGAGATAAAGCGCAACGAGGGCAATAGCTGCCAAGAACACGATATAGCGCTTTTGCTTATCCGTAATCTGATACATTTTTTACTCCTCTCACAGGCGCAAAATGTGTTATAATACGCCTTAATTAATCTTTTTAGTATTATATACTATTTTTATGAATTATTTCTGAAAAACCGCTAGGAAAGTGAAAAATATGGCTATGAGCAAAAATATCCTGCTGGCAGAAGATGACTGCCACCAAAGAAAATTTCTCGCCTTCCTGCTCAAAAAGGAAGGCTGGGCGGTCGATGCCGTACCCGATGGGCAGGCGGCCATCGAGTACCTCCAAGAGCGCGACTACGACATCGTGCTGCTCGACTGGATGATGCCTAAGGCAAGCGGCCTTGAAGTGTGCCAGTTTTTACGCCGGACGGGGAAAAATTGCGGCATTATTTTTATGACCGCGCGCGACGCCACAGACGATAAAGTCATGGGACTAGACAGTGGTGCCGACGATTACCTCGTAAAGCCCATCGCATTTTCCGAGCTTTCGGCCAGGCTGCGCTCGCTGATGCGCCGGCGCCTCCCCCCCTGCAATGACGTGCTCCGCCACGCCTGCGGCCTGCGCCTCGATTTAAAATCCTGCTGTGCCTTCAGCCCTTCAGGCGATGACCTAAGCCTCACCAGACGCGAGTTCCAGCTCTTAAAAATGCTCCTTAAAAATGCCGGACAGGTCCTGCCGCGGGAGGTGATTATGAGCCACATCTGGGGCGATGAAGACGACGTTACGCCAAACGCGCTTGACGCCATCGTAAAGCTCCTGCGCCGCAAAATTGAAGCGGCAGGGCTGCCGCCCATCATTCGCACGGTGCACGGCATCGGCTATAAAATAGAAAGGTAGGATAATCATGAAGCTATTTTCCAGTTTTAGAAAAAAGCTCGTGCGCCGCTATCTCACGCTAACGGCAACGCTATTATGCCTCTTTGCCGCGCTTATTTACGGCTCCACCGTCCTTTTCGTCTACCGCAGCACGATAGAAAAAGCCCATCTCATAGCCACGGAAGAAGCAGAGGAACTCGCTTATATCGCCTCGGGAAGTAAGCCGCTTTGCCACTCGACGAAAAGCGAAAAGAGCGGGTGCTATCTAAATGATGTCTTTTACTATATGTTCAGCACCAGCGGCGCCCTCTTAAAAAGCCACAACAATATTACCTGGAGCGAGGAGCCCCTTACTAAATGTATCGAAGAAAAGGTCATAGATAACGGTTCTGCGCATATCAAGACCGTAATCACCTCCCCGAAAAGGCGGCTGCGCCTCTTGGTCATCGCGCGCGAAAATGCCTACCAAAATGGCCGCCTGGTCGGCGTTGCCTACGCCGGCTTTGATTGCAGCCGCTCCTTGATGTTTCTCGGCCGGCTACTCTTGATTACCGTCTGTCTTTTGGCCTTGGGGCTTTATATCGCCTATAAAATTTCCGGCTACCTTGCCAACAAGGCCATGCAGCCAATTATCAACTCGTTTGCCCGGCAGATGCAGTTTGCCGCCAACGCCTCACACGAGCTGCGCACGCCGCTTACCGTGCTCATGTCGGGTCTTGACGTCTTAGGCGATGACGAGGAAAATCACCTTTCTTCCTTTTCGCGCGAGGTCGTCGGCGACATGAAAGACGAGGTCCTCAAAATGCGCCATCTCATCGACAATCTGCTGCTTTTGGCGCGAGCCGGAAAGGCACCTTTGAGCACGGAAAGAAAGGAACTTTTGCTCTTGCCGCTGATAAATGCCTGCTGTGAAAAAATTGCACTGGCCGCGGCCAAAAAAGAGCTTTCCGTCGAGATAAAGGCCGCGCCCGAAGAGATGATAAAAGCCTATGCCGACAAGACGCACGTCGAGCAGATTATCGCCATTCTTTTGGATAATGCCGTAAAATATGCCGAAGCGGGTCATGAAATTTCCGTTTGCCTGAGCTGTGGCAAAGGGTATGCCTATATTGACGTGGTAAATACGGGCAGCTTTTTAAATGGCGATGAGCTAAAGCATATCTTTGAGCGCTTTTACCGCGGCGAAAAGACCAAAGGGCAGGAAGGAAGCGGCCTGGGGCTGGCTATCGCCTTGGCACTGGCCGAAAAAAATGGCGGCAACCTGCGCGCCGCCAGCGACGGCAAAAACACGGCGGAGTTTATTCTCGCGCTGCCACAGAAAAGGTAATTGCCGCGCTTTTGGTTGTAACTTAGAAAAGCGTATGCTAATATATAGCATATAAAGCTATACCTATCACATATGCCGGCGGACAAAACTGGAATATTGCGGTTTGCCGCACGGCATTTTTTACGAAAGGATTTTTTTAGTGAAATGGGCTAATCATATCGTCTTGACGGGCGCCATTGCCTTTGCCATAAGTGGCGATGCCTTAAACGGGCTCTTTGCCATGGCCGGCAGCGTGTTGCCCGATAAGCTCGAGGGGCCGCCGCCGCGCCAAAAGAAGGCGTATTGGCAGTGGCGCAAAAAGCACCGCACTTTCACGCACTGGACGGCACCATATCTTCTGGGAATTTTTGTGCTTTTGGTTTTGGCACACCAAAACCTCGTGCCGCCGGAATTTATGCTGCCATTTCGCGTCTTGCTTTTTGGCCTCTTCGGCGCCCTTTGCCATATCTTGGAAGATGGCGTCTGCGGCCGCGTGCCGCTCATCTGGCCGCACAGGAAAATTGGTCTACGCCTTTTTTCTGTCGGCTCGCCCGGCGAATACTTTTTCGTCGGCGGTATTTTGGCACTCTTATTAGGAACGGAATTTTCGCCGGCTTTTGCCGGCGAATTTTCGGCATAGTAAGCATATAGGGAAACTTGTATGAGATGCGCTAAGGCTGCGCAACAAAGAAACTGAATTGCTGGAAAAGCGTAAAGTCGGGCAGGCTACAGCATAGAGATGAAATAAGCTCCGGTGCGAAGGCGGCGAAAGCAGAAAAAATTGCCCGAATGGCATAAGGTCAAAGCCTACGTGCCCCAAAATCGCCAATCAGCAGCTAAGCTCCGAACAGGAGAAAGTCCAACGACTATCCCTTGCGGGAGTAGGCTATAAGCTTTTGATAGCCGAAGTGGTTTCGCCTAAACCGTACCCGGGTACGGCAAGGAGAAGATATAGTCTGTGCTTGCCAGAAATGGCAAGAAGTTCATAGGAGAACTGCGATAAACGTAGCGCTTTATCGTGAACGGCAGCCCTAAAAAGGGTTCAGTTTACTGCTGTTTTTGTGGCTAGGCGTTTTCACGCTATTTAAAGACCCTAAGCCTTCATGCTAAATGAAGGCTCACAGGGCTTAAAGCTAACGCCCGCCAAAACATCTGCCACCTGCGCCGACTCAGACCAGATGACATTACTTTATCGTATTTAAGGAGGTGGTGCGAGCAGGGGCCGCTTGGCAGCTTCTGTCCGCCTGCAATGAACTTTGTCCTCATCTTGACCGGCGTTCTTTTGAATGCCGTCGCCCAAATCGTCTTGAAAAAGGGCATGTCGCTAATCGGCAATATTTCGGTCGATTTAAATTCAATTATCCACATGGTCCTAAAAGCTACCACGAATGTCTACATTTATCTGGGCCTTTTTTGCTACGTGCTGAGCTTTCTCGTCTGGCTTGTCGTGCTCTCGCGCACGGAGGTCAGCTACGCCTATCCATTTTTGAGCATCGGCTACATTGTCGCTGCCATCGTCGGCTATTTCTGGCTCGGCGAAAGCATGACCTTTTATAAGGTTGGCGGCATTGCGCTCATCTGCTGCGGTGTGTTTCTCCTTTACCGCTCCTGAGGCGCAAAATGAACGAAAAACAACGCTGGCAAGCCGCCGTAATCGGGGGCTTGCTTCTCAATTTGCTGCTTATTGCCGCACTTTTATTTTCCTTTGCCATCTTGCCCAAAAAGGAAGTGCCGCCCAAAAAAATGCCCGTCTTGACGCTCGTCAAGGTGCCACCGCCCAATGCCGCTCCACCGCAAAAGGTCAAGGTGACGCCCGTAGCGCCGCCGGCGATGCATCAGATTGCGCCAGCAAAAAATGCCCCGCCACAAAAAGAGGCAAAAAAGGCGCCGGCGCCACCGCCGCCACCTGCGCCCGCACCGCCTCTGCAAAGTGCCAAGGGCAATGTCAAGAACGTGCCGCCGCGCTATCATATGCCCTCGCTTAAAGGCATCAACCTTGCCTCGGAATTTGACCCGATGCACCCACCTGAAACGCCAAAGCCCCTACCGGGCAACAAATACCCAGTCGTCCCGAAAAGCCTTATGCCCTTAAAGCGCGAAATGACCGTCGAGATTACATTCATGGTCGAAAAAGACGGCTCGGTAAAAAGGGCGGACGTCACCAAGACGTCTGGCAACGAGGACCTCGATAATGCCGCATTGGCTGCCGTCTACACGTGGCACTTCAAGCCAATGAATAAGGCGTATCCCATTCCCATTCCCGAAATGTTCATCTTCCCACCTGCAAAATAGCTGAGAAACGGAGGTATCTATTTGCAAAAGCGCATCAGTTATTTTTTTCTCTTCTTTTATTTCTTCATGGCCGTTACCATGCTCCGCTATATCTACGTGCAGATTTTTGACTATAAGGAAATGAAGCACAGGCTCGATTTGCAGGTCGAAGAAAAAATGGTCACCTATCTGCCACGCGGCACCATCTCGGGGCGCAATGGGCGCCAGCTCGCCGTGAGCATCATGACGGATTCGCTTTTTGTCGACCCCAGTCATGTCAAGGACCCCGAGGCGATGGCTACTGACCTTGCGCCCCTCATCCACATGAAAAAAGAAGAAATACTGCGGCGCATAAATCTGGGCGGCGGCTTCGTCTGGCTGGCGCGGCGCATGGATTCAGATGAAAGCGCCGCTGTCCACAAGCTCATCAAAGAAAAAAATTACCAGGCGTGTCTCGGCTTTCGCAAGGAGGCAAAGCGCTATTATCCCAATCAGATGCTCGCCTCCAATGTCATCGGCTTTGTCGGCACGGACAACGAGGGCTTAGATGGCATCGAGCAGTCGATGAACCGGCTTTTAAAAGGACAGATTGTCGAGACGTCCATCAATACAGATACGTTTTCCCGTCCCATTTTGGACTCGCTTTTTAATCTCCAGCTGCCTAGCAGCGACCAGTGCAAAAATGTTACCTTGACCATCGATACGACAATCCAGTTCATTGTCGAGCAGGCTCTTGACCATGCGATGGCCCAAGATGACCCCGACAATGCCATTGCCATTGTCATGGACCCGCGCACGGGTGAAGTGCTGGCCATGGCCTCGCGGCCATCTTACAACCCCAACGACTTTGCCAAATATAAGCCGACCGACTGGAAAAATCGCGCCATCTCGTTCGTTTACGAGCCCGGCTCGACCTTTAAAGCTGTCGTTGCGGCGGCAGCACTGCAGGAAAAGCTCGTGCGCCCCGATGACGTCTTTGTCGACCCGGGTACCATTACGATTGATGGCCGCCACATTCAAAACTGGAATGGCGCCAGCTTCGGCACGGTTACCTTCTCGGATGTCGTGAGAGAGTCCTTAAATACGGGCTTTGTCCACGTCGGGCTCGAGCTCGGCGGACAGCGCCTCATGGACTATGCCAAAAAATTCGGCTTTGGTCGCAAAAGCGGCATCGAGCTGCCTGGCGAAGAACGCGGTATTCTCTTCAATCCTAAAACGATGTCGCGCATTGACGTTGCCACGAGCTCTATCGGGCAGGGCATCGCCGTCACGCCGCTGCAGATGATTACGGCCATGGCCGCCATTGCCAATGACGGCGTGCTGCTGCGCCCGCACATCATCAAAACCGTCTACAATCACGACGGCACCGTCTATGATGATGTAAAGCCGCAGGAGGTGCACCGCTGCATCGACCCGTGGGCTGACAAGATGCTCGTCTCGATGCTCGAGCGCGTCGTCTCTTCGGGCAGCGGTTCCAAGGCTGCCATTCCCGGCTACAAGATTGCCGGCAAGACGGGTACGGCACAAAAGGTCGACCTCGTGCATGGCGGCTACCTGCCCGGCCAGTATGTCGCTTCGTTTTGCGGCTTTGCGCCGGCTGACGACCCGCAAATTGCCGTCTTGGTAATCATTGATGACCCGCATCGCGGCAGTTACTACGGCGGGCAGGTCGCCGCGCCAATCGTACGCGAAATCTTCTCGAAAATTTTCCGCTACCTGCACATTCCGCCTTCCGTGCCTATTCCCAGCGAGGGCGAAACACTTGCGCCCACACCGCTGCCGCGCGAAATCGCCCCCTACCCCAAAAAAGTGCCCAAGGGGATGAGCGTCGTGCCGGACCTTTATGGCAAGACGATTCGCGAGGCGGCCCAAATCCTGCAAAAAGACGGATTTAGCATGAATGCCACCGGCAGCGGCATCTGTCGCTCGCAGACCCCGGGGGCGAACAACCTTGCGCCCAGCGGCGCTCAGGTAACGGTCAATTTTGGGCCGTGAGCTCATCTTGTATTAGCTTTTTCAAAATGATATAATATTTAGATAACATCTGGATATTATTTTACCAATTATAACGGCTGTCCTCTATGGCTCCAGCTGCACATCAACAAAAAGGCGGGTTAAATATGCTTGATATCAAATTCGTGCGAGATAATCTCGACAAAGTAAAAACCATGCTCGAAAATCGCCATGTAAGCCTCGACTTGAGCGATTTTAAAAACCTGGAAGAACAGCGCCGCCAAATCATCGGCGAAACGGAAGCGCTTAAAAGCAAGCGCAATAATGCCTCGAAGCAAATAAGCGCGCTAAAGAAGGAAGGCAAAGATGCCTCCTCTCTCGTGAGCGAAATGCGCGCCGTCGGCGATGAAATTGCCGCACTGGATGCTAAGTTGCAAAAAGTTGAAGACAGCTTGAAGAATATCTTGCTGCACATCCCGAATATGCTCAACGAGTCGGTTCCCATCGGCAAGGACGACAGCGAAAACCCCGAAGTACGCCGCTGGGGCAAGGTGCGCGAATTTACCTTCACGCCGAAAGCACACTGGGACCTCGGTGCAGACCTTGGCATCTTAGATGTCGAACGCGCCGCCAAGGTTTCCGAATCGCGCTTTACCTTTTACAAGGGTCTCGGCGCTCGCCTCGAACGCGCCGTCATCAGCTTTATGATGGACGTACATGCCACCCAGCATGGCTATACGGAAATGCTCGCGCCTTACATTGTCAATAAGGACTCGATGATTGGCACGGGTCAGCTGCCAAAATTTGCCGAAGATATGTTCAAAATTCAAGATGCTGACCTTTATCTCGTCCCGACGGGTGAAGTGCCGGCTACGAATTACCACCGCGGCGAAATTCTCGATGGAGCTGATTTGCCTGAACATTACTGCGTCTATACGGCATGTTTCCGCGAAGAAGCGGGCTCGTCCGGACGCGATACGCGCGGACTCATCCGCCAGCACCAGTTCAACAAGGTTGAGCTCATCAAGTTTGTCAAGCCTGAAACTTCTTATGACGAGCTGGAAGCCATGGTCAAAGATGCTTCGCATATCTTGGAGCTGCTCGAAATTCCCTATCGCGTCGTGACGCTTTGCAGTGGCGATATTGGTTTTACGGCTGCCAAGACGTATGATATTGAAGTTTGGCTGCCCAGCTACAATACCTACCGCGAAATCTCCTCTTGCTCGAATGTTGAGGACTATCAGGCACGCCGCGCTAATATCCGCTTCCGCCGCGATACAAAATCAAAGCCCGAATACGTCCATACCTTAAATGGTTCGGGTCTTGCCGTCGGCCGTACCGTCGCCGCCATCATGGAAAATTACCAGCAAGAAGATGGCACGATTTTGGTACCCGAAGTGTTAAAGCCTTATATGGGCGTAGATGTCATCACTGCCTGCAAATAAATCTTGAAGCCAGCTGCCGCAAAAGCGGGCAGCTGGCTTTTTTGGGAGATAGAGATATGGCTATTTTTTCCTGCAAAAATGTCAAAATTATCAGACAAAATAATGTATTGCTTGAAAATATCAGCTTCGACCTCGAAAAGGGCGACTGCCTGGGCATCAGCGCGTCTTCCGGCACGGGCAAGACTTCGCTTTTGCGCCTCATCTGCGCGCTAGACGTGCCAAAAGATGGCACGCTTTTTTTCCAGGGACAGCCCTATGAAAAATATGCGCCGCAAAAATTGCGGCAAAAAATCGGTCTCGTTGCGCAAAAGCCCTGCCTCCTAAAAAAGACCGTGCGCGAAGAACTCATGTATCCCGTGCGGCTGCGCGACAAAAGGGTGCAAGATGAGCTCTTTTCTTCCCTTCTAAAAAGCATTAATTTGCCAGATGGTACACTTTTTAAAAGGTGCGCCGCTCTTTCAGGCGGCGAGCAGCAGCGCATCTGCCTCTTGCGGACCCTTCTTGCCGAGCCCGAGATATTGCTCTTAGATGAGGCCTGCGCTTGTCTTGATACCACGGCCAAGGCCGCTGTCGCAAAGCTTCTTCAAAAAAAGCGGCAAGAAGGCCTTACGATTATCTTTGTCACGCATGACAGTGCCGACTTAAAAAAGCTGTCCAATAAAATCCTCGTCCTCGAAAAAGCGACGCTTTCTTACTGCGGCACGACAAAGACTTATTTTACGGAGGAGAAAAAATGAGCGATTACTCCCTTTTGGGTATTCTTATTTTGCCCTTTTTGGCCTTTTTGGTTTCGGCAAAAAAACAGCTCGGGCTGGGACGCGATATTCTCATCGGCTGTTTGCGCGCTGCCGTACAGCTTACTGTCATCGGCTTTTTGCTGAAGTTCATCTTTCACACCGATAATTTTCTCTTCACGGCCTGCATCATCGTCACCATGGCTGCCAATGCCGCAAAAGTTGCGGCCGGGCGCGGCAAGGGCATCAAAAACGCCTTCTTCATTTCCTTTTTTTCCATCTGCTGCGCCGCCTTTTTGACGCTTTGCTGCCTCGTCTTGTGCGGCGTCATCACTTCTGCGCCGCAAAATATCATTCCCGTCGGCGGCATGATTATCGGCAACTCGATGGTCGCCTTGGGAATTCTCTACCGCAGCTTGCTCTTGGACTTTGCGCAAAAAAGGGCTGAAATCGAAACGCACCTTTGCCTTGGAGCCTCAATAGCGCAGGCCTCTTGCGCCATTATAAGTTCTGCCATGAAGACGGCAATGATGCCGACCATCGACTCAATGAAAACCTTGGGGATAGTGCAGCTGCCAGGCATGATGACGGGCATGATTTTGGCTGGCACGGCTCCACAGGTGGCAATAAAATACCAAATCATGGTCGCCTTCATGCTCACGGGCAGCGTAACCTTGACGACTTTTGCCGCCAGCTGCCTTGCCTACCGCGGTTTTTTTGGCATGCGCGAGCAGCTCCTCGAAGAAAAATAGCAAAATCCATTTCTTGCCATCTATGCAAGACTAGCTCATGTTATCCACAAAAAAAGTGCGCACACTGTTGATAACACAGTGGCGCACTTTTTGCTGATTATTTTCGCGCGATGATGAAAATTGTGCTGAGGATGAGCAGACCGCCAATTATCTCAGCCACGCCAAATGAGACGTTGAGGCACATGATTGTGAGCAAAACGGCGGAAAACGGCTCGATTGAGGACAGCGTGCCAACTTCTGTCGGGTAGAGATATTTCGTGCTTTCCACATATCCCCAAAACGAGATGACCGTGCAAAAGACTATTACAAAGGAAAGCGCAAAGATGGCTTCCATGTCCATTACACCCGTAAACTGGAAGGGCGAACGGTAAAAAGAAAGCAAGATGCCGCCGCCGAGCATGCCCCAGCCGACAACATAGGCGGAAGAGTAACGCTTGAGCATGCGGCGTGGCTGCAAAGTGTAAACTGCGGCTGCCACGGCGGACAAAAGTCCCCAAAACAGTGCTGCCGGCGAAATCGCCAAAGAGTCAAAATGGCCTTTCGTGATGAGCAAAAAGGTGCCGATAACGGCCATGCTCAGGCAAAGCGACTCCTTAAACATCGGACCGCGCTTTTCTTTGAAGAGCAAATAGACCAAGATGATGACGGGCATCAAATACTGTAGGATTGTCGCCGTCGCGGCATTGCTGTAATGAATGGCTTCGATGTAGCAAAATTGCGTGCCAATCATGCCAAAAACGCTGAAAACCAAAATATTGGCTGCATCACGCTTATTCCAGATTGCCATGATTTTGCTGCCGTTTAAAATTTTATCGACTACCAATAAGATAAAGCCCGCTGCCGTAAGGCGCGCAGAAGTAATCCAGGCCGGGTCAAACTGCTTATTTTCGAGCAGGTATTGCACCACGACGCCCATCGTGCCCCAGAGCACGGATCCAACGATAAGGAGTATAAATCCCTTTAATCTCTTATTCACAAAATCACCTTCCTATTTCACAAAAACGAATTGACAATAATTAAGAGCGCTTGTGCTAATTGCAGGTAATCTGCAATCAATTCAACCGCTCTATAAATATCATAACATAACAATTAGAAAATGGCAACAAGATAAAGAAATATAGAGGTATTTAAGATATTTACCCCTTTTTATTTTAAAAATGCCAAAAAATGGCTCCAAAAGAGTAAAAATAATATAATAGTGTTGCCGTTTTTTGTTTAGTCTTGCCGAATATCTTTTTAACCGAACTTTGAAAGGCCATTTCTGTTTAATCGATATAAAAATTTTTTTAGTCGAACCTCAACTAAAAAAATAAAAGCACCCGCTGCCGAAACTTGCGGGCGCAAAAAAACCCAGCCGCCAGGCTGGGCAAATATTCAATGGCAGAGAGGGTGGGATTCGAACCCACGGTACCTTGCGGTACAATTGATTTCGAGTCAATCACCTTCGACCACTCGGACACCTCTCCATGCAAACAAGAGATATTATAGCATAATGTTTTTACTTTGACAAGTCATTCTTTTCGATGATGCGCTTTATCCCCTTAGCAAATTTGACGCGCGGTAGCAAGATGCGATGACCGCAGCCGCAGCACTCGAGGCCGATGTCCATGCCGAGGCGCACAATCGTCCAGAGGTCGCTGCCGCAGGGGTGCTTTTTTCTCATCTGGACTTTCATGCCCAAGCAATATTCAGCTCTTGCCATTTTCTTTTCCCCTCTCATCTAAATGACAGACCGTTTTTTCGTCGTGGCGCAAAGGTTCCGGGTGTAGGGTAATGTCGACGGTAGGGCCAAGCTCGGCACGAATTTGCGCTTCAATCTCATCGCAGGCGGCGTGCACCTCGCCCAAGGTCATGCGGTAGTTAAAATTTATATGCGCGTCAATCATCTTATAGATGCCCGCCGAGCGCGTGCGCAGGTGGTGATAGCCAAGCACGGCATTATGGCGCATAAAAATCACGCTTATCCGGTGCTCGTAGTCGGCCGAAAGGCTTGCATCGGTAAGCTCTTTGGCACTTTTTATGACCATTTTATAGCCGGCATGGAAGATTATTGAGGCGACGACGACAGCCACCACGGAGTCAAGCCAGTAAAGGTGGAGTATCTGCATGGCGAAAAGCCCCAATAAAACACCAACCGAGGTCCACACGTCGGAGCGCAGGTGAAGGCCGTCGGCTTCAAGTGCCTGCGAGCCCGTCTTTTTGGCGACACTTATAAGGCGCTGGGAGACGAGCAAATTGACGATAATCGAAACAACCATAATCCAGATACCGTAATCAATGTTGTCAATGGGACGCGCTTCGTGAAAGCGGTCGATGGCCTCATAGACAATCATCAATGCCGCAAGAATGATTAAAAGGGCTTCAATGGCCGAGGAAAGATTTTCGTATTTGCCGTAGCCATAATCGTACTTTTGGTCCGGCGGCACGGCCGCCTTCCGCACCGCCCAAAAGGCGATAAGCGCCGCCAAGAGGTCAACGCCCGAATGCATTGCCTCCGAAATGAGGCTCATCGCGCCAATATAAATTCCCACGGCGAGCTTCAGGATAACTAGAAGCGTATTGGAAAAAATCGAAAGGTAGGCCGTCTTTTGCTTGAGTTTGTTAATTTGTGCTAATTCCATTTTTTCTTCCTAACGTAATAATATAAACCAATAATTTACATTTTAATCTATTTATCTTAGCACCTTTTGGCGCAAATGTGAAGCTTTGCTCGCCTTTCACCGCAAAATCATTTATAATGGGGCGAGAAAGGTGGTTTTGAATTTGCTATACCCGCTAAAATTAGAAGCGCCATTAAAAGATTATATCTGGGGCGGCACGCGCCTCAAAAGTGAATTTGGCAAAAAGACACTGACAGAAAAAGTCGCCGAAAGCTGGGAGCTTTCCTGCCACGAAGCGGGCCTAAGCCGCATTAAAAATGGCCCCGAAAAAGGCAAGCCGCTCAAAGACTACATAAAAGAGCATGGCAAAGGCAGCATCGGCGACAAAGCGCCTTCTGCTGAATTACCGCTCTTGGTAAAGCTCATCGATGCCCACGACAATCTATCACTGCAAGTGCACCCCGACGATGATTATGCAAGAAGCGTCGAAAACAGCCGCGGCAAGACGGAAATGTGGTATATAGTCGATGCCGAGCCAGGTGCCGAGCTCATCTACGGCCTCAAGGAGAAGATGAGCCGCGAAGAATTTGCTGCCGCCCTGGAAAAGGGCAATATCCTGCATTTTTGCCGCTCTATTCCCGTCAAAAAAGGCGATGTTTTCTTTATTCCTGCCGGTACGCTCCACGCCATCGGCAAAGGGCTTTTAATCGCCGAAATTCAGCAAAGCTGCGACCTCACCTACCGCGTCTATGACTATAACCGGCTTGGCAACGACGGCAAGCCGCGAAAGCTCCACATAGGAAAGGCCATCAGCGTGACCACTCTTGCGCCGCTGCCCCTTGCCGCGCAGCCGCAAAAAATCAGCATCTTTGCCGATTATGAGTGCCGCCTGCTGCAAAAATGCCCTTATTTTACCGTCTTTTCCTTTGGGCTTTTTGGCAACTGCGACTTAAATGCCGGCCTTGATTCTTTCCACAGCCTGCTTTGCCTCAAAGGGCAGCTAGCCCTTACCGCCAAAGGGGAAAGCATGCTCATCGAGAAAGGCGAAAGCGTCTTTTTGCCCGCCGGGCTTGGCGCCTACCGCCTCAACGGCACGGGAGAATTTCTTCTTACGACGCTTTAGGAATACAAAAAAGCCCTCTTTCAAAGAAAGAGGGCAATCATGCAAAAATGGTGGCTCACCCGAGATTCGAACTCGGGACACCCTGATTAAAAGTCAGGTGCTCTGCCAACTGAGCTAGTGAACCACATCAACTAAAGCTGACTATGATATTATATTATTTTCTTCTACCCTTGTCAAGCATAATGCAAAAAAATTGTCATTTGACTTTTTTTCGGCTATCACTTATAATATTTAAGTGTTTTGGAGAGGTGTCCGAGTGGTTTAAGGAGCTGGTCTTGAAAACCAGTGATGCGGCAACGCACCGTGGGTTCGAATCCCACCCTCTCCGCCATATGGAGTTTTAAGCTGCCTTGAGGGCAGCTTTTTTTTGCAAAAAAGGTCCGCTTTTGAGCGGGCTTTTTTAGTATTTAGGGTTATAGCCGATAATTTTGACGCTGACGCTATTATTGAAGTCGATTACCTCGCCGTCCATCGTCTTGACAATAGGCAATGACGAATAGCCGGCCGGATAATAAATTATCTGGCCGCGGCGGCCGTCAGAAAGGCGTACCGGCGAGCCGAGGAAGGAATTTTGAATGTTGTTGATGAAAGGCACGCAAACGCGCGCATCAAGTGTCGAAAACATTCTCTTGCTAATCATGCTCACGGCATCAAACGGCGTCTTTTTAATCTGACCTTCAAGTTCTGCCGTGATATTGTCATAAAAGTTGGCCACCATGACAATGCGCGCATATTCATGAATGTTATCTCCCACCAGATTGAAAGGAGCACCTGTGCCATCCATGTTTTCATGATGCTGCAGTGCTACCGCCTTAATGCCATCTGATGCGCCAATCTCATTGAGGAGATTTTGGCCATTTAATGTGTGCTGGATATAGATTTCATAATCATCGCCAGTTAATTTGTCGAGAGGCATCTTAACAATTTCTTCCGGCAGCGTCGTCTTGCCTATATCGTGCAAAAGACCCGCCAAGATAAGCTCACCAATGCGCTTTTGGTCAAGATAGAGCCATTTGCCGATAACGCCGGCGAGAATAGAAACGCGTACAGAATGCTGGTAAATATCGCTATCAAGGCGCTGCAAATCGGACAAATGGTCGATTAGGCCGGTGCCCTGCTGCACGAGCGGCGCTATCGTATCGCCCGCCATGTCGCTAGCATGGGTGAGTGCCTTTTTGTCGCCGCTGGCAATGCCCAAAAAAATGTTTTTGGCCTCGTTGACCACGTCATCGTATTTTTTGACGAAGGCATTGTCCCGATTGATTATGCGTTCGGAGCTCAAATTATCACTTGTCGTCTTGAGGCTTTCCGTAATAAAAACGGACGGGATATGAAGATACTTAAGACGAGCAATATGGGATGCGGCGAGCATTGTGCCAGCCGAAAGTACGACCACCATATTTTTGTCGATGACCGCCCTGCCCAAAATCATTCCCGGCTCTATTTGGTCAATATTTATCTTTTTCACGCAAAAACCCCCCTCGATTTCCAACAATGGGACTAATATGTATATTCTGCCTATTTATCTTCCGCCTTGGGCAAAAAATGCCCCATCGCCCTTCTAATTATATAATAAACCATCTTTATCTGCAATGAAAACCGCTTGGGGCGCTCAATGATACACCTTGGCTAATTTTAGCCCCATTTCCGCAAAAAGATGTATAATAAGCATCATAAAGAAAGGGTGATTTTATGCTGCAAGTATATACGGGCGATGGCAAAGGCAAAACTACTGCCGCCATCGGTCTTTCCATTCGGGCGTTGGGAGCTGGCCTTAATGTCTACTTTGGCCAGTTTATGAAAAGCCTCTCTTACAGCGAGCAAAAAATACTGCAAAAGTTTGCGCCGCAACTAAAACTGGTAACCAGCGGCAAGCCGTATTTTATCGCGGAGGAAGGCTCCGTGAGCAAAGAGGTAATCGAAAAGATGGGCGATAAGCTCGTCGTCTATCCTCAAGGCCAGCCGCCCCGAGAATATGTCGCCCTCGTCAAAGAGGGCATCAAAAGGGCAAAAGAGACCCTGCAGTCGAAAAAATACGACCTCATCGTGCTCGATGAAATAAATGTCGCGCTTTATTTCGGTCTCGCCAGCCGCGCTGAAGTCGAGTCACTTTTAGACGGTGCTAATAGCGAGATAGAAATTGTCTGCACCGGGCGCAAGGCGCCAAGCTGGCTCTTAGAGCGCGCCGACCTCATCACGCAGATGGATGCGGTGCGCCATTACTTTGAAAAGGGCGTCGCGGCGCGCAAGGGCATTGAAGATTAGCTTTGGAGGGTCTTTAATAGCTGCGGGCGCAAAGAAAGAGCATTGAAGAGAACCGCCTCGACGGGCGTCAGATTTTGCGTGTCGCAGGCGGTCGAAAATCCCGCTTTCAAGAAGCGAGTTTTCGCATCGAGTACCATATAGCTAAGGCTCACATAAAAGCTGTCTTCCTTGTACTTCATGCGCGAGATGTCAACCTGCGTAAAGACGATGTAGCGGCAAGAGCCAACATTTTCCGGCATCTGGGAAGAAGTGCTCCAATAGGCGCGCTGCACATATTGCGAAAGGTTGTCCTTGAGCGCATACATGATGCAGTTCGCCTCACCGGAAGAGATTATCTTGCCCGAAGGGAGCTTTAAGACGGGCTCAGCAAAAAAGACGCTGCCCTGTGTCGGCAGGGGAGCAATATTTTCGATGGGTGGCTTGCTCGCATAATAGTGGCGAATTGCCGCATCGGCATAAAGGAGCATTTCGTGGCGAATTTTATTATCGTAAGAAGGAAGCGGCGTGTAGCGCACTTTTTTGCCGAAAAGCTCGTAGTGGCGATTGACAATCTGGATGAGATTGCGCACGGGGTCCCCGCCCATCACGACGCGGGTGAGATGAATTTTATCGCCCCATTTTTTGACAAAGGTTTCATTGCCGACGGCTGGCGCGCCGAAGGTGATGACGGTAATCTGGTCGGGATTTACGCCACAGGCGATAAAGCGCGCCGCCATGAGCGTCGCCACGGCACCGCCAAGGCTGTGCCCAGAAAGATAAAGGTGCGCGCGCGGATTTGCCTTGAGCTCACGACACAGATTTTCGCCTAGCGTTGCCTTGTAATCGCGGCTGGAAAGAACTGCCGCGGCGTAATTATCAAAGCCTTTGTGGACAAGCGCCTGCGGGTTTTGGGCGTCGAAGGGAATTAATTTCATGCGCAAATCGCTCGCCACGTCATAGCGGTCGCTCGTGCCGGCAATGGCGATGTAGTAGGTATCCTGCCCCGGCACAAAATGCGTCGTGTAGGCAGTGAGGAACTTGGCAAAGGCATCGTCGGCATGCCGCTCGCGAAAACTTACCTTCCAGTGGTGATTTTCCAGTACTTCCGTGGCGATTTTGCCGTATTGGTCATTGTATGAGGCCATGGACATAAAAGCTGCCGTACAGATATTCTTTTCTTGCCACAGGCGCGAAGCTGCCTGGGAGATGACAGCTGGTAGGCAAAAAATAACGAAAAAGGTCAATATAATTTTTAAGCGTCGCAATAAAAGCACCGCCTTTCTAAAATCAGCCCGCACTTGCGGGCTGATTTTATTTTACCATAGGAAACTTCGCCGGGGCAGAAAATTCTAGAAAATACTGTTGTGCCGCCTTCTTGCAGATGATATAATAACATATGAATAATAGTTCATATGTTTGAAAGAGAGGGTTTTATATGACACAGGCGACAACTTCTCATCAGCATGGCGAAAAGCACGAAAATGCTTGCCATACGCATCACGGCGGCTGCTCTTGCGGCTGCAGCCATGACCACAGCTTGCTTTCTGCGAAGGAAGAAGGTAAGGCATGGTACAAAGAAGGGGATTTTTATGAAATTGCCTGCGGCGGCGTATTATTTTTGCTCGCGCTATTTTTGCCGCGAGGGGATATTTTCAGACTTTGCTGCTTTTTTGCCGCCTATCTCATCCTCGGGCACGAAGTCCTCTTGGCTGCTACCAAAAATATCTGTCACGGCCATATTTTTGATGAAAATTTTCTCATGAGCATTGCCACCTTTGGCGCCTTTGCCCTCGGCGATTACTCAGAAGGCGTGGGCATTATGCTCTTTTTTAGAATTGGTGAATTTTTTGAAGAGCAGGCCGTCGGCAAAAGCAGGCGCGAAATACGTTCCCTGCTCGATTTGCGCCCCGATACGGCCACGCTCTTAGATGAACAGGGAAACGAAAGAAAAATTGCCGCCAAAGAAATAAAAATTGGCCAGCACATCATCGTCAAGGCGGGAGAGAGAATTCCCCTCGACGGCAAAATCGTCAGCGGAACGACATACCTAGACACATCGCCGCTTACGGGCGAGGCAGTGCCGCGCAGAGCTTCAGCCGGCGATGTGGCGCTTTCCGGCTGCATTAACGGCCAGGGCACGATTGAGCTTTGCGTCGAAAAGGAGCTTTCCAACTCTACGGTCTCGCGCATTATCCGCGCTGTCGAAGAAGCCTCTGAGCAAAAGCCTGCCATAGAGCGATTCATCGCGCGCTTTGCCCGCTATTATACACCTTTTGTCGTCTTTTGCGCCTTATTTTTGGCGATTGTTCCCTCCCTTCTTTCCAGCAAATGGTGGGAAAATATCTATATAAGCCTCAATTTCCTCATCATCAGCTGCCCCTGCGCCCTAGTTTTAAGCGTGCCTTTGGCCTTTTTTTCCGGGCTGGGGCTTGCTTCTAAAAAGGGTATCTTGATTAAAAGCGGCGCCGTCTTAGATGGGCTTAGCAAGGTGAAGGCGGTTGCCTTCGACAAGACGGGCACGCTCACGACGGGCATCTTTGGCGTGACGAATTTTAAATCCTGCCAAAAAGATGAGCAGGAAGTTCTGCTGCTTGGTGCCAGCCTGGAAAACGCCTCCAATCACCCCATTGCCAAAAGCATTGTTGCCTATACCAAAGCGCAGGGATATAGCCTCTTGCCGGCTAGCGATGTCCAGGAAATAGCCGGGCTTGGCATTTGTGGCACCGTAAAAAACCACAAAATCCATTGCGGCAGCTATCGCTTTTTGCAGCAAGAGGGGATTCTTGAAAAACCTTTCGAGGAAAACGCCATCTATATCGCCATCGATAAAAATCTTTCGGGCTTTATCACCTTAGGCGATAGCCTCAAAGATGATTGCCAAAGCGTCTTAAAAGCCCTCAAAAGCGGCTCTCTTTTCCTTGCTATGCTCACAGGAGATGGCCAAGAGGGTGCCCAAAAAATTTCTTCCCAGTTGCCACTAGATATGGTCAAGGCCTCGCTTTTGCCGGAAGAAAAGCTTGTCGCCCTAAAGGATATCCGCGCACAAAAAGGTGCCGTACTCTTTGTCGGCGATGGCATCAATGACGCTCCCGTCCTCGCCAGCGCTGATGTCGGCGGTGCAATCGGTGCCGGCGCGGACGCCGCCATTGAAGCGGCCGATATTGTCTTTATGTCCAGCCGGCTTACAGCCGTAAATACCGCCTTCACCATCGCTCACAGCACGCGGCAGACGGCACGGGAAAATGTCATCTTGGCACTCGGCGTCAAGGGAGCCGTGCTGCTTTTGGGCGCTTTTGGCTTTGCCTCGCTTTGGGCGGCGGTCTTTGCTGATACGGGCGTGGCACTCTTATGTATCTTAAATTCCATGCGAATACTCTACAAAAAAGACCTTGCACCAAGCCGCTAAGACTTGGCCGCAAGGCCTTTTTTTAAACTTTTTCCGTTTTTTTCAGCACATAAAAATAAATGACGACTATGGCAATGGAAAGGGCCGGCAAAATATATTCAAGCGGTCCCAAAGAGCGCAAAAAAGAACCCACTATCGCATCGTGCATGACCATGGTTCCTGCCGTATAGGCAAGAATGCTCGCACCGCCTAATACGAAGAAGGAATATTTATCCATAGCACGCGCAATCATGCCGCTGCCCCAGGCCAGAATGGGCACGCTTATCAAGATGCCGAAAATGATGAACCCGTAGTGCCCGCCGGCAGCACCCGCTATTGCCAGGACATTATCTAGCCCCATCACGGCATCGGCAATGACTATGAGCTTTATCGCCCCCAAAAAGGTTATGGGGGCCTTTTTTTCTTTTTCGACTTGCGAAGGGCGCAATAGCTTCAAGGCAATTGGCAATAGGACGATACCGCCAAGGCACAAAAGATATGGTATTTGCAAAAGGTAGACGGCTAAAAGGGCCATGATGATGCGCACGATTACAGCTCCTGCCGTACCAAATACAATGGCCTTGCAGCGCATTTTTTGCGGCAGCTCCCGCACGGCAAGCGCAATGACAACGGCGTTGTCGCCGGCGAGCACTAAATCAATACAGATGATGGTTAGAAGCGGCAAAAAAAATTCCATTGTTTTTCGCTGCTCAAAAAGAGCAGCTCCTCCTTTTCGTATTTTTAATTTTGATTTTCTTCCATAAAACAAAAAAGACTTTTAGCGCCAAGCGCTAAAAGTCTCACTTACCTCGACTGGTCCCATCGCCGGCTGCAAACAGCGTTTTGACGACGATGAGCAAAGAAGTTACTCCCTTTTAACAGGTTTCATTATTCACTATTTCAGAACAATTTCCATATATTCTTAATCATTTTTTCTGCTATCGCCGTGGCGATTAAAGCAGCTCTTATCTTATTAATTATAATAACAAAGATAATAATTAGTGTCAAGCACCGAAAAAGAATTTATTTAAAAATTATTAACAGCCTCATAGCAGCTCTTAATAAAGTTACGCAGCCCATCAGAAATAAACTTGTTCTTATGGTAAACGATGTCAAAAGAACGCGAAAAGACAAGCCCCGGAATGGCAAAGGTGGCCAATTTTCCTTCGGCTATCTCCTTGGCTGCCGCCTTTTCCGAAATGATGCCAATGCCCAAATTGGCCATGACAGCGCGCTTTATCATTTCGACCGTCGTGTATTCGCCGGCAATCTGATAATTTATATTATTAGCCTGCATCACGGAGGCAAAGAGAGCGCGCGTACCGCTGCCCGGCTCGCGCAAGAAGAATTTTTGGCCCTTTAGGTCCTGTGCCGTGACATTATCCTTGCTCAAGAGGGGATTTTGCGGCGCAACGATGAAGATTAGGTCATCGCGCATAAATACCTCTTTTTTCAGCGCCTCCGATTTGACGTTGCCCTCAATGAGCGCAATGTCGAGCTCGCTGTTTAAAAGCATTTCTTCCAAGGCGGAGGAATTGCATACGCGCGAGATAATCTGCTGCGAAGGGTCATTCTTTTCCGCCGTGCGCAAGATGTCAATGAGCACGACCTCGCTTATCGTCATGCTTGCCCCCACTTTAAGGACGCCACTCTTGACAAAGGCGCGCATTGCTTCCTCTGTCTGAAGATTCAAGTGAATAATCTTCTTGGCATAGCCATAAAGTCTTTCGCCAGCTTCTGTGATAAACAGGCGCCGTCCGAGCCTTTCAAAGAGTAAAATGCCATAATGTTCTTCCAACTCCTGCAGCGCCTGGCTGACAGAAGGCTGCGTAATGTGCATTTTTTTAGCTGCTGCCGTTACGCCTCCTTCTTGACAAACCTTGATGAATATGGAAAGATGTCTTAAAGTCATGTTTATCCCCTCTTTTTCGTTTTTTGTAAGGAGGTTATAGGCTCTCCTAAAATGGCCTTTTTATAAACACTGCTTTTTGCTTCATCATAAGTTTATAGCTATTGTAATTTTAAGTCAATATTGTTCGGAGCTAATTATAACTGACTTGCATAAATTTTGCACAAAACATTTTTTGCTAATATTTTTTTGTCAAGAGAAAATATTTTTATAAATGTAAAAATAATATTGTCTATTAATAACCATTTTCTTTAATCAATAATACATGGCATTTTATTTCATTTTTTGTTTTTGTAAATAAAGTATCCATATACAACTTAAATATTCTTTTATAAGAGAATGGCAACTTATATGGTATATTTTTAATCAATTATGCTAATAAAGAATATTGCAAAAAAATGTTCTCAAAGCCTTTTAATTAACGATAAAATAATTGACAATTATAGCCTTACATGATATATTTATCATGTATTCAGAGATTGGCAACGGACTCACATGCTCTTGTAAGCCATTAATCGCGATACATTGATGCTTTACAAGAGCATGTGCTTTTTGTTTTTCTGTTGGATATAATTCATATTTATTTGTCGGGAGGATTCACAATGACAGGAGTAGTTAAATGGTTTAATGCTGGTAAAGGTTACGGCTTCATCACCAATGATGATGGCAGCGGTGATTTGTTCGTTCATTATTCCGCAATTCAGGTAGATGGCTACAAGACCCTCGAAGAAGGTCAGAAAGTAACCTTTGATGCTGAACCGGATACGCGTGACAGCAGCAAAATGCGCGCTGTAAATGTGTGCATCGCCGACTGATATATTTATCATACGCTAAGCCAAAGCACTGCGATTTCGCAGTGCTTTTTTTGTGCCTTAACTTATTGCCAAAAGTGCTATAATAGACAATGAGAAAAAGAGAAAGGACGAAGATATTGCAAGCAACTGCTTTAGCCAGCGGCAGCAAGGGCAATGCCATCTTAATAGAAGATGAAAAAAGCTGCCTTCTAGTCGATGCCGGCATCAGCGCGCGGCGCATCGAGCAGAGCCTTAAAGCCCTGCATAAAGATGCAGCCTCACTCAGCGGCATTGTCATCACGCATGAGCACGGCGACCACATCAAGGGTCTGCCTACCTTGTGCAAAAAATATGCCCTGCCCATTTATGCCCGCCCCGCCACTTTTAAGGCGATGTCTTGTTATGATAAGTTGCCGCAGGAGTGCCTTCACCCGCTTGGAGATAGCCTCGATTTGGGTTCCTTTCATATCGAGCCATTTTCTATCCTGCACGATGCGGCAAGCCCGGTCGGCTATACGATTGAAAATTGCCACCAAAAATGTGCCATCGCGACCGATTTTGGATTTGTGACAAGCTCGGTGCAGGCGGCGCTTGCCGACTCTGATATCTTGATTTTGGAGGCAAATTATGACCTTGACATGCTAAAAAAGGGGTGCTATCCCTTCTCCCTCAAAAGGCGCATCCTCAGCAATCGCGGCCATCTTTCCAACGAAGAAGCGGTCTGGACTTTGAGCCGCCTGCCCGGAAAAAAGCCGCGCCAGGTGCTGCTTGCGCACATGAGCGAGGAAAATAACTGCCCCGAGGCCATAATGCGGGCGGTAGAAAAAATTTTGGGCAAACCAAATAAAGACAAGTGCAACATTCAGCTGGCAAAACAAAATGAAATGGTCAGCTGTCAAGCCTAGTTAGGAAAATTCATGAAAATAACCATTATCGGCGCTGGAAAACTCAAGGAAAAATACTTGCGCGAAGGGATTAATGAGTTTTTAAAACGCCTTTCCCCTTTTGCCAAGGTGAAAATCATCGAAATAAATGAGGAAAAAATGCCTTCCGACCCGTCGGAGGCGACGAAAAAGAAGGTCTTGGCACTTGAAGGCGAGCGCCTTTTGGCGCAAGTGCCACCCCAGGCCTATCTCATCGTGCTCGACATCAAGGGAGAAGAGGTAAGCTCGGAAAAGCTATCCCAAAAGCTCGACGCGCTTGCCCTAAGCGGCCAAAGCGAGATTGCCTTCCTCATTGGCGGCGCTTTTGGCCTTTCTGAAGATGTACGCCAAAAAGCCGATTGGCGCTGGAGCTTTTCGCCTCTCACCTTCACGCACCAGATGATAAGGCTCCTTTTGACGGAACAAATTTATCGCGCTTTTAAAATAAGCCGCGGCGAAAAGTACCACTGGTGACTTTTCGCCGCTTTTTTTGTGCAAAAACTAGCAGATTTTATCAAAACAAACTATAATATAAGTAAGGAATGTTTATTTTTAGAAAGGAAGGGATAGTCATGCTGCCGCGTATTGAAAAAATTGACCCACGCTCAAGCCTCGTCAAAAATTACGGCCAAGGGCTTACGGGTAATGCTTACAGTTTTGCAGGTAAAAGAGAAAAGTGCTTTAGCCAGATTTTAACCAAGAAGATGAAACCATCAAAGCCAGCGCAAGCGCTGGCAGCCTATCGCCTCGATATACATGAACTGCCCAGATTATAAGGACCGCGATTTCATGCAAAAGGCTCTTTTTTGGGCCAGAAAGGCCGCCGAAAAAGGCGAAGTCCCTGTCGGCGCCTTGATTGTCAAGGATAAAAAGATAATTGCCACAGGCCAAAATGAGGTCGAAAGGCGCAATGACGCCACGGCCCATGCCGAATTTTTGGCGATTAAGGCTGCCTGCCAAAAACTAAAGAGGCGCTACCTCGACGAAATGACGCTTTATGTGACCTTGGAACCTTGCCCACTGTGCGCAGGAGCTATCTTACTAAGCCGCATAGGGCGCGTCGTTTACGGCGCCTTTGATTTGCGCATGGGGGCGATGGAAACGGTCTTTGCCATCTCGCAGCATCCTCATCTACATCGCCCTATTGAGCTGCGAGGGGGGGTGTGCGAAGACCAATGCCGCGCCATCTTGCGCGAATTTTTCCACACCCGGCGTTAGGCTACTTGTTGGACCTTTCTATTTGCTATATACTAAAGACAAGCGGCACCCTGCTATGCTAAAAGCGGGGCGGACCGACAAGATGCTCAAGCCGCAATTGAGAAGGAGTGTTTAATATGGACGAAATCAAGACAATCTTAGTTCCCGTAGACGGTTCTGACGGCTCAAACAAGGCCGTGGCATTTGCTGTAAAGCTGGCCATTTCATGCAATGCCAAGATAAACTATCTCTATGTCGCCAACATCAACCAGCTAGCCATCAATGCCTGTCTCTCCGACGCTATTTTAGATGCCGTCAACAAGGCAGGAGATGCTGTCCTAGATAGCGCCTTGCAGCGCACACCACGCGAAGTGCAGGCGGAAGCATTTTCTGAAACGGGCTCACCTGCTGTCACCATTTTGGACTTTGCCGAGGAAAATAACAGCGACATGATTGTCATGGGAAGCCGTGGTCTCGGTTTCGTCAAGGGCGTCCTTCTGGGCAGCGTCAGCCAATATGTAATTGAAAATGCCACCTGTCCCGTAACGATAGTAAAATAATTTTACCCCTGCCTGCCTTTTGGCAGCAGGGGTATTTTTGTCGGTCAGCGCAGAGCGTGAAACGCGGCTAGACCGGCGTCTTTTAGATAGCGGCGATGCTCGTCTACGGCGGGGTCAAACTGGCGCACGAGCTGCCAAAAGGCTGGGGCATGACTGAATTCGCGCAAATGCGCACATTCATGAATGACGATATAGTCGGCCACGGCTGGCGGCAGCATGACAATGCGAAAATTAAAGCTCAATGTGCCGCGCCAAGAGCAGCTTCCCCAGCGGGTTTTTTGGTCGCGTACGGCAATTTTTTGCCACGTCACATGGAGCTTTTCTCCCCAAAAGGGAACGCGCTCTTTTAAAAAAGACAATGCCTGTGCCTTGTACCAAGCTAAGAGTAGCTCTTTTTCCCGCTTTTTTTCCGGCGCAATGAGAAAAAGCTTTTCACTGCGCCAAAAGACGGCTTCTAAAGCGCCTTTTTGGCAACAAAGCGGATATTTTTGACCATGATAGAGTACTTGCGCTGCAGCGAGTGTTTTTGCAAGCGCCTTTGCCCGCGCCAAAATCCACTTCTCGTGCTGCTTGAGGATTTTTCTTGCGCCATCTTCCGAGGTTCCATATGGCGTCTTAATGCAAATTACCTTTGCCGCCGACAGGGAAATTGCTATGCTCTTGCGATGCTGGCGCAAATGCTCAAAGAAAAAGCAACTTGTTCCAAGCATGATGCTCGGCATAGACCGCTTCTTTTGCTTTCTTTTGTCCTTTGTCATACTTTGCCTCTTTTTTATTTTCGGTCCAGCTCGTACTTGAACCTCCAGTTAAGCCATTGACCTCGGCACGCAACTTAGCTTTTTTATTTTCGGTCCAGCTCGTACTTGAACCTCCCCCACTTATAGAAGTGGGGGATTCTTGAGAAGTCTGATACACGA